>JBBSUL010000111.1:0-12060 GCA_038234375.1 Solirubrobacterales bacterium | reverse complement strand
GATGCTGCGCGCACCCAACCCTTACGGGGATGCCGCAGCCGACCTCAAGGAGACGTTCGACGCCTTCGAGCGTCAGCCGGTGTAGCCGTGCGCTGGATCGCGGACACGTCCGCCTGGTCTCGGCGCCACCACCCCGAGATCGGCGTCCAGCTCGACGCCATCATCGGTGAGAAGGACACCGCTGAGTTCGTGCTCTCCCCCACGGTGCTGCTCGAGCTGATGCGAGGTCCCCAGGGTGAACAGGTTGCCGCCGAGCGCCGAGTCCTGACCAGCGGCATGGCGGTGCTGCCCGTGGACGGGGAGACGTTCGAGTTGGCCGCGAACGCCATGCAGACGCTCGCCACCGTGAGCCCGGAGGCCCACCGTCTCCCCATGCCCGACCTGGTGACCGCCGCGCTCGCCCACCAGCGGGGATGCGGCATCGTGCACCTGGACGGCGACTTCGAGCAGATCTCTGCGCACGCTGGACTGCGGTTCGAGCAGCGACGGCTGGACGTGCCTTCCGGAGGCTCCTCCCCCCGCGGACGCTGAGGCGCGATCACGCCACGGTGGCGCGATCGTGTTATCGTGGCTCCAATGGTCACGCTGACGGGGCTGCACACGAAGCACGAGATGCGCAGGCTCGCGGCCGACCGGACGTGGCAGCGCTGGGTGCAGTCACAACGCCTCGCCCCGCCCGCGCGGATCGACGGGTTCAACCAGAAGGTCCGGCTGTTCTCCGAAGCCAGTCTCGTCCCTGTGCTCTGCAGTGGCCGACGGCGCACCGACGGTGAGGTGCCCCGGGCCATCCGCGCCGCCGAGGAGGAAACGCGCCGGCTCTTTGCCACGGCCGAGTTCGTCCGGATCGCCGAGGCGTTGCGCCGGCATCTCAGAGAACTGCCGGCAGGCGACATGCGGGCCGTCGGGACGCTGCTGCAAGCGGTCGCACCGCAGGCGGTCGCGGAGCTCTCCGGCGCCGTCGAGCGCCACGAAACCGCCCTCGCACGCCGGTCGATCGAGTTCCTGACCCTTCAGGCGGTCATCGTCGACATCGACGTCTCCGACGCGCTCGTGCGACTGCGCACCGACGCCGGCGAGCGACTGGACGTCGGCGTCCAGCGCTGCGCCGCCGATCAGGTCCTCGACACCGAGGTGACCGTCAAGCAGGTGCAGGCCGAAGGACTCACCGGGACGTTTGTGCTGCCGTCCGCCACGATCACGATGACCCACGCCTGGAAGGCCCGCTCCCAGCAACAGCTCGACACCGCGACCAGCATGGCCGCGTCTGACCACGGCAGCGTCGAGCGCCCCTACGCGTTCCTCTACCTCTGGGACGCCGACGCGATCGAGCAGTGGAAGATCCGCGCCACCGCCGCCCTGCAGGCAATGGATGCGCCGGCCGGCTGGGACACGTTCCTCGCCGAGACCCGACAGCGGGTCGGCGTGCTGCCGTTGGCCTCCGTCGAGCAGCCGACGCGGCGAGAGCCGGCCGGCATGCTCGCCGACGGCTCCCGTCGCTCCTGGGAACGGGAGCTGCTCGACGCTCCCGATCTGCTGGCGGCCCTGCCGCAGCGGCGTCGGGGCTGACCTGTGCTGCAGGCGTGTACGCCCGCCGATGCGCTCGCCTTCGCAGACGTGTGCTGGACGCAGGACGACGGCCGGATCCCGTTCTACGACGTGCATGTCCGCTCAGACATCACGCCGCTGCGTCCGCTGACGGCGGTCGCCGGGGAGACCGACCCGCCCGGCCTGGCGCCGGCGCCGGGCCGCATCGTCCCCAATAAGGACCAGTTCGTCCTTGCCCACGGCGAGGTCGTCGCCGCGGTGCTCGTCGATGACCCGTGCCAGATCGAAGACGTCCTCGGCCGCGGCGACACGCCGTCCGGACGGTTGCTGTGCGCCGCCGTCCGCGGCTCAGCCGGCCCCAACGAGATGCAGCTGACCCAGAAGTTCTCGATCCTTCCTGTGGCCGGGGTCGCTGACACCCTCGACAACGTCAAGCCGTTCAAGCACGGCGCGATCATCGACGTCGAGCGGCTGTTCACCGTGCGGATCACCGACGCCGATGATGTGGCGTGGCTGACCGACCGGCGGATCGGACGGCTCGACGACGACGACAGCGCACGGCTGCTGTGGCGGCTGGCCGCCCACTGCGTCCGGCGGGGACCTTTGGTCTCCGAGGACGCCGGGCGCAAACTGCGGGTCCTCCTCGACCAGATCAATCATCCCAACAGTGAAGCGGCCGCGGCGGCCTTCTCGACGTTGTTCGGACAGCTCTTTCAGCGCGAGGGCGCCATCGAGGACGCGATCTCGCTCATCCACGACGACCAGCGAGATCCCAGTGCCCTGCCAGCGGCACTGGACGCGCTGTACGCGGAGATCGAACGCAGCGCGGCGCAGGCACGCAGCGCCCTGACGTCTTGAGCGGGTCAGCGCTCGGCGTCCATGTGCCGCCCGATCGCCTCGCGGACGGCGAGTTGGAGGCCCTGACGCTCGCGGGCCAGGGCGGGGATGTCCGCCGAGCCGGTGGCCTGGGCCTGCTTCATCTGGCGCTCGACCATCGCCAGGCGCAGCTTGAGGACCTCGGCCTCCAGGGTCGCGGCGTCGGCCAGCTGCTCGCCGGCGCGGACGACGAGGCCGGCGACCAGCGAGGACAGCGGCGCGTCGTCGTCGGGGAGTCCGGCCGACGGGGGTCCGTCGTGGGCGAGGAGGTGGGCGACCACCCGGCGGTGGACGGGGTCGGTGAACGCCTCCTCCCCGCCGATCTCGCGCAGCGCCGGCCGGCCGACGTCGGGGCGGGCGATGACCTGGACGAGCAACGCGCGCTCGGTCCGGGCGTGGCGGCCGTCGGGCGGCGGCGCGACCGCCGGCGGCGTCCCGCTGTCCGCTGCGTCAGGCCGGGGGTCCACGCGATCGCTGGGAGGACCCGCCGCGACCTTCGGTGCCGGGGTCCGCTGAGGCGGAGCGCCCCCCGACGCCTCCGGCGCGTGCTCGTGACGGTCGGGATCCAGCGTCGCGGGGTCGGGCTCCATGGCCTCCATTCCCTCCCAGCCCGCGTCCTCCGCCGCGGCCGCCGCGGTGGGTGCCGCTGGTGCTGGTGCCGCCGGCGCGCGGGCCGGGGCAGGCCGCGGCTCGGCGGCCGGCGGCGGAGGTGCAGGCTTGCGCGTGGGCGGCCGGTCGACCGGGACCGTCCGCGGCGGCCCGGCCAGCCACGAGGCCACGAGCGTCGGGGCGAGGTCGGTACGGTCGGCCACCGTGCGCACGAGCTCCTCGCGCAGCGCGCTGGGCGGCAGCTCGACGAACACCGGCCGCAGCTCGTCGATGGCCGCATCCTTGCCCTCGGCGGTCTTCAGGTCGGCGCTGTCCAGCGCCCGCCGCACCCGGAAGGTGACGAACGACACGCTCGAGCGCACCGCCTCGCGCATCGCCTGGGCGCCCTGCTGCTGGACGAGGTCGGCGGGGTCCAGGCCCTCGGGCAGCGGGACGACGCGCAACTGGACGCGGCGGCCGGCGGCCACGCGCGCGGCGCGGATCATCGCCTCCTGCCCCGCGCTGTCGGCGTCCAGGGCGAGCTGCACGGTCGGGGCCAGCCGCGCGAGCTCGGTGACCTGGTCGGCGGTCAGGGACGTCCCCATCAGCCCGACGGCGTTGCGCAGCCCGGCCTGATGCAACGCGATGACGTCGGTGTAGCCCTCCGCCAGGATCACCTCGGCCTGCTTGGCCGCGTGCGCCCGCGCGATGTCTGCCGCGTACACGTGCTTGCCCTTGTGGAAGACGGGGCCGTCGTTGGAGTTCAGGTACTTGGGGCCGGTGTCGTCCTCGGCCAGGCGGCGAGCCCCGAAGCCCATCACCTGCCCGCGGCGGTCGCACAGGGGGAAGGTGATGCGCGCGCGGAAGCGGTCGTAGGGGCGTCCGCCCTTCTGCGAGCGGATGACCAGCCCGGCGTCCAGCAGCTCCTGCTCGGTGTACCCGGCACGGCGTGAGGGGATGAGCACGGCGTCCCACTTGCGCGGCGCGTAGCCGACACGGAACTCGCGCAGCAGCTGCTCGTCCAGGCCGCGGCCGGCCAGGTACGCGCGGGCGCCCGCCGCCTCGCGCGAGTCCCACAGGTTGCGCACGTAGAAGTCGGCGGTGCGCCGCAGCAGCTCGGTCAGCCGCACCTGCTGCTCACGCCGGCGGGCGGCGCGAGGATCCTCGTCCTCGACGACGAGCTCGACGCCGTAGCGGCCGGCGAGGTGCTCGAGGCTGGCGACGAAGTCCATCCCCTCGCGGCGCTGGACGAAGGTGAACACGTCACCCCCCTCCCCGCACCCGAAGCACTTGAAGAACTTCTCGTGGACGTTGATGTTGAACGATGGCGTGCGCTCGTCGTGGAACGGGCAGCACCCCTTGTAGCTGGCCGGCCCGGCCTTGCGCAGGTCGACGTACTGGCCGACGAGGTCGAGGAAGTCGACGGCCTCGCGGACCTTCTCCTTGCTGTCGTCGGCGTAGCGGGGCACGGGGACCTGAGCGTACGCCGTTCACCCGACGAAGCCGTCGGGCACCGACAGCTCCTCGAAGGTGCGAATGCAGTAGCGGTCGGTCATGCCCGCCAGGTAGTCGGTGATGCGCTGGGCGCGGTCGGCGCCGGGGGCCCCGCCCCCGTCCGGCGGACCGGCCTCCAGGGCGACGTAATGGTCGAAGAGGGTCCGGATGACCTGGCGGATCTTGGCGTGCTGACGGAGGGCGGCGGCCCCGAGGTAGACGTTCTCGAACATGAACGTGCGCAGCGCGTCCATGGCCTCCCCTGCCTCGTCGCCCTGGACGATGTCCCCAGCGACGGCGGCGTGCTCGACGAGGTCGTGGACGAGGCGGTCGATGCGGACCGACCCCGTCGTGCCCAGGACCGCGATGGCGTCGGCGGGCAGGTCGCGCTCGTCCAGCACCCCGGCGCGGATGGCGTCGTCGATGTCGTGGTTGATGTAGGCGATGCGGTCCACGAGGCGGACGATCCGGCCCTCCAGCGTCCGCGGGGTCTCCGAGCGGCCCGAGTGGCAGACGATCCCGTCGCGGACGTCGTCGGTGAGGTTCAGGCCCGTGAAGTCGCGCTCGAGGACGTCGACGACGCGAAGCGACTGCTCGAAGTGCATGAAGTGGCGCTGGAAGTGCTCGCGCAGCGCCTCGTCGAGGAACTGCTCGCCGATGTGGCCGAACGGCGGGTGGCCGAGGTCGTGGCCCAGCCCGATCGCCTCGACGAGGTCCTCGTTGAGGTCCAGCGCCCGCGAGACCGTGCGCGAGATCTGGGTGACCTCGATGGTGTGCGTCAGGCGGGTGCGGTAGTGGTCGCCCTCGGGGGCCACGAAGACCTGGGTCTTGTGCTTGAGGCGGCGGAAGGCCTTGGAGTGGACGATACGGTCGCGGTCGCGCTGCAGGGGGCTGCGCAGGCCGCAGTCCTCCTCGGGAACGGCGCGGCGGGCGGGGTAGGACCGGGCGGCCAGGGGCGACAGGTGCGTGTCCTCCCACGCGCGGCGGCGGTCCGCGTACCGCGCGGCCACCGGTCCAGGCTGAGCGTGGGGGTCCATGCGGCGCATCATCCCAGCCCGGCGCGACCCGACGCCTGCGTGGAACCTCGCTGCTGCCCTATGACACTCAGGCTCCACTCACGCCCCGGCCGCGGCCGGCCGCGTGGTACGTGGAGGTTCGGTGCTGTCATACATCATCCGGTTTCCGCGCACGGCGGACGCGCGGTCGAGGCTACGGTGGGTGGATGCTCGCCCTCACCGTGACCGCCGACGCTCCGCACCTCAGCATGAGCGAGGTCCCCGACCCCGAGCCCCTCCCCTCCGAGGCGCTCGTGCGCACGTCCGCGTTCTCGCTGAACCGCGGCGAGGTCAAGCGCCTGCCCACGATGGAGCCCGGCGCTCAGAACGGGTGGGACGTGGCCGGCGTCGTCGAGCGCGCGGCGGCCGACGGCAGCGGCCCGCCCGCGGGCACCCGGGTCGTCGGCCTCGTCATGGGGACGGCGTGGGCGCAGCTCGTGGCCGTCCCCACCTCGATCCTCGCGCCCGTCCCCGACGCGGTGACCGACGCCCAGGCCGCGACGCTGCCGGTGGCCGGCCTGACGGCGCTGCACTGCCTGAAGGTCGCCGGGCTCGTGCTCGGGCAGCGGGTCCTCATCACCGGCGCGACGGGCGGGGTCGGGCGCTTCGGGATCCAGCTGGCGCGGGCCTCCGGCGCCCACGTCACCGCGCTCGTGCGCGACGACACCGTCGCCCCCGATCTGCGCAAGCTCGGCGCCCACGAGGTCGTGACCGCGATCGACGCCGAGTACGACGTGATCTGCGACGCCGTCGGCGGGCCGGTGCTCGGGCAGGCCATCTCCCACGTCGCTCCGCACGGCACCGTCATCTCGTTCGCCAACACCGTCTCTGAGCCCGTCGTCTACGAGACCCGCGACCTGTTCGGCCGCGCCTCCGGCGCCCGCCTCTACGGCCTGATGGTCTTCGTCGAACTGGCCAAGCAGGCCTCGGGAACGCGCGACCTGACCACGCTGCTGCAGCTCGTCGCCGCCGGCACGCTGGACGGCCAGATCACCCACGAGGCCTCGTGGCCCGAGGCCGGCGGCGCCGTCACCGCGCTCATGGACCGCACGATCACCGGCAAGGCCGTCCTGCACGTCGACTGACGCCCGCCCAGGGAGACCCGCGTCCGGCGACGGCGACAACGACCGTCAGGGGTCGCCGGTCCCGCCTCGCGGTCAGAAGCGGCGGTCGGCGATCTGCGCCTGCGCGGCGGCCAGGCGGGCCACCGGCACGCGCGGCGGCGAGCAGGACACGTAGTCGACGCCCGAGTCGTGGAAGAAGGCGATCGAGTCGGGGTCCCCCCCGTGCTCGCCGCACACCCCGAGCTTCAGCTCCGGCTTCCGCGTGCGCCCCAGCCACGCGCCCATGCGCACCATCTGCCCGACGCCGGGCGTGTCGATCGTCTCGAACGGCGAGCGGTCGAGGATCTTCACGTCGATGTAGCGCTCGAGGATCCGCGCCTCGATGTCCTCGCGGCTGAAGCCCAGGCCGGTCTGGGTCAGGTCGTTGGTTCCGAAGGAGAAGAAGTCCGCGTGGTCGGCGATCCGGTCGGCGAGGAAGCACGCGCGAGGCAGCTCGATCATCGACCCGAACAGGTAGTCCTCGCCGCGGACCACACCCTCCTCGGCGGCGACGCGCTCCACGAGCTCCGCCATGAACTCCAGCTCCAGCTCGTAGTCCACCAGCGGCACCATGACCTCCACGTCGGTTCCCGGCACCCGGGCGGCGGCCCGGAACAGGGCGCGGACCTGCATCTCGTAGAGCTCGGGCTGCAGGATGCCCAGGCGCACGCCGCGGGTGCCGAGCATCGGGTTCTCCTCCTGAAGCGACTCCACGCGGGCGCGCTCGGGCGAGCCCTCCGGCAGCTCGTGGGGCTCGGGGAGGAACTCGTTCAGGGGCGGGTCCAGCAGGCGCACGCAGACCGGCCGCCCGTCCATGGCGCGCAGGATCTGCTCGTAGTCGTCCTCCTGCAGGGGCCGCAGCTCGTCGATCGCCGCCGCCCGGGCCTCGTCGCTGTCGGCGAGGATGACCGCCGCCATCAGCGGCTGGCGCTCGCCGAGGAACATGTGCTCGCTGCGGCACAGGCCGATGCCCTGGGCGCCGAGCTCGACCGCGCGCGCGGCGTCCTCGGCGGTGTCGGCGTTGGCGCGCACCCCCAGGCGCCGCACACCGTCGGCCCACTCCAGCACGGTCTGCAGGTGCTCGGAGACGCCCGGCGCGATGACGGGGACATCGTCCCGGGTGACCTCTCCGGTGGTGCCGTTGATGGCCACGAAGTCGCCTGCGCCGACCGTCGTCCCGTCGGGCAGGCGCAGCGTCCGCGCGGGGACGTCGATCTTCAGCTCCGAGGCCCCGGTGACCGCGGGGCGGCCCATGCCGCGGGCCACGAGCGCGGCGTGCGAGGCCTTGCCGCCCGTGCTTGTGAGGATGCCTCGCGCCGCCGCGAAGCCCGCCACATCCCCCGCGTCGGTGAAGGTGCGCACGAGGATGACGTCCCGCCCCGCCGTCTTGGCGGCGACGGCTTCGGCGGCGGTGAAGACGGCCTCGCCCTTGGCGCCACCGGGGGACGCGCCGATCCCCTGGGCGGCGACCGCGTAGTCGACCGCGGGGTCAAACTGCGGGGACAGCAGCGTCTCCAGCATCGCGGCGTCGACGGTCATGAGCGCCTGCTCTTTCGTGAGCAGGGCCTCGGCGACGGCGTCCACGGCGAAGCGCACCGCGGCCTGGGCGGGACGCTTGGCGTTGCGGGTCGGCAGCATGAACAGGCGTCCCTCCTCCACGGTGAACTCCGTGTCCTGCATGTCCAGGTAGTGGGCCTCGAGCGTGCGCAGGATGTCCATGAGCTGGGCGTGCGCGTCGGGCATGACGGTCTTCAGGTCGGCGATGTCCTGGGTGTTGCGCACGCCGCTGACGACGTCCTCCCCCTGGGCGTTGACGAGAAAGTCCCCGGACGGTTCGGGCGCGCCGGTGACCTCGTCGCGGCTGAAGGCGACGCCGGAGCCCGAGGAGTCCCCCTTGTTGCCGAAGACCATCTGCTGGACGTTGACCGCGGTGCCCCAGGTGTCGGGGATGCGGTTCAGCCGTCGGTAGGCGACGGCGCGCTCGCCCGTCCACGAGTCAAAGACGGCGTGGATGGCACCGTTCAGCTGGTCCTGGGGGTCCTGCGGGAAGGTGTAGACGGATTGGAAGGTGCGGGTGAGCTCCTCCAGAGCGGCGGCGTCCAGCTCGACGTCCAGCTCCACGCCGCGCTGCGCCTTCGCGGCGGCGATCGCGTCCTCGAAGCGCTCGTGGTCCACGCCGACCACCACGTTGCCGTACATCTGCACGAAGCGGCGGTAGGAGTCCCAGGCGAAGCGGGCGTTGCCGGTGCGGGCGACCAGGCCCTGCACCGAGGCGTCGTTGAGCCCCAGGTTCAGGACGGTGTCCATCATGCCCGGCATCGACTCGCGCGCGCCGGAGCGCACGGAGACCAGCAGCGGGTCGTCGGCGTCGCCGAGCGTGCGGCCGGCCTGGGCCTCGAGGCGCTGGAGGGCGGCGGCGACCTGGTCGTCCATGCCGGGCGGCGACGTGCGGCCCGACTCCATGTAGGCCACGCACGCCTCGGTGGTGATCGTGAAGCCGCCGGGGACGCGCTCGGGCCCGAGGATGCGCGTCATCTCCGCGACGTTCGCGCCCTTGCCGCCGAGCAGGTCGCGCTGCTCGCGCGAGCCCTGGTGGAAGTCCTGCACCCATCGCTGCTCGTCAGTCATTGCGGGAGCCTATCCCGGGCCCGGCCCCGGTCAGCGGGCGGTGGCGGCGCGCAGGCGCGTGTGGGCGTGGTGCTCGACGGTCTCGGCGATGGCGCGGTCGGCCTGGCGCAGGACCCGGGGCCCGGCGTCCTCGTCGCTGGGGGCCTGGGCCAGGGGCTTGGTCAGCGCGTCGGTGAGGAAGGCGTGGGCGCGCTCGTCCAGCGGAAACGCCCCCGCCTCGCAGGACGCGCACACCACCCCGCCGGCCGCGCCGGAGAAGCCTGAGAGGTGGTCGGCCTCCCCGCAGGTCACGCACGAGGCCAGCTGGGGGGCGAGGCCCGCGACGAGCAGGAGCTTGAGGCGGAAGGCCAGCTGGTTGGCGTGGGTCGCCTGGGACGGGAGGGCGTTCGTGTGGTTCGCGCCCGCGTCCAGGAGCGCGAGCTCGTTGGCCAGCAGGTGAAAGACCGGCGGCTGGGCCTCGGTGGTGTCGAACAGCCTGGCGACCGCGTCGCAGGCGCGGGCGGCGGCGTCGATGGCCGGGCCGTCGACTCGCAGGGCGGCGTACGGCTCGACGGTCTCGGCGCTCGTGACGGTCATGAGGTCCGAGCGGCCCTCGTGGAGGACGAGGTTCAGGCGGAAGTACGGCTCCAGGCGGCCGCCGAAGCGGCTGCGCGTCTTGCGCACGCCCTTGGCGATGGCGCCGATGCGGCCTTTGTGCGGCGTGTAGCAGTGCAGGATGCGGTCCGCCTCGCCGTAACGGATGGAACGAAGGACGATGGCCTCGGTCTTGACGGGCCCGGCCATCGCTCAGCGAGTCGCTATCTTTACTGAAGTAATGGCTGAAGTCACCGTCTACACCACCGATCCCTGCGTGTTCTGCACGCGCGCCAAGCAGCTGCTGGCCAAGCGCGGCATCGCCTACGAGGAAATCAATCTCGCACGCGACGCGGACGGCCGCGCGGAGCTGGCCGACCGGACGGGGATGATGAGCTTCCCGCAGGTCCTGGTCGACGGCGAGCTGATCGGCGGGTTCCAGGAGACGCTGGCCGCCGACAAGTCCGGGCGGCTGAAGGAGCTGGTCGGCGGCTGAAGGTGCTTCGGGCCGCGGGCTGCGGGCCGCGCGTCACCGGGCACGGTCGCTGCCGGGCGGGGAGCGTGCTTCGAGGCGTCCGCGTGCCTACCAGGCGCGGTCGCGGTAGCTGACGTCCAGTTGGTGCTGCACGTCGGCGGCGGTCGTCCCGTCGGCGAGGTGGTCGCGGAAGATCTGCGCCGCGCTGGGCAGGTCGTCCGGTGCGGGCCAGCGGTCCGGGTTCCACAGCTCCGAACGCCGCAGCGCCTTGGCGCACTGCAGGTAGGCCGTGGCTACGGTGACGCCGAGGGCGAGCCGTGGCGGCTTCGTGCCACCCGTGGTGAGCGTGTCCAGGAGCGCGGGCTCGGTCGTGAGGACGGCGGTGCCGCTGACGCGGAGCGCCTCCCCCATCCCGGGGAGCAGGAATAGCAGCTGCACGGCGGGGTTGGCGAGGATGTCGCGGTGCGCCTCGGCGCGCTTGTTGCCCGTGTAGTCGGGAATGGCGAAGTGGTGCTCGTCGAGGACGCGCACGAACCCCGGCGGGCCGCCGCGGGGCGTGGCGTGGCAGGTGCCGCCGAGGCTGCTCGTCGCGAGCACGAGGAACGGGGTCCGCGCGATGTAGTCGCGGCAGTGCCCGTCGATGCTGGTGATCTCCTTGCCGCGCGCGATGGGCGACGGTGGGCCGCCGAGCACGGCGTCCAGCGCGGCCTCGTCCTCGACGATGTCGACGAACATGGCTCGCAGCGTAGACCGCCGGGACGTCCGTGGAGCCTGAGTGTGGCGAAACTCCGTTCACATCGCTCGGACGCGCGCCCATCGCCTGCACGGAACCTAGCTGCTGCCATACGACACTGAAACTCCGTTCACATCGCTCGGGCGCGCGGCCGTCGCCTGCGCGGAGCCTGGGCGCTGCCATACGACACCGAGACCCCGCTGATCGCACGCGCGCGCGTCCGGCGCCTCCGCGGAACCTGGCTGCTGCGATACGACACTGAAACTCCGTTCACACGGCTCGGGCGCGCGGCCGTCGCCTGCGCGGAGCCTGGGTGCTGCCATACGACACTGAAACTCCGTTCACCTAACGCGCGGCGGTGGCTGGCAGCGGCGGCAGACGTAGGTGCCGCGGCCGGCGGCGACGAGCTTGACGATCGGCGTCCCGCACGCCGGGCACGGCAGCCCTTCGCGGCGATGGACGAGGAACTCGTGCTGGAACCCACCGTAGACGCCGTCGGGGTGACGGAAGTCGTCGATCGTCGCACCGCCGGCGTCCAGGCCGGCCTGGAGCGCGTCGCGCACGGTGGCCGCGAGCGTGTCGTACTGGCGCGCCTTGAGCGCACCGGCCGGTCGCAGCGGGTGGATGTGGGCGCGGAACAGGGCCTCGTCGGCGTAGATGTTCCCCACACCGGCCACCCGGCGCTGGTCCAAGAGGAAGGCCTTGATCGGCGCGCGCCGCCCCCGGGCCAGGTCGCGCAGCAGCGGTCCCGTGAGGGCTCCATCCAACGGCTCGACGCCGAGCCGCGCACCGAAGAAGGCCTTGAGCGCGGGGGTGCCGAGGGCCAGCTCGCCGGTCCCGAAGCGCCGCGGGTCGCAGAACGCGAGCTCGTGCCCGTCGTCGAGCGTGAACGTGACCCTGCGGTGGGGCTGGTCGACGGCCGCGTCGTACAGCAGCGTGCCGGTCATGCGTAGGTGCAGCAGCAGGTGGACGTCGCCGGCCATGGCCAGG
>JBBSUL010000110.1:0-12107 GCA_038234375.1 Solirubrobacterales bacterium | reverse complement strand
TCGTAGACGTAGCCGGGCTGGTAGACCTCGACGACGAGGCCGGGCGCGACGTTCTCGCGCGGCTGCTGGGTCAGGGCCTCGTGGCGGTGGGGGTCGAACGGCGCGCCGAGCGGGATCTCGGCCTTGATGCCGACCCGCTCCAGCGCGGTGGCGATCTCGGCCTGAACCAGGCGGGTGCCCTTGGTCAGCGTGTGCTCGTCCCCCTCGGCCGCCTCGGCCGCGGCCAGCGCCCGGTCCAGGTTGTCCAGGGCGGGCAGCAGCTCCTTGGCCAGGCGGCCGATGCCGCGGCCCTCGGCTGCCAGCACGTCGCGCCGTGAGCGCTTGCGCAGATTGTCCATCTCGGCCGCCGACCGCAGGTAGAGGTCCTGGTAGTCCACCGCGGCGGGCTCCTCGGGGGCGTCCGCCCTCGGCTCGCCGTCCTCCACGAGGGCCCCGGCGGAGCCGTCGTCGGACGCCACGTCGGCGGCCGCCGCAGCGGCCTCACCGTCTGTGAGCTCGGCGTCGAGCACGGGCTCGTCGGACGCGGCGGCGCCCGGGATGTTCTGCTCGGCGTCGGACACGGTCTACTTGCCCTCGTCCACGACCTCGGCGTCGACGACGTCCTCCTCGACCACGTCGGCATCGGATACGTCGTCCCCGCCCACCCCCTCGCCGTTGGGGCTGCCCCCGGCGGCCTGATCGGCCTGGGCCTTCTCGTACATCGCCTCGGAGACCTTGTGGAAGGCCGACTGCATCGCCTCGGTCTTGGCGGTGATGTCCGCGGCGTCCTCGGAGGTCAGCGACTCGCGGACCGCCTTGATCGCGGCCTCGATCTCCGTGCGCGAGGACTCGTCGACGGCGTCGCCGAGCTCCTTGAGCTGGCGCTCGTTGGCGTACGCGGCGGACTCGGCCGTGTTGCGGGCCTCGGCCAGCTCGCGGGCCTTGCGGTCCGCGTCGGCGTTCGTCTCCGCGTCGGCCACCATGTTCTTGATCTCCTCGTCGGAGAGGCCGCCGCCGGCCTTGATCTCGATCTTCTGCTCCTTGCCGGTGCCCAGGTCCTTCGCGGACACCGAGAGGATGCCGTTGGCGTCGATGTCGAAGGCGACCTCGACCTGCGGAATGCCGCGCGGCGCCGGCGGGATGCCGGTGAGCTGGAACTTGCCCAGCGACTTGTTGTAGGCGGCCATCTCGCGCTCGCCCTGAAGGACGTGGATCTCCACCGAGGGCTGGTTGTCCTCGGCCGTGGAGAAGATCTCCGATTTGCGGGTGGGAATCGTCGTGTTGCGCTCGATGAGCTTGGTCATGACGCCGCCCTTGGTCTCGATGCCCAGCGTCAGCGGGGTCACGTCGAGCAGCAGGACGTCCTTGACGTCCCCGGAGAGCACGCCGGCCTGGATGGCCGCGCCGACGGCGACGACCTCGTCCGGGTTGACGCCGCGGTGGGGCTCCTTGCCCGTGAGCTCCTTGACCTTCTCCTGCACGGCAGGCATGCGCGTCATGCCGCCGACGAGGACGACGTGGTCGATGGCGGACGAGCCCTTCTCCTTGGCGTCGTCCAGGGCCTGGCGCACGGGGGCGACGATGCGGTCGATGAGCGGGGAGGCCAGCTCGTTGAGCTTGGCCCGCGTCAGCCGGACGTCCAGGTGCTTGGGGCCGCCGGAGTCCGCGGTGATGAACGGGAGGTTGATCTGGGACTCCTGCGAGGTCGACAGCTCGATCTTCGCCTTCTCGGCGGCCTCGTACAGGCGCTGCAGGGCCATCGGGTCCTGCGAGAGGTCGATGGCCTGGCCGCGCTTGAACTCCGCCGCGAGCCAGTCGACGACCGTCTTGTCGAAGTTGTCGCCGCCGAGGTGGTTGTCGCCCGCGGTGGACTTGACCTCGAAGACGCCGTCGCCGATCTCCAGCACGGACACGTCGAACGTGCCGCCGCCGAGGTCGAACACGAGGATCGTCTGGTCGGCCTCCTTGTCCAGGCCGTAGGCCAGCGACGCGGCGGTCGGCTCGTTGATGATGCGCTTGACGTCCAGGCCGGCGATCTTGCCCGCGTCCTTGGTGGCCTGGCGCTGGTCGTCGTTGAAGTACGCGGGGACGGTGATGACCGCGGAATCGACCGTCTCGCCCAGGTAGGCCTCGGCGTCGGCCTTGAGCTTGGCCAGGATCATCGCCGAGATCTCCGGCGGGCTGTACTGCTTGCCGTCGGCTTCGATGCGCGCGTCGCCGCCGGGGCCGGCCACGACCTTGTAGGGGACCATCGACTCCTCCTCGCGGACCTCGGCTTCCTTGCGGCCGACGAAGCGCTTGACGGAGAAGATCGTGTTGCCCGGGTTGGTGACGGCCTGGCGCTTGGCGACGGTGCCGACGAGACGCTCGCCGCTGGAGGCGAAGGCGACGACCGACGGGGTCGTGCGGCCGCCCTCGGAGTTCTCGATGACGGTGGGCTCACCGCCCTCGAGGACGGCCATGCACGAGTTGGTGGTGCCGAGGTCGATACCGATGGTCTTGGCCATGAGGTGGGCTCCTTGGGAGGGTGCTTGGGCGCTTTGTTACGAGAGCGCCCCTTCAGAGATCTCAGTCATGGTAGCGCAGATCTACGGAACGTCGCCGACGCGCGGTCTCTACGGACGCTCGGGGTCCGCGCGGAACGAGCGGAGTGTCGTTGCTGCGTGAGGGCAGAAAGGTTCCGCGCAGCGATCGCAAGCACGTCGCCGCGAGACGGGTGGAGCCTCGTTGCTCCATGACAGCAGCCAGGCTCCACGCGGCGGCCCCACCTGGTGCGACAGCGCGTTTGAGCCCGCGCTACCGTCCGGATCGTGCCCGTCCCGCCGGTCTGCGTCCGTCCGTGAAGCTGCGTTCGACCGCCGGCGTCCTGGTCGGCATGCTCGTCCTCGTGGCGCTGACCGCCGCCGTCGCCTCGGCCGTGCTCACGCGGGTTGACGGCGGGTCCAACGGGTCGGCGACGTCCACGCCGGCCGCCGCCGCCACGCCGCCGGCCGCCCCGATCCCCGCCGGGCCGGTGCCGACGATCCCCGACTCTGTGCGGACCGTCGCGAGCGTCGCCCCGCCCCCGGCGCAGCGCAGCCGGCGCAGCGCGAGCCCGTCCGCCGCGGCCGACCTGCCCGCGAACCTGCCGCGCTCGCGGGCGCGGGGCAAGCCGAACCGCGGATCGCTCGAGGACGGCGTCCTCTTCCCCGCCTCCGGCCGCGACGTCACGACGTGGGACGCCGTCCTGAAGACCACCCCGAACCGGGACTGGCGGCGCGTGGGCACCGACCGCCTCGTGCGCACCCTCCTCACCGTCGCCGCGGACTACCGGCGCGCGCACCCCGGCGCACCCCGCGTCGTGGTCAGCGACCTGTCGCTGCCGCAGGGAGGGAAGTTCGGGGCCGGGTACGGCGGCCTGGGCCACGCCTCCCACCAGAACGGCCTGGACGTCGACATCGCCTACCCGCGGCGCGACCGCCGCGAGGTCGGGGTCGACCGCGTGTCCGAGGTCGACCGCCCGCTCGCCCAGGCGCTCGTGGACGCCTTCGTCGCGGCCGGCGCGCAGTTCGTGTTCGTCGGGCCCCGGATAAAGCTGCGCGGACCGGAGGGCGTCGTCGAGACGCTGATCAACCACGACGACCACCTGCACGTGCGCATCCCGAACGTGCGCTGAGCGACACGCTCGAAACGCCGCCGGAACCCGATAGCCTCAGGCAGGTCATGACGATCACTGTCCCCTCCCACGTCCCGGTGCATCCGATCTCCGTCGAGCGCTACCACGAGATGATCGCCGCGGGCATCCTGGGGGAGGACGACCACGTCGAGCTGCTGGAAGGACTGCTGGTCGAGATGAGCCCCCAGAGTCCGGCCCACGGCGACGTCGTCTCGCGGCTGACCGTGCACTTCGCCGCCGCCATGGTCGCGGGCACCGCGATCGCCCGCGTGCAGCTCCCGATGACGCGCCGCGACGACCGCTCCGAGCCGGAGCCCGACCTGCTGGTCGTCGCCTCCTCAAGCGCGACCGAACACCCCGATACGGCCCTGCTGGTGATCGAGGTGGCCGTCACCTCACACGCCGTCGATCGGATGCAGAAGTCGCGGATCTACGCGCGGGCCGGCATCCCCGAGTACTGGCTCGTGGACGTGCCCGGTCAGGCGATCGAGGTCCGCACCCAGCCGACCGCCGACGGCTACGTCATGACGTGCACCCTGCGCGCCGGCGACACCCTCGAAGCCATCGCCGTCCCCGACACGCCGCCGCTGGACGTGGGCGCCCTGCTCGCCGCCGCATCGGCCGCGTAGGCCGGGGCGGCTTCACCCCAGCGCGCCCCACCGCTCCGTCGCCGCAGCGCCCGCGGCCACCGCCTCGCCCAGCGCCGCCGCCATCGTCGGCGGGTAGTACCCGCTGCCGGCCAGCCGGGCGATCAGGACGCCGGTCACCGCGTCGCCGGCGCCCGTCGTGTCGAGGACGCGCGCCGGGACCCCGGGCGCGTCCGCGCGCAGGCCGCCGCCGCGCAGGATGGCTCCGTCCGCGCCGCAGGTGATGACGACGTGCCGGGCCCCGCCGGCAAGCAGCGCCTGGGCGGCCGCCACCGGGTCGGACTCCCCCGTCAGCGCGGCCGCCTCGGCCCGGTTGGCCTTCACGAGGAACGCGTCGGCCACGAGGCCGCGGGCCACGCTGACCGCGCGCGCCGTGTTCTCCCAGCGCCGCGGGCGCAGGTTGGGGTCGAAGATCACCGGGACGCCGGCGGCCAGCGCCCGGTCGCGGGCGGCGAGCGTGACCGCGCGCTCGGCCTCACCGACGACCGTGCCGGTGCTCAGCACCAGGGCCGCGGCCGTGTCGACGGCCGCGTCCAGGCGCTCGCCGAGCGTCTCGGTGCCCGCAGACCCCGCCCCGGGGTACACGAGGAAGTCCGGCTCGCCGTCGGCGTCGACGCTGACGAAGGCCACCGCCGTCGGGTGCCCGTCCACGGTGAGCAGCAGGCTCGTGTCCACCCCGTCCGCGTCGAGCCGGTCCCGGAGCCACCCACCCCCCGGGTCGCCGCCGACCCCACCGGCCAGCGCGACCGCCGCGCCCAGGCGCGCGGCGGTGAGCGCGGCGTTGGCGGCGCTGCCGCCGACGTGGGGCACGAGCGCGTCGGCCTGCGCCAGCGAGGCGACGGGCCGCTCGCAGACCAGGTCCACCAGCGCCTCGCCGAGCAGCAGCGTCGTCTGCGTCATGACGCGCGAGCCTACCCGGGACCCGGCGGGACCCGGCGGCGCGACCGGCCTGCCGCGCGGCTGCCCCGGGTATCTTGCCCCGGGGCATGCCCGACGTCCACGAGCACCACGCCGTCCTCGACGGTGAGCCCGTCTTCTGGCGGCAGGCGGACCGCGGCGGCGCCGTGCCGGTCCTCTACGTCCACGGCGTCCCGACCAGCGGCGCGGACTGGACCGCCTTCCTGGAGCGCACCGGGGGCCTGGCCCCCGACCTGCCGGGCTTCGGCCGCTCGGGCAAGCGCGGCGACGGCGACTACACGATGGACGCCTACGGCCCGTGGCTGGAGCGCTTTCTCGACCACCGCGGCGTGGACCGCTTCAGCCTCGTCGTCCACGACTGGGGCGCCGTCGCGCTCACCCTCGCCCAGCGCGTCCCCGAGCGGATCGAGCGGCTGGTCCTCGTCAACGCCGTGCCCCTGCTCGGCGGCTACCGCTGGCACCGCATCGCCCGGGTGTGGCGGACGTGGCTCCTCGGCGAGCTGCTCATGGGATCGGTGAGCCGCTTCACGATCAAGCAGCTGACGCGCGGCGCCAACGCCACCAAGGGGCCGATGCCCGCCGCGTGGCTGGACGACGTCAGCGCGGGCTTCGACCTCGGGACGCAGCGAGCGATCCTGCGCCTGTACCGCAGCGCGGACCCCGACCGCCTGCAGGCGGCGGGCGCCGCCCTGCACAAGCTCACCTGCCCCGCGCTCGTGGCCTGGGGCGACCGCGACCCGTACATCCCCCGCGTGTACGCGGACGCCTACGGCGCCGTGCTCCCGGGGGCGCAGACCCTGCACCTCCAGGACGCGGGGCACTGGCCGTGGCTGGACCGCCCCGACCTCGTGGACACCGTCGCCGACTTCCTGGCGGCGGGCGGCCCCGTGGCCGCCGACTAGG
Source organism: Solirubrobacterales bacterium (assembly GCA_038234375.1). Lineage (GTDB taxonomy): Bacteria > Actinomycetota > Thermoleophilia > Solirubrobacterales > Solirubrobacteraceae > Paraconexibacter. Next base: position 6,005 of record JBBSUL010000110.1, on the reverse strand, counting down.
CTTCGGGCGTGCGCGTCGGCCGCCTCACGCCCAGCGCCATCCCGCCGTGGGCGGTCGCCGCGGCCCTCGCGGTCGCCTACCTGGTGATCGACCCGCCGAGCGCCGACCTCGCGGCGCAGACCTACCGCTCGCAGCTGTTCGCCGACCACGGCTTCCTCGTGTGGGACAACGCCTGGTACGGCGGCCACCACATGCCGGGCTACAGCGTGCTGTTCCCGCCGCTGGGGGCGCTCCTCGGCGCGCGACTGGTCGGGGCGCTGGCCGCGGTGGCCGCCGCCTGGCTGTTCACGCGGCTCGCCGCCGAGCACTTCGGTCCGCGCGGCGCGCGTGCCGGCTCGCTGTGGTTCGCCGCCGCCACGGCGGTCAACCTCGTGACCGGGCGCCTGACCTTCGCGCTCGGCGTGGCCCTGGCGCTGGCCTGCGTGCTCGCCGCCACCCACCGGCGCCCGGGCCGGGCCGCGCTGGCGGCGAGCGCGACCACGCTGGCCAGCCCGGTCGCCGGCCTGTTCCTCGGCCTCGGCGCCGCGGCGTGGTTCCTGGGGGGCGGGCACCGCGAGGATGCGGCCCGGCCTCCGGCGCTGCGCCGGCGCCACGCGGTCCTCGTCGGCGTCGCCGCCGTCCTGCCCGCGCTCGCACTGGTCATCGCCTTCCCCGAGGGTGGGGTGGAGCCGTTCGTGCCCTCCAGCTTCTGGCCGTCGCTGCTCGGCCTGGGCCTCGTCGCGGCCTTCCTGCCGCGATCCGAGCGGGTGCTGCGGTGGGGCATCGCCCTCTACGCCCTGGCCACCGTGGCAAGTTTCGTGCTGGACACGCCGATGGGCGGCAACGTGACCCGCCTGGGCAGCATCCTCGCCGGCCCGCTGCTGGCCTGCCTGGTGTGGACGCGGAGCCCGCGGGTGCTGCTCGCCTTGGCGCTGCCGCTGCTGTACTGGCAGTGGTCGGCCCCGGTCCGCGACTGGGTGCGCGGCAGCGGCGACCCGTCGGTCCACGCCGCCTACTACGACGGCGTGGAGGCCTTCCTCGCCCGCGACCCGGACGCCGCCGCGCGCATCTTCCGCGTCGAGGTCCCGTTCACCGCCAACCACTGGGAGTCCCGCTGGATCGGCCGGCGCCTGCCGCTGGCCCGCGGCTGGGAGCGCCAGCTGGACATCAAGGTCAACGGGCTGTTCTACGCGGGTGCCCTGACCGGCGAGCGCTATCGGCGCTGGCTGGTGGGGACCGGGGTGCGGTACGTCGCGCTGCCGGACGTGCGCCTCGACGACTCCGCGCGCACGGAGGCCCGCCTGATTCGGGCCGGACAGCCGTACCTGCAGCCGGTCTTCCGGGACACCCACTGGCGGGTCTACCGCGTGCGGGGCGCGCAGGGCCTGGCGGCCGGGCCCGCGACGGTGACACGGCTGCGCCCGCAGGGCTTTGACCTGCGGGCGCGGGCACGGGGGCGGGTCGTGGTCCGCGTGCGCTGGACGCCCTACTGGAAGGTCCTGGCCGGAGGGGGCTGCGTGCGCCGGACCGGCGACGACTGGACAGAGGTCCGCGTCACCCGTCCGGGCGCCCTGCGGGTCGGCGTCGCGTTCACGCCCGCCCGCCTCGGCGCCACGGGCCCCCGCTGCTGACCGCGGGCCGCTTTCGCGACCGTTCACAGCTCGATAGCATGTACGCCCGTTGATGCGTGACCGTGCCGAGTTCCTGCAGACCAAGCTGTTCCCGCAGGGGTTCGTCGACGTGCTGCGCCAGATCGTCCTCTTCGCCAGCGCTTATTACCTGTACCGGCTCCTGCGCGGCGTCGTCGACGACGACCAGGGGGCGGCGATCGCCTTCCAGAACGCGCGGCACCTCATCTCCATCGAGCAGACCTTCGCGTTCTTCTCCGAGCGCTCGATCCAGCAGGTCACGGGCGGCTGGAGCGTCACCACGGACATCGCCAACCTCATCTACATCAACGCGCAGACCACGGTCGTGCTCGGCGCGATCTTCTATCTGTACGTCGTGCACAACGAGCGCTACTACTTCGTGCGCAACATGATGATCGTGGCGATGGCCATCGCGCTCGTCGGCTACATCGTGTACCCGACGGCACCTCCGCGCTTCTTCTTCCCGGAGTACGGCTTCCGGGACACGGTCTCCGAGTTCACCGGCGTCGCCCACACCGACGTCAAGGTCAACGCGCTGTTCAACCCGTACGCGGCGGTGCCCTCGATGCACGCGTGCTTCGCCATCATCATCGGGGGGACGCTGGCCAGGCTCGCCAAGCGCCGGGTGACGCGGGTGCTGTGGCTGTGCTACCCGCTCCTCATGACCTGGGTCGTGGTCGTCACCGGCAACCACTGGATCCTCGACGCCGTGCTCGGCGGCGTCACCGCCGCGCTGAGCTTCGCCGCCGCGCGCTCGCTGGCCCGGACGCGGCCGACCGCCTGGGCCTTCACCCCGGCCCCCGAGCCGGCCCGCGTCCGCGCGTAGCGCCAGCCCACCACCCGGCGACGCCGCGAAGGCGTACCCTCTCGCCGGTGTCCGAGCCGCCGACGTCCTCACGCCCCCGCCGTTCCGGGGCGCCCCGCACCCCGGGCGTCCGGCGGGCGCGTGCGCGCAACGCGCTGATCGAGTCGCGGCTGACGCCGAACGCCATCTCCGTGACGGGCCTGGCCGGCAACATCCTCGCGGCGGTCCTCGTCTTCGAGCGCTACTTCTTCCTGGCCGGCATCGCCTTCATCGCGGGCTCGGTCATGGACACCCTCGACGGGCGCTACTCGCGCATGTCCGGCAAGGGGACGCCGTTCGGCGCGTTCCTGGACTCGACGCTGGACCGCATGGAGGAGGGCATCGTCCTCACCGCCGTCGGCGCGTACTTCGCCGCGCGCGGCAACGAGTTCGCCGTCGCCGCCACCGTCGCCGCGGTGCTCTTCAGCCTGATGGTCAGCTATACCCGAGCCCGGGCCGAGGCGCTCGGCGTGGAGTGCAAGGTGGGGATCGCCTCGCGTGCCGTCCGCGTGGTCATCCTGTCGATCGGGCTGCTGTTCGCCAAGGGGGCGGGCCTCGGCGACTTCGAGCTGCTGGAGGCTTCGGTCTACGTGCTCGCGGTGCTGGCCGTCATCACGACCTTCCAGCGCATCTGGCACGTCCGCGGCGTCATGCTCGCCGAGGACGCGAGGATCGCCGACGAGGAACTCGATCCCGACCGTGCGCTGTCCGCCGATCTGTAACCGCCGCCGCGCGCCGGGGTGAATGGTTCCGAACTTCGAGAAGGGATCACCTGAACCATGAGCACCAACGGCAACGGCGCGGCGGCCTCCAGCGCAGCCGCCACCAACGGGAGCGGCGCCGGCCGTTACCAGCACGACAAGGTCCGCGTCGCGATCATCGGCGTCGGCAACTGCGCGAACTCGTTCGTGCAGGGCGTCCACCACTACGCGGGCGCCGACGGGTCCGAAGCGGTCCCCGGCCTGATGCACACCGACCTCGGCGGCTACCTGCCGCGCGACATCGAGTTCACGTGCGCCTTCGACGTCAACGCGACGAAGGTCGGCAAGGACCTCGGCGCCGCCATCTGGGCCGACCCGAACGACACGATCAAGTTCACGAGCAAGGTCCCCAAGAAGACCGGCGTGACCGTGTACCGCGGCATGACGCACGACGGCATCGGCAAGTACCCGGCCACGCGCATCAAGAAGGCCAAGGGTCAGACCGCCGACATCGTGCAGATCCTCAAGGACACGAAGACCGACGTCGTCGTCTCCTACCTGCCGGTCGGCTCAGAGCAGGCGACCAAGTGGTACGTCGAGCAGATCCTTGAGGCCGGCTGCGGCTTCGTGAACTGCATCCCCGTGTTCATCGCCCGGGAGCCGTACTGGAACAACCGCTTCAAGAAGGCCGGCCTGCCGATCATCGGGGACGACATCAAGTCGCAGGTCGGCGCGACGATCGTGCACCGCACGCTCGCCCGCCTGTTCCACGAACGCGGCGTGACGCTGAAGCGCACCTCGCAGCTGAACGTCGGCGGCAACATGGACTTCTTCAACATGCTCGAGCGTGAGCGCCTGGAGTCCAAGAAGATCTCCAAGACGAACGCCGTGACCTCCGTCGCCGGCGTCGAGCTCGAGGCCGACAACGTGCACGTCGGCCCGTCCGACTACATGCCGTGGCTGACCGACCGCAAGTGGGCGCACATCCGCCTGGAGGGCGACGCCTTCGGCGGCGTGCCGCTGAACTGCGAGCTCAAGCTCGAGGGGTGGGACTCCCCGAACTCGGCCGGCATCGTCATCGACGCGGTCCGCTGCTGCAAGCTCGCGCTGAACCACGGCGTCGGCGGTCAGGTCGACGGCCCGTCGTCCTACCTGATGAAGTCACCGCACACCCAGCGCCCGGACGAGATCGCCCGCGTCGACACCGAGAAGTTCATCGCCAGGTACAAGGGCAAGAAGCTCGCGGGCCGCGCGCTGAAGGCCTCGGGCAAGAAGGCACCGGCCGCGGCGAAGAAGACCCCCACCGCGAAGAAGGCTCCCGCCAAGGCCGCCAAAGCCGCCGCCGGCAAGGCGCCGGAGCCGAGCAAGGCGTAGGCGCAGCACCATCCTCCGCCGGACCGACGGCCCGCCCCACGGCGGGCCGTGGTCGTTTCCGGCCGCGTCGAACGACGCTTCCAGCTCGGAACGTGACAGGACTACTGCGGGCCGGACGCGACGAGCGCGTCTTCGAAGAAACGCTCGAATCCGTGCTGTGTCGTATCGAAGTAGCTGGAGTGGGTCTTCTTGACCGTGTCCAACGAGTCGGCCCCGAGCAAAACGATGTCAAGATCCTTCCGGCCACGCATCCTCGCCTCGAGATCCTCGTAGGCCGCGACGGCCACGTCATAGTCGTCGAACTCGTCCACCTCGGCCTGCCCGACCTTGACGTCATAGACGACGAGGAAGTGGCGGATGTCATCAACGCTCATGGTCATGGTGTCCCGGTAGGTAGGGCCTTGCTTCTCGATAGCGGACGACCAAGTCCTGCATGAACTCGCCGTCCGGTTCCACACCAGCTTCACGCGATGCGAAAAGCTTGGAGACCAGCACATAGTAGTCATGGACCGCCTGGTGACCAGCACCCGCCTTGAAGTTGGGAGCCCACCGTGAGTCGGCCTCCACCTGGTTGGCCCAGGTGTCCTGCAGGGGCGTCCGCAGCTGCACCTCGATCCGCCGTGTCTTCTTGACGACGATCAGGTGCTTCGCCCGGTAACCGGAGTCCTTCGGGCTCGCGACGTAGTCACGGACACGCTCGATCTCATCCCGCCAGTTCTTGCGAACCCGCCTGAGGACATCATCGACGGCGTCCTGGTCGGGAAGCACCACGCGCACCCCGCCGATGTCGCCCATCTGGGTCAGCCCCATGGTCGGCAGGCGGATCAGCTTGTCCAGGATCGTGACCTCCTTCTTCAGGCGCTGCGTCACGGGCTTCAAGCCGCCGACGGCGACGTACGGCCTCGTGTAGTACCGCAGCCCCGCCGCGACCATCAGCATCGGGTAGGCGTGCTGCTGTCGCCACCATTCGATGAGAAGCAGGCTCTCGACGAAGTCCATCTCCACATCCTCGGTGACACCCTCGAGCGGGTCGGTGCTGGGTGCCGTGCGCCACCGCTCGAAGATCGAGGCCGCGAACTCGCCTGCGCGATCTACCGCCTTCTTGCTGGGGTCGGTCGCCAACCGCACCTTCGGCACGACACCGAGCCTACCGCGGCCCTCCGTGGATTCCGGTTCGACCCGGGCGCCCGGTCGTCCGACCCGTCGGCGACGATCGACGTGATCCTCACGGGGGAGCATCACCTGGCCGAGGAGCGGATCCGGCCCGACTACGCCGTGCACGTCGGTGGCGCGATCGTCGGGTTCGTCGAGCTCAAAGCGCCCGGGCGGGGGGTCGACACCGGGCGCTACAAGGGCCACGATCGCAAGCAGTGGGAGCGGCTGGCCTGCCTGCCGAACGTGCTGTACAGCGACGGTGGCGACTTCGCGCTGTACCGCGACGGTGAGCGTGTCGGTCGC
>JBBSUL010000109.1:0-12130 GCA_038234375.1 Solirubrobacterales bacterium | reverse complement strand
GTACAGGTCCGGGACCCCGTCCTTGTTGTAGTCCGTCCGCGACAGCGAGAAGCCGAACTGGCCGCCGTCGGTGGGCGTGGGGTCGTCGATCGTGCGGATCAGCGCACCGTCCTTGCCGCTGAAGACCCAGGCGCGCCCCTGACCGCTGCCGGCCGGACCGTCCTGCAGGAAGCCGTTGGCGTACACATCCGCCAGGCCGTCGCCGTTGACGTCGCCCGGCGAGTCGGGGGCCGCGTCCTGGAACCCGAACACGGCGCCCTTCTGCGGGGTGGGATCGTCGATGCGCAGACGCACGTCGCCGGTCTTGCCGTCGTAGACGTACATGCGCCCGATCCCGTTGTAGCTGCCGGCGTCCACGAGCTGGTCGGGCACGCCGTCGCCGTTGGTGTCCCCGGGGCCCTGGACGGCGATGCCCAGCGACCCGCAGCCTTTCTCGCACGAGGACCCGGAGCGGTCGGCGTCAGGGAGGTTCAGCCTCCGCACCAGCGCGCCGGTGGCGCCGTCGAAGATGTAGGCCTGCCCCTCGTCCTTGCGACAGCCCGTGGGGACCGGGGTCACGTCGCCGCAGCCAGCGGGCACGTCGTTGTTGGACGCGCCGATGATGATGTCGGGGACCCCGTCACCGGTGACGTCCCCGGCCCGGCCGATGCGCGACCCGAAGCGGGCGCTGTTGGTCGCCGTGCCCTGAGGGTCGGGGTTGTCGTACACGCGGAGCACCTTGCCGGTCGCGCCGCTGAACGCCCACGCCCGGCCCTGGCCCTCGTTGCAGCCGTTGGGCTCCGGAGCCCCGCAGGGCGGGCCCGAGCCGGTGTAGACGTTCTGGGCGTCGGTGCCCACGACGACATCGTCCTTGCCGTCGCCGTTGAGGTCACCGGGCACCGAGATGAAGAAGCCGAAGGCCGCGCCCTTGGTCGCGGACAAGCCGAACGCGGTGCCGCCCTGCGGCTCGGGCGCGTCGATGACGCGCAGGATCGAGCGGTCCTTGCCGCTGAGCAGGTACACGCGACCCTGATCAGGGAACGACAGGTCCGCGAACGGGTTGGCGGTGAAGATGTCGTTGACGCCGTCCCCGTTCTCGTCACGCGCCACGGCCAGGCGCTCGCCCCAGCGAGCACCGGGAGCCTGCGGCTCGGGGTTGGGGGTGGCGAACGCCCGGAAGGGCGTCGCGGGTGTGGCCGCCGCCGCACTCGATGCACCCACGGCGGTGCAGAGCGCCGCGAGCGCCAGTGACGACAAGACCCGACCACGAAGACTGACCATGACGCTCTCCATCCCAGAGTTTGAGCCGCGGCGCGCAACCTAACACAGATGCGCCCGCCGCTGGGAGGCGGCCGCGCGGCGGGAGATCAGGCAGCAGCGGCGGCCGACGGCGCGGCGGCAAGCTGGGGCCGGTAGAGCCGCTCGGCCGGGACGCTCGCCAGGCCATGGGTCCGGGCTGTGTAGGCGACGGTGTCGTGCCAGCGCTCGCGGTCCATGCGGCCCGGGAGGCCGCCGTCGAAGGCGTACGAGGCGTACAGCTTCCAGTTGGCGCGGACGTGGTCCTCGGAGATATCCGGGAAGCGCCGCCGGAAGCCCGCCAGGCCGACCTCGGGGTCCTCACGCTGCAGCTCGTGGCCGGCGGCGAACGCATCACGCACCTGGCCGGCGACCTCGTCGGCTAGGTGATCGGCCGCCACCAGCCCGGTGCTGTAGACGGGGAGATCCAGGGGGATCGTGCGGACGCCGAAACCGGCGTCGAGGTGGTAGAGCGTCATGTCCATCCACGTCGGGATCACGTCGACCACACCGGACGCGAGCGCGTGGTCAAGGTCGCCGGGCACGTCGACGATCTGTGGTGTGCCGAGCCCGAGGGCGTGCATCGCACCGGCGTACTCCTGCGTGTACCAGGGGATGCTCCAACGCGCCGCCCGGGCTCCCGCCAGGTCCCGCGGCGCCTGCAGGCCGGAGCCCTCGCGGACGACCCCGACGATCGGGTTGCGCTGGTGGCAGGCGGCGACGAAGCGCACCGGCAGACGGCCGGACGCTTCGGTCTGGGCGGCGAGCAGGTAGGCGACCGACGTCAGCGCGAGGTCCGCGTCGCCGGCGGCCACCGCCTTGACGCGCGCGGTGAACCCCGACAGTGAGTAGTCCGGCGCGCGCGCTGCCGCAACGAACTGCACCTCCAGGCCGCGGTCGGCGAACAGCCCGGCCTCCGCCGCTGCGAAGGCCGGCAGGTGCATGCCCCCCACGCAGCTTGAGCACCAGGTCATCAGACGCAAACGTTGCATTTCAGGCAGCTCCTCGTCTTCGACAGGACATGCTCATGGTCGCTTGAGCACGGTGATCAGGGTCGCCGGGGAGCAATTGCCCGTGGCGTCGCGCGCGGTCACCGTGACGCGGTAGGGGCCCGGGGTCAACGTGCGCCTGCGCGAAAGGCGGCCCCGGGGACCGCACGCCGTAGGCTCCCGCGGACGCCATTACTGCGCGTTGTGCGGGCCGGCGAGCCCGCGCTCGATGTACTTCAGGTCGCGGTTGTGCGGTAGTCCCAGGGTGCCGACGAGCGACATGGTGGCGATGACGATCACCGCGACGTGCGCGGCGCTCGGACGACGGCCACGGACGAGGGAGCGCACGGCGTCAAGCCCGCCGATCCGCGGCCGCCGCCCGGCCGCGGCGGACTCGATCAGCGGCACCAGGGCGCACACGATCGTCAGGCTCGCCAGCACGGCGACCTTGACCCCGAACTCCGTCGTCTGCAGCGCGACCAGGGATCCGGCGATCACCGCGGTCAGCGGTCCGTAGATCACGCGACCGGTCGCGCTCCTCGGCGCCGTCCCCGGGTCGGACATCATCAGGCACACGAAGATCAGCAGCTCCGGCGAGGTGCAGATCTTCAGCCAGTAGTCAAAGCCGCTGATCGGCCCCTGATGCCAGATTGCGACGAAGTGGCCTCCGCTGAGCGCGAGCACCGCGATGAACGCGCAGAACGGCGCCAGGAACGACAGCGCCATCGGGAGCATCCGCACGTCCCGCAGGAGCCAGGCGGACCCCAGGACGATGACCGCCAGCGCGGCGAGCACCGCCGGCCCCGGGTCCCCCCACCAGAGGTACTGGGGGAACACGTGCAGTGGGCCGACGACGAGCAGCACCCACACCAGTCCGATGTTCGACGGGTTGAACCGGTGGCGTCCACCGGGGCGGACGAAGTACTTGACCGCCAGCGCGACGAGCGCGGCGAGGACGAAGTACTGGATGCCGTGCAGGCTCCACCAGTCACCGTGCTCGGTGCCGGAGGCCCGCAGGATGAACGCGATGCTGTTCCCGGTCTGGATCGCGCTGGCCGGCCAGGCGAGCACGCCGGCGCGCCTGAAGGTGACGGTGGTGTCGACGACCGCGCACACGCCGATCGTGATGAGGATCTGCGCGATCGACACCTTGAAGCCGAGGACCGTCTGCCCCAGGACCTGCAGGGCGATGATGATCGCCAGCAGCTTCAGTCGCGGGTCGTCGCGCCGCGGAAGGATCACCGGGATGCGCCGTGCGCCCACGGTGCGCGGCGCCCGGTCGGCGGTGGCGGCCGACGACGGCGTCGAGGGCACGGCCACGGCCGCGTGGACGACCGTCGTGCCCGGTCGGGTCATCGGGCGGCCTTCAGCGTCGCGGCGGCATACGCGCTGCGCGTGCCCGCGCACCACACCACCAGCGACCGGGCGCGGTCGACGTGGGTGCCCTTGGGCAGGACGACGTTCATCGTGCCGGCGGTGACGTCGAGCGGGGCCGCGAACGTGGACGGAGCGCTGAGGTACTCGCGGGTGCTCCCCGGCGCGCGCACCCCGCTCAGACGCAGCTGCAGGTCGCTGTTCGGGGTGACGTAGAAGCCGCTCAGGCGCAGCGCGTAGCGGTGCCCAGAAAGCCGGTAGACCGTCACGCGTCCCTGAGTGAACTGATCGATGCGGTAGAACGAGCCTGAGGCGATCACGCGGGCTCCCTTGGTCCGCATGGCGCGCAGCGGCGGCTCGACCAACGGGACATCGACCTGCTGGTCCACGCGCGCCGTCCACGGACCCACCGCCGCGACACGCAGCCGACCGAGATTCCGTGCGGCGACCAGCGTCGTCTTCGTCTTCGCCCCACCGCAGCTGCCGTCGACCAGCGGCGCCGAGCGTGCCGCGCTGCGGATGCGCAGGCGACCGCGCCGGCAGCTCCATCGGACCCTCACCTGGATGGCCGACGGGCTGAGGCGGACACCGGGGAGCAGCATCGGGCCGCGACCGGCGAAGGCCCGCACCGTCTGCCACCACGGCTGCGAGCGCAGGACCGTGGTCGTCGGCGGCTTGCTGGTGTCCACGGGCCTGAACGTGCCGTCACGGCTGGCGGCTGCGGGCCGTGGACTCGCGGTGGCCGACCCGAAGAGCGCCGCTCGTGTCCCGAAGAGGTCGCCGGCGACGACGAGGCTCGCCACGAGCAGCAGGAGACCGAGACCCCGACCGGCTCCGCTGACGATGCGCGACACCGACCGAAGGTATCAAGGCGTTGGGTCCGCCAGCGGCGTTGGCGACCCGGTCGCTGCCGCCCGCCGACCCGGGTGCGCCCGCCCACCGGCAACCCGGGTACGGTGCGGCGGGTGAGGGTCGCGGTGGTGGGCAAGGGCGGTGCGGGCAAATCGGTCATCGCCGGGACGCTGGCGCGGATCCTCGCCGGTGCGGGCACGCCCGTCCTGGCCCTGGACTCCGATCTACTGCCGGGCCTGTCGTTGAGCCTGGGCAGCGGGCCCGAGCCCGCGCGGCCGCCCCTGCTGCAGGCCGCGGTGCAGGACGCCACCGGGCAGTGGGGCTGGAGTCCGGGGATGGACGCCGTACGTGCCGCGCAGCGCTTCGCCGTCGACGGTCCCGACGGCGTGCGGCTGCTGCAGCGCGGGAAGGTCGCCGCCGGCGGCTTCGCCCCGGTGACCGGATCGAGCAAGGCGTTCTGGGAGGTCGTCCACGGGCTGGTCGACGCGCCGGAGTACCGCGACTGGGCGCTCATCGGCGACCTGCCGGCCGGCCCGTGGCAGACGGCGGAGGGCTGGGCGCCGTACGCGCGCACCTACCTGGTGGTCGTGCAGCCGACCGCCCAGTCCACGCTGACCGCGCGGCGGGTCGCTCGCCTGGCCCGCCTGCAGGCACCCGCCGCCGACGTGGTCTTCGTCGCCAACCAGGTGGCCGGCGAGGACGACGTGCGTCACGTGGAGCGGTGGGTCGGCGAGCGCGTGGTCGCGTCGCTGCCGGCCGACGCGCAGGTCGCCGCGGCCGAGCGCCTGGGCGTGGCCCCCATCGACCACGCGCCCGACGCGCCGGCGATCGCTGCCATGCGGGAGCTGTCGATCCTGCTTGATCGCCGCGACGCCGAGCGGTGACCATGTGCACGCGCACCTTCGCCGGCGTCACGCCTTGCGCGCGACGAGGCTGGCCACCGCGCGCGGGCGCTCGGTGCCGCCGATGACCGCCTCGCGGTAGTCCAGGACGCGCAGTCCGTCGAAGGCCCGCAGCAACTCGTTGTGATCGAGCAGGAACCGGGGGGCCATGTCGCGCTCCAGCACCTCGACGTGGTCACGGGTGAACGTCTCGACGAAGACCAGGCCGCCGGGCGCCAGGACATCGACGATCGGCGCCAGGAGCTCGCGTCGCAGGAAGTAGAAGCAGATGGCGACGGCGTACGGTGCGCCGGCCGCCAGCGGCGCGGCCGTCGACAGGTCCTCACGCCGGGCGCGGACGGCGAGCCCCTGCGCCTCCGCGGAGGCGCCCACCGCGTCGACCGCCACGTCGGAGACGTCCAGGGCGTCTACCTCGAAGCCGAGCTCGGCCAGGTACAGCGCCTCACGTCCACGCCCGCAGGCCACGTCCAGGGCCCGGCCCGGCAGCTGCTCCTCCAGCAGCAGCTCGTGATCGACCAGCCACGGACGCGGGATCCAGCCACCGACCTGGACCTGCTCGTGCTTGGTGTTCCAGAACGCGCGGTCGCCGGGCTGCGAGGTCACGGTGCGCCTCCGCGTTCCAGGCCGGCAGCGCTGGGGGTCGGCACCCGGGGCGCCGTGGCGACGAGCACGCACCACGCCGAGAGGATCACCACGGGCGTCGCGGCGGTGGCGTGCCACAGCGCCGCGCCCCACGGCTCCCGCCCCTGTGCGGCGTCCGCGACCAGCGGGATGTGCGTGACGAGCATCCAGAACCCGGCCAGGAAGCACGCGCCACTGGCCACCAGCGCCGGCGGGGAGCGCGCCAGCGAACGTCGGCGGGCGAGCACGGTGAGGCTTGTCGCGGCCGCCGTCACGACCGCGCCCGGCACGACATGGTCGACGACCTCCACGCGGGTGGCCACGTCCACCCCGAGGCCGAGCACGTGCCCGAGCGCGGGCACCACGATCGACCAGGCGCCGAGGGCGGCGAGGGTCGCCGCGACCTGCGCCTGCCGCGGCGGGAGGACTGGTCGGCGTCGCCCCATCCCGTCGACCATAGAGCCAACCGGCGCGTGGGATGCGTGTACGCTCCCGGTCACGATGAAGATCGCGGTCGCCGGCAAGGGCGGGGTGGGCAAGACGACGGTGTCCGGGACCCTGGCGCGTGCGCTGGCCCGCGCCGGACACGAGGTGCTGGCGCTCGACGCCGACCTGAACCCGATGCTCGGCGTGTCGCTGGGGGTGGGAGCCCAGCAGACGGACCTCCTGCTCGGTGCGCGCCAGGCCGTCGCTGCGGGGGCGGCTGAGCACGAGCCGACGCTCGAGGGCATCGTCGAGCGCTTCGGCGCCGACGCGCCCGACGGAGTGCGCCTGGTCGTCGCCTCGCGGCTGGACGTCGTGGACCCGGGCTGCCAGTGCTGCGGGGTCAACCCCGAGAACCTCGTCCGTGATCTTGCCCACGCGGACCGCACGGTGGTCTGCGACCTGGAGGCGGGCCTGGGCACCGTGGAGCGGCTGGAGCGCGGACACGCGGACATCGTGCTGGTGGTCGTGAACCCGACCGCCAAATCGCTGGAGGTCGCACGGCGCGCAACCGAGCTCGTGGGCGACTGCGCGCAGGTCATCGTCGTGGCCAACCGCGTTCGCGGGACCGGCGATGTCGACCTCGTTCGCGAGGCGCTCGACGACCACGAGCTGATCGTCGTGCCCGAGGACCCCAGCATCGTCGCCGCCGACCGTGACGGGATCGCTCCGATCGACCACGCCTCAGACTCGCCCGGCGTCGCATGCCTCGTGGCCCTGGCCGGGCGTCTGGCCGAGGGCCACCTCGCCGCGTGAGGGTGGCGGCGGACGCGGTGTCCGGCCCTCAGGCGGAGGCGCGGTTGCGCGCGTCGAGCGCCAGGCCGAGCAGGGCAAGACCGGCCAGGCCGGCGGCCAGCCCGCCGTAGCGCAGGCCGCCGCGGGCCAGGTCCGAGAGCCGGGCGGGATCGCTGATCGCGACGGCGGCGTCGGCGAGGTCCTGCTTCTGGGTGGCCGGCGTGCCGGCGCGGGTGTCCGTCCACAGCCCGAGGGCGGCGCGATCGCCGGAGATCAGCGCCAGGCGGCTGCCGAGGTCGGGCAGGCCCTCCTTGGCCCCGAAGCCGATGCGCGAGTCCGACGGGCGACTGGACAGCCGCAGCGACGGGGTGAACGTCCGGCCGTGATCGAACGAGGACTGCAGCGAGACCTCGTTACGCAGGTTGCGGCGATCGGCGCGGCGATCGTAGTAGAGGACATCGAGCCTGCCGTCGGGCGCGACCGCGAGCTTGGGCAGGTACTGCGCTGAGCCGTCGTGGCGTCGTGTGTCGTTGACCCGCGTCGGGCCGCGCCAGGACGAGGATCCGGGGTCAAGCGACCACAGCCACACGTCGGCGTCACCCAGGGTGTCGCTCTGGAAGGCCGCGTAGACGCGTCCGCCGCGGTCCACCGCGACCGACGGTGCCGGGGCGAGGAACACGACGAACCGGGCGATCGCCGACAGGCGCGTGTCGACCACCGACTCCTGCCACCGGCGACCCGCATTCTGCGAGCGTGCGAGGACGAGCGTGTAGGGCCCGCGGTAGGCGGGGCCACCGCGGCCCTCGTGGGCGCCCTCGTAGTCCAGCCGATCGGCGCCGAGGTCCAGGTACAGCACGTACAGCGTCCCGTCCTGGCCCACCACCGGCGCCGGGGTCACCACCCGGCCGCGTGCCGCACTGCTCACCCGTGCCGGTTTTGACCACGTGGCGCCCGCGTCGTCGGACCGCGCGGCGAGGATCGGGTTGCCCGGCGCGGTGAACTTCAGCGTGCCCACGTCGGAGGCCTGCAGCCACGTCAGGTACACCCGGCGCGGCCGCACCGGGTCGGCGGCCAGCCGGACCTGGAAGGTGAGCGGACCGCGGACCTTGACGGGGTCCGAGAGCGTGCGGCCGCCGTCGGTGGATCGCGACAGCCACAGGGCGTGCGGGACGTTGCCGTTGCCGGCCAGCGTGACGAACGACAGGTACAGCGTGCCGTCGCGGGAGAACGCGACGTCCGGGGCGAAGCACTTGGCCTCTTCGCCCTTGGGCGCGGGGATCGCGGTCTGCGTCCAGTGCGTGCCGCCGTCGATCGAGACGTGCAGGGCGCAGGAGAAGAACGGCGTGTCGATGCGGCTGGATACCGCGAGGTTGGCCGGCCGTGCGGGGTTGCGCACGAGCGTCGGCGAGTTGTGGGCGCTGATGTCCCCGGGGCTGCGCGCGGAGAGGTTGACCGGGGCGTCCGGGCCGACCCGTCGGAGCGTCGGGCGCGCGTCGAAGGAGCCCGAGATGGTGAGCGAGCCCGCTCCGACGAGCACGAGGCACAGACCCAGCAGTCCGCTGCGAACCGGACCCCATCGCCGGGGGCCACGGGCGACCCGTCCGGCCAACCCTCGCAGACGTTCGCCGGAGCGCTGCTCCGGCGAACCGTCCGACCCGGCCGTCATCTACCGCTGCGACGCTCCGGTCCGACCGGTGGCGCGACGGCGACGGCCCGCGGTGACCACGAAGGCTCCGGTGAGCCCGGTGAGCCCTAGGCCGAGGATCGCCAGGCCCGCCACGACGCCTGACCCGAGCCCGCTACCCTGACCGCCGACCTCGGTCGCCGAGGCCAGCGAGGGCGCGCCGGCCGAGCGCACGCCACCCCACAGGTCGCCGGTGGCGCTCTGCGTGGTGGAGGCAGATTCCGGCGCGCGGGTCCGTGCGGCGGTCTTGCCGGACGTTTTGCTCGACGGGCGCGACTTGGAGGTCTTCGGGGCGGTCGAGCTGGAGAAGACCGACTGGCGGCCCTGGCGGGTCACGCCGGCGGTGGCGCCGTTGACCCGTGCGTCGATCGCCGCCTGGCCGCGGGCGGCGCCTGAGGTCGTCGCCGAGGACCGTGGAGCCGCGGGCGCGGCCTTCGTCGCCGCGGGCGCGGGACGGCGGGCGGGGCGCGGGGCCTTCGCGCTGCCGCTGCGCTTGGGACGGGCCGGCGTACGACTGGGGCCGGACGACGAGCCCTGCGGCTTCGACGTCCCCTTGCTCGGCGAGGCCGACGTGCTGCCGGCCGGGCTCTTCGCCGTCGCGGAGGGCGCGGGGGCCGGAGCGGCGGCGGGAGCGGGGCTGGCGGCCGGCGCGGCGGCGGCCGGTGCCGGGGTTGCCGGCGGCGGAACGCTCGCGGGCGCGGGCGTCGGGGGCGCTTGCGAGGGCGACTCGGGAGTGCCGAATCCCGGACCGGTGCACGCCCAGGCGATGCCCGCGCCGATCATCACGAGGCTGAGCGTTGACAGCACCGCGATGGCGATGCTCCGTGTGTGCCTGCGCATGTGCACCAACCACCTTCACCGGGTTCTGGACGTCGAGCGAGCGCGAGCGTACCACGGCACGGTGTCGCGCGCACATAGTTGTGACGACGGCGGCCGGCTCTCCTCGGCGCGACCCGCCGATAGGGTGGCGGCGATGACGGCCGCACGAGCACGACGCCGGCTGCTCGCTGCGGTCGTGCTCGCGCTGTGTCCGGCCGGCGCGGCGGCGCCGAGCGCGGTCGCGGTCGCCGCCCCGTCCACCGCGAGCGTCGTGCGCGTCCCCTTCCCGCGCTACGACGGCACGCTGACGCCGTACACGTTCGTCCTCGGCTACCCGCTGGTCACGCTCGTCTACGACACGCTGACCTGGCGCGACGCCGGCGGGGTGCCGCAGCCTTGGCTCGCGCGGACGGTGACCCGCAGCCGCGGGGGGCGGCGGGTGACCGTCCGCCTACGCCGTGGTGTGCGCTGGCACGACGGCCGTCCACTGACCGCCGCCGATGTCGCGTTCACCTTCCGCTTCGTCGCCCGTCACTTCCAGCCGCGGTTCACGCCGCAGTTGCGGGATCTGGAACGGGTGCGGGCAACCGGTCCACTGACCGTCACGTTCGACCTGCAGCGTCCGTCGCTGGGGTTCAAGGACCAGCCGCTGGCCGACGTGCCGATCCTCCCGCGGCACCTGTGGCTTCACCTGCCCGGTGGCCGCCGCGCGCCTCGGGGGCTGCCGGTGGGCAGCGGCCCCTACCGGGTGCAGAGCGCCGGACGCCGCGCGGGCTACGTCCTGCGGTCGGACCGCGGCTACTTCCGTGGCGTCCCTCGCGTCCGCGAGATCCGGGTGCCGATCATCAGCGACGCGGAGGCCACGTTCGAGGCCCTCCGCGAGCGGCGCGTGGACATGGTGCCGCTGAGCCTGCCGCGCCGGACCGCGGAGGACCTGGCCTCCGCGCTGGGCATCGCGGTGCGGCGCGGCCCGTCGTACACGGGGACCGCCCTGCTGATGAACGTGCGCCGCGCGCCGTTCGACGATCCGTCCGTCCGCCGCGCGGTGGCCGCCGCCCTGGATCTGGGCCGGATCGCGCGCGGTGCGGTCCCCGCCGTCGTCGCCTCGCAGGGCCAGATCCACCCGGCCTCACGCTGGTCGCCCGGGATCGTGGTCCAGCGTCCGGACCTGCGCGCGGCGCGGCGGGCGCTCGCCCGGGTGCGGATGCGGATCCTGGCCCCCGCCAACGATCCGGTGCGGCGTGAGGCCGGCCGCCAGGTCGTGCTCGCGCTCCGGCGAGCCGGAGCCGACGCTCGGCTGGCAGTCGTCGCGCGATCACGGCTGGGCCACGCGATCGGCGAGGACGGCGCCGCACCGGACTTCGACGCCGCCATCCAGAGCACCCCGGCGCTGGCCTCCGAGGACCCGGACTACCTGCGCACCGAGTTCGGCTCCGCGGCTGGCGACGCGCCCCTGAACTTCTCGGGCTACCACAGCCCGGTCTTTGACCGGCTGGCCCGGCGCGTGGCCTCGGCTCCGGATCGACGCGCGCGCCTGGCGGCCACCCGGGCCGAACAGGCGCTGCTGGCACGCGATCTGCCGTCGATCCCGGTGTTCTTCACCGACGGCGTCTTTGCCTTCCGCCCGGCGATCTACGACGGCTGGTTGTTCGTCAAGGGCACCGGCATCCTGGACAAGCGCTCGTTCCTGCCATCGTCCGGACGGTCGCCCGCTGCGCGTCCGGTTCCGGCCAGCGGCGTGCGTCCGGCCGGCGGCGCGGGCGGCTCGGTCGGGCTCCTCGACGTCGTCTCGATCGCGGTGCTCGTCGGCGTCGCCGCGCTCGCCGTGGCGGCGCTGGCTTCGCGGCGGGGCCCACGACGGCGCTGAGCCAGGCCCGGCCCCTAGGGCTCACGACTAAATACCTGCCGTGTTTCGGCACCAGACCCAGCCAGTGATGTCGTGAACCCCTACGCGGCCGGCGCCCGCACGGTGGCTCCGGCCAGGCGCTGGATCTGCTCGGCGCCGAGGGTCTCGTGTTCCACGAGCGCGGCGGCGATCCGATCAAGCGTGTCGCGAGAGCCGCGCAGCAGCTCGTCCGCGCGCTGCTGGGCCTGGGCGACGAGCGCGCGGGCCTCGCCGTCGATGAGCCGAGCGGTGTCCTGCGAGTAGTCGCCGATCCGGGCGCCGTCGTCGGCGCCCGCGCCGTACCCGATCGGCCCTATCACGTCGCTCATCCCCAGCTCACCGACCATCTGGTGGGCGATCTGCCCGACCTGCGCCAGGTCGGTGGCGGCCGCGGAGCTGGCCTGACCGAAGACGCGGGTCTCGGCGCTGCGGCCGCCGAGCAGGACCGCCATCGTGTCCAGCAGCGCCGAGCGCGACTGCATGGCCCGGTCGTGGGTGTCGACCAGCCAGG
>JBBSUL010000108.1:0-12148 GCA_038234375.1 Solirubrobacterales bacterium | reverse complement strand
TGGACCCGGCGGCCCTGGATCGCCTCCTCGCCCGCGCCCAGGTCAGCCTCGTGATGACCGCACACCCGACCGAGGCGCGACGCCGCACCACCCTCGACAAGCTCGCGGCGATCTTCGCCGTCCTGCGCCACCTCGACGAGCAGCACCCGACGGCCGAGGCCGAGGCCCGGGCACGCCTGGCAGCACTGGTGCAGGAGCTGTGGGGCTCGGACGAGGTGCGCGCGGTGTCCCCCACCGTCCACGACGAGGTGCGCACCGGACTGGTCTACGCCACCCGCGCGCTGGCCGCCGTCGTGCCCGACCTGTACCGGGAGCTGGAGGCGGCGGTGGCCGAGGCCTACCCCGGCCATGAGGTGACGGTGCCGCCCCTGCTGGCCTTCGGCTCATGGATCGGCGGTGACCGTGACGGCAACCCGAACGTCACCCCCGAGGTCACCGTGCAGACGCTCGTCACCATGCGGGACGCATGCCTGCAGTTCCTGCACGAGCGGATCCTCACGCTGGCCAAGCAGATCTCGCTCAGCGCGCGCCTGGCCGGTGATCCGCAGGCGCTGGGACCGGTGCTCGCCGCCGGGGCCGAGCACTTCCCCCAGCTTGCCGCCGCGCTGGAGGTCCGCAACCCCGAGGAGCCCTACCGCCGGGCGTTCACCCTGGTCGCGCGCCGTGTGCGCGCGACGTCCGAAGGTGAGGCGGGCGCATACGCGGGCCCCGACGGTCTGCTCGCGGACCTGCGCGCCGCCCAGGACGCGCTGGACGCAGGCCGCGGACGCTACGTCGCGGCCGGCCTGCTGCAGGACGTCATCCGCCAGGTGCAGGTCTTCGGCTTTCACTTCATGCGCCTGGACATCCGCGAGCACGCGCGCGTGCACCGCCACGCGATCGCCGAGATCCTCGCCGAGCTTGACCTCGAAGACGACTACGCCGACCGTGACGAGGCCGGGCGGATCGCCATCCTCGTCCGGGAGATCGAAACGCGCCGACCGCTCATCCCGGTCGACACCGCGGGCTTCTCTGCGTCCACCCAGGAGACCATCCAGACCTTCCGCACCCTGCACGACCTCTTCGCCGGCGACCACGCCGACGCGCTGCGCAGCTACGTCGTCTCCGGAACGGAAGGGCCCGCCGACCTGCTCGAGGTCCTGCTGCTCATGAAGGAGAGCCGGCTGTCGCAGGCCGGCGGCGCCGGGGCGCGCCTGCGGATCGTCCCGCTGTTCGAGGCCGGCGACACGCTGGCCGGCGCCGCACAGACGCTGGACGTCCTCCTGCGCCTGCCGTGCTACGAGGCCGCACTGGCCGCGCAGGAGGACGAGCAGGAGATCATGGTCGGGTACTCGGACTCCAACAAGGACGTGGGCTACGTCGCGTCCGGCTGGGCGGTCTACCGGGCGCAGCTGCAGATCGTCGAGGTCCTGCGCGAGCATGGCGTGCGGTGGACGTTCTTCCACGGGCGCGGCGGCGCGGTCGGCCGCGGTGGCGGGCCGAGCAACGTGGCGATTCTCGCCCAGCCGCCGGGGACGGTCGGCGGGCGCCTGAAGGTCACAGAGCAGGGCGAGGTGCTGTCGGGCAAGTACTCGTTCGCGCAGATCGCCCATCGCGAGCTGGAGCTGACGGTGTCCGCCGCGCTGCTGCGCGGCCAGGGCCCGGGGGACGCCCAGCTCGCCGAGGGGCGCCGCGAGCGCTTTGAGCCCGTCCTGGAGCAGATGGCCGCCGTGTCGTCGGCCGCCTACCGCGACCTCGTGTACGCCGACCCGGGGTTTGTCAGCTTCTTCCACGCCGCGACCCCGGTGGACGAGATCAGCCGCCTGCGCCTGGGCTCCCGCCCCGCCAAACGCCGGCAGACCGACCGTATCGAGGACTTCCGCGCGATCCCGTGGGTGTTCAGCTGGACGCAGGCGCGGATCGTGCTGCCCGCCTGGTACGGCCTGGGCACCGCGCTGCAGGCCGCCCGCGAGGCGCACGGCGTCGCCCTGCTGCGCGAGATGGACAGCGAGTGGCCGTTCTTCACCGCGCTGCTGTCCAACGCGGAGATGGCGTGCGCGAAGGCGGACATGGCCATCGGCCGGCGCTACGCGGCGCTGTGCGACGACGATGTCCTGCGCGAGCGGGTCTGGGGGCGCATCGAGGCCGAGTTCGTCCGGACGCAGGCCGAGCTGCTGCACGTCACCCAGACCTGGAAGCTGCTCGACCGCGACCCCGTCCTCCAGCGCTCGATCGCGCGGCGCAACCCGGCCGTCGACCCGCTGTCGCTGATCCAGCTCGAGGTCCTGCGCCGCATCCGCGGCGGCGACACGAGCGACGACCTGGCCCGGGTGAGCTTCCTGGTCATCAACGGCATCGCCGGCGGGCTGCGCAACACGGGCTGAGGCCGGGTCGTGCTTCCAAACCCCCGCGTAGACGGGGATCGGCAACACGCCTCCGCCGGCCGGGCGCTACAGCGCGAGGACGGGCAGCAGCGCCTGCAGCTTGATCTCGGTCTCGGCGAGCTCGGCCGCCGGGTCGCTGTCGGCCACGACACCAACCCCGGCGTAGCAGCGGGCGACCGGCCCGGTGAGCAGGGCGCTGCGCAGCGCGACGCAGAATTCACCGTCCTCGTGCGCGTCGGTCCACCCGACCGGCCCGGCGTACCAGCCCCGGTCCAGCCCTTCCAGCTCGGGGATCATCGGGGCCGCGACCGAGAGCGGCTCGCCTCCCACCGCCGGGGTGGGATGCAGCAGACCGGCCAGCTGCACCGCCGACACCGGGCGGGCGAGCTGGGCCCGGATCGGCGTGGCCAGGTGCTGGATGTTGGCCATCCGCACAACCTCGGGCTCGTCGGCCGCGGTCACCCACACGCTGTGCTGGCGCAGGGCGCGGACGATGCGCTCGGTGACGATCCGCTGCTCCCCGCGATCCTTGGGCGACTGGCGCAGCTGCTCGCCGAGGTGGGCGTCGACTGCCGGGTCGGCGCTGCGCCGCGTGGACCCGGCGAGCGCGAGCGTCCCGGCCCGCAGACCGTCGCGGCGGATGAGCAGCTCCGGGCTGGCGGCGATGAAGGCACTGTCGCCGCGACCGACGCAGAACACGTAGCACGACGGGAAGGCGTCCCGCAGGACCCCGTGGACGGCCGCCGCGTCGTGGGCGCTGGACGCGTGGACCTGCACCTCGCGGGCGAGCACGATCTTGGCCAGGCGCTTGGCGCGGATGCGCTCGACCGCCCGGGCGACCGCGCCGACGTAGTGCTCGGGCGGCATCGCGCCGACGACTTGGTGGTGGCCGACGGGGTCGGGGTCCAGCAGGGGCAACGGGCGGGAGACGAGCGTCTCGGTCCGGGCCACCAGAGCGGCGAGGACGTCGTCGGGCTCGTCGGCGGGCGTCACGAGCGCGGTGAGCGTCATCCACGTCTCGTCGGCCCGACGGGCCAGGGCGACCTGTGGCACGTGGAGGGAGGCAGGGTCGTACCCGCGCCAGTGCGGGGCGCGCCCGCCGTCGTCGGCGAAGGCGAAGCCCCCGACAGCGACGGGTCCGCTGCCGCGCGGACCGGCCGGAGGGTCGACGATCGCGGTGGCGATCAGCGCCCGCCACTGCCGGGCGACCGTGTAGAAGCGGTCGGGCCCGTCGGCGGTCAGCGCCGCGACGCAGCCCAGCGCCGCCACGGCGCTGTTGAGCCGGTCGGGCTGCTCCATGACGAACCACGGCTCGTCCTGTGCGCGTGAGGCGACGATCGTCCCGGCGGGGTCGACGGCGGCCTCCACGCGCAGGCTGATGCCGGCCAGGACGGGCGCCCGACGGCGCTGGCGTGATCGTCGCGAGGCCGCGGTCAGGTGGTGCCGCAGCCGTTCGCGGTCGGCGACGCCGAGCGTGAACGGGGATCGGGTGGCGCTGGCGGCGACGACGGCCATCGCACCGGAGCATAGAACGAGGCCCTGGACAAGGTCCCAGCGTCCGGTTCAGTCGCGTTCCGGTCGGGCGTAG
Source organism: Solirubrobacterales bacterium (assembly GCA_038234375.1). Classification (GTDB taxonomy): domain Bacteria; phylum Actinomycetota; class Thermoleophilia; order Solirubrobacterales; family Solirubrobacteraceae; genus Paraconexibacter. The sequence goes on along the minus strand of JBBSUL010000108.1, from coordinate 8,197 downwards.
CCGAGCGCTGCGGGCGGGGACACTCCGTGGCGCTTCCCGGAACGGAATGTCCCCACCCACGCCGCGTGCCATGAGCGCGAGCCGCAGCGTCAGACGGGCACGACCTCGACCGACGCTCCGAAGGCCATGACAAGTCGGCGAATGTCGCCGGGGTCAGAGGTCAGGACCGCGACCGGTTCGTTTCGCGCCAGCCCGCCGGCCGTCAGCACCACCGAGGCGTCGACGATGTCAGCCGACCCTGACCGGCCACAAAGCAGGCCCACGGCACGCGCGCCGGCCCCATCGAGCGCCACCTCGTCGCACTGGCCCAACGCGCGCGACAGCAGTGCCTGGCGACGACCGTCTCGCCACGCCTGCGCGATCGCCCCGGCCGGAACTTGGATGATCGCACCGGCGTCGCAGGGACGGCGAGATCGACCCCTACGTCTCGGACCGACCGCGAGAAATGGCGATCTCGCCTGTCCGCATCATCTCGATCAGCCCGAACGGCCGCACCATGCGCTCGAACGCCTCGACCTTGTCGGTCGTCCCGGTGATCTCGATGATGATCGCCCGCTTGGACACGTCGACCACCTTGCCGCGGAAGATCTCGCAGATCTGCATGACCTCAGCGCGTTGGGTGCCGTCGGCGGAGACCTTGAACAGGGCCAGCTCACGCGCGACGGTCTCGCCGGGCTCCAGGTCCCGGATCTTCAGGACATTGATCAGCTTGTGCAGCTGCTTGGTGACCTGATCGATCGGATGGGTGGCCCCGTCCAGGGTGATGGTGATGCGCGAGACCTGCTCGTCGTCGGTCGGCCCGACCGACAGCGTGTCGATGTTGAAGCCGCGCCGCGCGAACAGGCCCGAGATGCGGGTCAGGACACCCGGCCGGTTCTCCACGAGGATCGAGAGGATGTGCTTTCGGCCCGAGCGCACGTTGCCCGAGGCCTGCAGCTCCTCCAGCGTCAGGACGTCCTTGGTTCCGGGATCACCCATGACGCTCACCCCACCATGTCCCGCGCGGCACCGCCGGGCGCGATCATCGGGTACGTGTTCTCCTCGCGCGTGACCGTGACGTCGACGACGACCGGTCCGGGGACGGCGATCGCGGCCCGGATGTCGCCTACCAGCGTCGTCTTGTCGGTCAGACGGACGCCGTGACAGCCGTAGGCGTCGGCGAGCTTGACGAAGTCTGGGAACTGGCCCATGTCGACCTGCGAGTAGCGCTTGTCCCAGAACAGCTCCTGCCACTGGCGGACCATGCCCAGGTAGCCGTTGTTGGAGATGATGACCTTCACCGGGATCTGCTCCTGCGCACAGGTCGCAAGCTCCTGGATGTTCATCTGAATCGAGCCGTCACCGGTGATGCACACGACGGTCTTGTCCGGGCAGCCGATCGCCGCACCGAGCGCGGCAGGCAACCCGAAGCCCATCGTGCCCAGGCCCCCGGAGTTGATCCAGTGGCGCGGCGCCTTGAATGGATGGTGCTGCGCGGTCCACATCTGGTGCTGGCCGACGTCGGAGGTGATGATCGCCTCGCCGCCGGTCGCCTCGTAGACCGCCTGGATCAGCCGCTGGGGCTTGATCTCGGTGTCCTCGCTGTCGGTGAACGAGTCCCCGATCGCGTACTTGGCCTGCCAGCCGTCGATCCGCTGCCACCACGCGTCCAGGCGGGCGGAGTCGGCGTCCAGCGCGTCGTACTCGGCCTTGAGCCTGACGAGGACGTTCTTGGCGTCGCCGACGATCGGGATGTGCGCCGGGATGTTCTTGGAGATCTCGGCCGGGTCCACGTCGACGTGGATGAACTTCGCCCGCGGCGCGAACTCCGACAGCTTGCCGGTGATGCGGTCGTCGAAGCGCGCCCCGATGCAGCAGATGAGGTCGGCCTCGTCCATCGCGTAGTTCGCCGCCCGCGTGCCGTGCATGCCGAGCATGCCCAGCCACTGGGGCTCCGGCGCGGGGTAGGCGCCGAGACCCATCAGCGTGCAGGTGACCGGGAAGCGGTCCGAGCGGCAGAACGCCGTGAACTCCTCGGAGGCCTCGGCGTTGATGATCCCGCCGCCGCCGTAGATGACCGGCCGCCGGGCGGCGGCCAGGGCCTTGGCGGCCTGGCGGATCTGCTTGGCGTTGCCCTCGGTGAACGTCTGGTAGCCGGGCAGGTGCACGTCGGTGACCGGCTCGTAGGGGATGTCGACCTTCGACAGGTCGGTGGGGATGTCCACGACGACCGGGCCGGGACGGCCGGTGCGCGCGATGTGGAAGGCCTCGTGCAGCGCCCGCGGGATCTCGTTCGGGTGCTGGATCATGATCGAGTGCTTGACCGCCGGCATCGTGATCCCGATGACGTCGGCCTCCTGGAAGCCGTCGGTGCCGAGCAGGTGCGTGCCGACCTGCCCGGTGACGAAGACCACCGGCACCGAGTCCATCATCGCGTCCATGATCGGGGTGACGAGGTTCGTCGCCCCGGGGCCGCTGGTGCCCAGGGCGACGCCGACCTTGCCGGTCGCCTTCGCGTAGCCCTCGGCCGCGTGGCCGCCGCCGGCCTCGTGGCGGACGAGGATGTGGCGGATGCCCCCGTCGTACAGGGCGTCGTAGGTGGGGATGTTCGCTCCACCGGGGAGGCCGAATACGACATCGACACCCTCCGCCTTCAGGCACTCCACCACGGCTTCAACCGCTCGCATGCTTTCGACCTCCTTCCGAAAAGGTCTCGGGGCCCCGCGGGACCGGGTGATAGGACAAGACAGGCCGCCCGCACGGACGGCCCGGAACGACTCAGGTTATCAACGCGTCGCGGCTGCTCAGGCGCGCGCGGGGCGCTCGGGACGCAGCGTCGGGTCGATGGGCTCAACCGCGGTCTGCGGGAAGTCCAGCTCGTCCCCGCAGCGGGTGCAGATCGCGTCGTAGAGCATGACGACCTTGCCGCACCGCGGGCACTGGCGCCGCAGCTCCGCGGTCTCGTAGCGGTACAGGACCGCGGCGAGCAGGCCGAGCACCGGGAGGATCGCCCCGATGAGCGCCCACAGGACGAACGAGCTGCCCTTGATGCGCCCGACGATGCCGGCGGCGAGGCCGAAGGACACGCACACCGAGAGGTAGATCCCTCCGGCCATCAGGCGGCCGGCGTCAGAGGCGCTTGACGGCCCAGAACACCGCGCCGATGGCGACGATGATCGCGACGAAGGTGGCGATGCCGGCCACGATCCCGATGACGAACTTCATCAGGAACCACAGCGCGACCACCAGCACGAGGATCGCGATGGCCTTGTTGCCGATGTTTGCTCCCGCTTCACGCATGGCTACAGGGTAGCGCCGTGACGACGCGCGTCCGCCGGTCCACGCCCCGGTGACCGCGGGCTCAGTCGTGGGTGCGGCGCAGGTGCGCGTAGCGGTCCGACGGATCCTCAGGCCGCGAGGGGCGCACCGTGGCAAGGCGATACCGGCGTACCTTGGCGCCGGGGTCGTGATCACGCGGGACGGTCGGCAGGAGGGTGAGGCGGGTGACGGCGGAGGGCTGGCTCATGGACAGCATGCTCGCCCACCACGGTGACCGTGCCCATGTCCCTGCGGTCCGGACCTGGGCAGCGGGTCTTCGACGGTCGGTCGAGGCCTCACCCGGCGCGGGCGGCGGCCGCCGCCGCGGCCAGCGCGGGGCGCTGGGCCTTGTCCAACCGCCGCCGCACGCGCCACGTCGCGCCGCTGAACGCCTGGTTGGCCACGGTCGCGAACCCGTGCTCATCGGCGCGGAGCGCGAGCAGCAGGTGCGCGATCCGGTCGCCGCGGGGGAGGTCGGGATCGCGTACGCGGACGCACCAGCAGTGGGTGCGGCGCCCCCCGCGGCGGACGAGCAGCGCCCCCGCCGGGCCGACGAGCCACACGCCCAGCGCGCCGCGCTCGAGGATCAGGCCGGTCTGCGCGTGCAGGTCGCGCGCCGCGTGGCCGACGAGGTCACCCAGCAGTCCGAGCGCGCGCTCCTCGGAGCCGACGGCACTCGTCGTCCGTTTGGGACGAACGACGTTGGCTCCGCGCTGGGCGTAGAGCTCGGGGATGATCCACGCGTGCGCCAGGGCGGCCAGGGAGACGGGCGCCGCGAGGGGCTCGGCCGCGAAGAGCGCGGCGGCCGCGCCGACGAAGGGCACGACGTGGGCGACCGTCGAGGCCGTCCACTGGCGGCCGGTGCGCCGCAGGCGCACGTCGTCCACGCGGGCCCGCCAGTGCAGCGCGGCCAGCTCGGGCAGGACCGCCGCGGGCGGCAGCGCGGGGTCACGGGCGACGTCGGTCATCTCGGTGGAGCCCCTCACCGCGAGCGGGCTCTCGCGGTCAGCCGCCGGCGATGGGGCGGCGCAGGATGACCAGCGGCGCGTCGACGGGCAGGGCGTGGACCTGCTCGGCGTGCCCCTCCCCCCGGGTGACCATGGCGAAGTACCCGCGGTCCAGCTCGGCTCCGAACGCGTCGACGGCGGCCTGCACGCTGGCCGGGTCCTCGGCCGTCCACTGCGCCAGCTCGGTGTGACCGGTGTGGTCCATGCGGATCAGTCGCGACATGACGTCCATGCTACGCCGACGTGCCGCAGACGCAAGGCCGTCGGGCGGGCTGGCGCCCGAGCGATCGTGCGGGCTCGCCTACAGCCCGAGCTGCACGCGCACGAGCTTGGTGACCTCGCCGCCGTCGGCGCGGCCCTTGGTCTCGCGCATGACGTGGCCGATGATGACGCCCATCGGCTTCATGTCCCCGCCGCGCAGGCGCTCGGCGATCTCCGGGTTGGCCTCCAGGGCCGCCTGGACGACGGGCGCCAGGGCGTCCTCGCCGCCGACCGCACCGAGCCCCTCGGCCTCGACGATCGCCGGCGGGTCCCCGCCCGCTTCGACGAGCACGTCCAGGACCTGCCCGCCCGCCTTGGCGGTCACCGTCTTGGCGGTCACCATGGCCACGAGCTGCGCCAGGGCCTCCGGTGTCACGTTCGAGCCGGCGGGGTCCACATCGGCGCCCAGCCGCGTGATGAGCTCGTTCGTCGTCCAGTTGGCCAGCGGGCCGGCCGCCGCCGCGTCCTGCCCGGCCGGGGAGGCGGCCAGCGCGCGCTCGAACCAGTCGCCGAGCTCGGTGCGCCAGGCCAGCAGCTTGGCGGTGTCCGGGTGCAGTTGCAGGTCGGCCTCGAAGCGGGCCTGGCGCGCGGCGGGCAGCTCGGGCAGCGCGGCCCGCGCGCGGTCGAGCATGTCCGGGGTGATCTGCACCGGGGTCAGGTCGGGCTCGGGGAAGTAGCGGTAGTCGTGCGACTCCTCCTTGGAGCGCATCGACGTCAGCTGCTCGCTGCGGGGGTCGAAGTGCAGTGTCTCCTGAAAGACGGTCTGGCCGGCGCGCAGCAGCGCCTCCTGACGGGCGACCTCCGCCCGGATCCCCTTCTCGATGAAGCGGAAGGAGTTCATGTTCTTCAGCTCGGTCTTGACGCCGAGCTCGCTCTGACCGACCGGGCGGATGGAGATGTTCGCGTCGCAGCGCAGCGACCCCTCCTCCATGTTCACGTCGCTGACCCCGAGCGTGCGCATGGTGGTGCGCAGCAGGCGCAGGAACTCGCCGGCCTGCTCGGCCGAGGCGATGTCCGGCTCGGTGACGATCTCCGCCAGCGGCGTGCCGCCGCGGTTGAAGTCCACGACGGACGCGGCCGACCCGTGGATGCGCCCGGAGGCGCCGGCGTGCACGAGCTTGGCCGCGTCCTCCTCCAGGTGCACGCGGTGGATGCGCACGCCACCGATCTCGCCACCGGAGCACAGGGGCTCGTCGAACTGGCTGATCTGGTAGCCCTTGGGCAGGTCGGGATAGAAGTACTGCTTGCGGTCGAACTTGGAGCGCGGGGCCAGCTCGCAGCCCAGGGCCATGCCGATCATCAGGCCGAGGTGGATCGCCTGAGCGTTGGCCACGGGCAGGGTGCCGGGCAGGCCCAGGCAGACCGGGCAGGTGCGCGTGTTCGGGGTCTGGCCGAAGGTCAGCTCGCAGCTGCAGAACATCTTTGTCTGTGTCTTGAGCTGGACGTGGATCTCCAGGCCGATCACCGTCTCGTAGGCGGTGCTCATCGTCCGCCCCCGATCCGCGAGGGCGTGCTGTCGAAGGCGAAGGCGCCCTCCAGGGCGTGGGCTGAGTCGAGAATGCGGTTCTCGCTGAACGCCGGGCCGGCGAGCTGGAGGCCGACGGGCAGGCCGTCACTCAGCCCACAGGGCAGCGAGATCGCCGGGAGGCCCGCGAGCGAGATCGGCACGGTGAAGTAGTCCTCCAGGTACATCGAAAGCGGATCGTCGGTCTTGGCGCCCAGCGGGAAGGCGACGCCGGGGGTCGTCGGGGTGACGATGAGGTCCACTCCGGCGAACGCGGACGCGTAATCACGCGCGATGAGCGTGCGGACCTTCTGGGCGGAGGCGTAGTAGGCGTCGTAGAAGCCTGAGGACAGCGCGTAGGTGCCGATGAGGATGCGCCGCTTGACCTCGTCGCCGAAGTGGTCGTGGCGGGTGTGCGTGTACATCGACACGAGGTCGTCGGCGGGCGTGCGCTGTCCGTAACGCACGCCGTCGAAGCGCGCGAGGTTGGAGCTGGCCTCGGCGGGGGCCAGCACGTAGTAGGCGCTCAGGCCGTAGGCGGCGTGAGGGAGGGCGACGCGCTCGACGGTGGCGCCGAGGTCCTGCGCGGTCTGCAGCGCGGCCTCGAAGGCCGCCATGACCCCGGGCTCCACCCCCTCCCCGTCCAGGTCCGCGGGGACGCCGAGGCGCACACCGTCCAGGCGCTGGGCGGTCGGCAGCGCGATCGCGTCGGGGCGGTCCACCGACGTGGCGTCGCGTTCGTCCTGCCCGTGCATGTGGCCGTAGAGCAGTGCGGCGTCGGTGACGTCGCGGGTCATCGGGCCGGCCTGGTCCAGCGACGAGGCGAAGGCGATCATCCCGAAGCGGCTGACGGTGCCGTAGGTGGGCTTGAGGCCGACGATGCCGCAGAGCGCGGCGGGCTGGCGGATCGAGCCGCCGGTGTCGGTGCCCAGCGCCCACGGCGCCAGACCGGCGGCGACGGCGGCGGCGCTGCCGCCCGAGGAGCCGCCGGGCACGCGAGTGCGGTCCCACGGGTTCAGGACGGCGCCGTAGGCGGAGTTCTCGTTGGACGAGCCCATCGCGAACTCGTCCTGGTTGGTCTTGGCCACCAGCGTGGTGCCGGCCTCGGTCACGCGACGCACGGCGGTCGCGGTGTGCGGGGGCAGGTAGCCCTCCAGGATCTTCGACCCGGCCTGCGAGGGGACGCCGGCGGTGCAGAACAGGTCCTTGACCGCCAGCGGGACGCCGCGCAACGGGGCGGCTGACGCCGCACTCAGGTCGGGGGCGTCGTCCGCGGTCCACGTGCACGCGTTCAGCTCATCAGCGGCGGACGCGGTGCGGCAGGCCTCGAACAGCTCGGCGGCGTCGAGGTCACCGGCATCGATGGCGGCGATCGCCGCGTGGGCGGTCAGGTCGGTCAGCGGCGTCATCGCATCAGGCCTGCGGGCTGGGGACGCGGAAGCCGTCGTCGTCGACGTCGGGCGCCTGGTCGAACGCGACCCCCCGCGGCAGGGACTCGCGGATCTCGTCGGCGCGCAGGGCGCTGCCGACCTCGACGACGTGCGTCGTGGGTTCGACGTCGGTGAGGTCGAGCTCGGAGAGCTTCTCGATGTGGCCGAGGATGGAGGACAGCTCGCTGCTCATCCGGTCCACCTCGGGATCGGTGAGCTGCAGCCGGGCCAGGCGGGCGACGTGGAGGACCTGTGTGCGGTCGATCATGAGCCCGGCAGTCTAGATGGGCTGTCCGGGCGCCCGTCAGGCGCTCACGGGCGGCGCCTTGCGTATCGGGACCGGCGCCGCCGCGCTCAGCGGCGAGGTCAGCCGGTCGTCGCGAAGGGTCAGCCACGCCCCGGCGCCGATCCCGACGACGCACAGCAGCCCGAGCGCCGACGGGGGCAGCAGGTCGACCTTGTCGGAGGTCAGGGCCAGCCCGAGGTCGGGCTGGTAGAGGACCAGGCGCACGAAGAGGACGATGAAGGTGATCAACGCCCAGGTCGTCGTGAGGACCGCGGCGACCACGGCCAGGACCGGGGTCTCGCGTTCGGTCAGGGTCACCGCCACGAGGCCGAGGGCCAGAAGGATGAGCACGAGGAGGACGGCGACGACAAACCAACCCAGCGCCTGGTAGCCCGACTCGGCGAGCCGGCGC
>JBBSUL010000107.1:0-12202 GCA_038234375.1 Solirubrobacterales bacterium | reverse complement strand
GCTCGCCCCGGTCCTCGCGCAGCTCCGGCGGGATCCACGGCATCCCGAGGCGCTCGTAGACCTCGGCCTCGGTGGCGCAGCGGTGAGTCTCGCCGGTCGCGTCGTCGAGGATGCCGTACTCGCTGACGTGCAGCCCCCGGCGCACGGCGGCGGCCCGCAGCGCCGGGTTGTGGCTCTTGGAGCCGGTGAAGTGCTGCAGCAGGTTCCCGAGCTGGTCGGGCTCGACGACGCGCACGTCGAGGCTCAGCCCGGTGTGGGTGTCGCCGCGGGCCGCGTTGTCGCCGGGGCGCCCGGCGGACTCCAGCTCGGGCAGGGCGACGAAGGCGTCCAGCAGTGCGCGCGGGTCCGACGCGGTGGCGATGATGTCCAGGTCCTTCACGCTGTCGGCCATCCGCCGGGCTGAGCCGGCGACGTGGACCTCGTCGCTGGCCGCATGCTCGCGCAACGCCGCGACGATCGGCGCGGCCGCCGCCAGCGCCCGGTGCAGCGGGATCCGGCGCGAGGCCTCGTCCCCGTGCCCGGCGGCCACAGCCTCCAGCACCGCCGTCTCGAACTTCGCTCCGAAGCCCTTGACCGACCGCAGGCGCTGTTCGCGCGCGGCCTGCTCGAGGACCTCGAGCGAGTCGATGCCCAGCTCGTCGTAGAGGCGGCGGGCCCGCTTGGGCCCGAGCCCGGGCAGGCGCTTCATGGCCAGCACCCCGGCCGGGTAGCGCTCCCGCAGCTTCTCCAGCGCCGGGATCGTGCCGGTGTCCAGCAGCGCCCGGAGCTTCTCCTCGAGCGTCTTGCCGACGCCCGGGAGCGACGTCACCGTTCCCTCTCGGGTGAGGGCGGCCACCGAGCGTGACGCCTCGCGCACCGCCTTGGCCGCGTTGCGGTAGGCCATCACCCGGTGGACCACGGCCCCGTCGAGCTCGTAGCGGTCACCGAGCTCGTCGAGCAGCTCGGCGATGCGCGTGTTGGTCGGATCGGCGGGTTCTGAGGCCATGCGGTTGCGTAGGCTACGCGCCCCCGTGCCCGGACCGCCTTGGCTCATCCTGCCGACCTACGAGGAGGCCGAGAACATCGAGGTCATCGTCCGGGCCGCCGACGCCGTCCTGGCCCGCGCCGCCCCCGGCGGCCACCGCATCCTCGTCGTCGACGACGGGTCCCCGGACGGTACGGGGCGGCTGGCCGACGCCCTCGCCGCCGAGCTGGACAGCGTCCGCGTCCTGCACCGGACCGTGCGCGAGGGCCTGGGCCCCGCCTACCTGGCGGGCTTCGCCCACGCCCTGGACGCCGGCGCCGGCCACGTGCTCCAGATGGACGCCGACTTCTCCCACGATCCCGCCGACCTGGCCCGGCTGCTGGAGGCCGCCCGGACGACCTGCGACCTCGCTCTCGGCTCGAGGTACGTCCCCGGGGGCGGCGTGTCGGACTGGGGCCGAACGCGTCAGGTCGTCAGCCGCGGCGGCTCGTGGTACGCGCGGCGGGTGCTGGGCCTCGACGTCCGCGACCTCACCGGGGGCTTCAAGTGCTTCCGGGCGGACGCCCTGCGGGCCATCGACCTGCCGACGGTGCGCTCCCACGGCTACGCCTTCCAGGTCGAGCTCACCTACCGCGCGGTCCGGCGCGGCCTCCGCGTCCAGGAGGTCCCCATCGTGTTCCGTGACCGGCAGGCGGGAACGTCGAAGATGTCGATTGCAATCGCGCTGGAGGCCATCCTGCTCGTGCCTCGCCTGCGGCAGCGGTAGGCGCCAACCTCGTCCCGGCCCTCAAGTCCGGGTGCGCCGCCGTCGATGCATCAAGTCGATGGAGAGCTCCAACTTCGCCTTCGTCCAGGGGGTCCGCGACACCCGCGGGGCCCTGGCGCGCTGGAACCGCGACCCCTGGTCCGTGCTCGAGGGCTGGCTGATCGGGTCGGTGCTCGTCGCGGTGGGCATGCTGCTGGCGGTGACGGGCGTGGGCCTGCTGGCCACGCCGCAGCCGGGGACCGGGACCATCCTCGCCGGCTTCAACGCCCCTGCCGGCATGGGCGATGTCGGGCGCATCCTCGTCCGCAACTCGCTCGTGCTCGCCCTGCACTCACTGGCCTGCGTGGCCGGGTTCATCGCCGGCAGCTCCCTGCCGGCGGGGGCCGAGCAGCGCAGTCCGTTCATGCGCGCCGCGCACGACCGCATCGGGCGCGCGGCGATCGTCTTCGTCGTGTGCGCGACGACGTTCTCGCTGGTCAGCCAGTCGCTGGCCATCGGCCAGTCGGCCGCCACGCTGGCCTTCACGAGCGACATCTCGGTCGTGCTGCTGATCGTCGGCCTGCTGCCGCACGCCCTCCCCGAGCTGACGGCCCTGTTCCTGCCGCTGGCCGCGTGGATCATCGCCAGCCGTCGGGGCGACTGGCACGACCTGCTGGCGGCGACGTTCGTCACGACCGCACTGGCGGTGCCGGTCCTCATCATCTCGGCCTTCGTCGAGGTCTTCGTGAGCCCGCATCTGCTGCTCGCGCTCCGCGGGTAGGGTCGTCCCCTGAACCACCCCGGCCGACCGCCTCACTTCACTTTGTATAGTGGGTCGGACGCCGTCAACGAAGGAGACCACATGGGAACGCTGCAGGACGTCACCGATTCCAACTTCCAGGCCGAGGTCCTCGAGTCCGACCAGCCCGTGCTCGTCGACTTCTGGGCGCCATGGTGCGGCCCGTGCCGCGTCGTCGGCCCGGTGCTGGAGGAGATCGCCGGCGAGCGGTCGGACCTGAAGATCGTCAAGCTCAACGTCGACGAGAACCAGCAGACCGCCGCGAAGTTCGAGGTCCTGTCGATCCCCACGATGATCGTGTTCAAGGCCGGCGAGCCCGCCAAGAAGATCATCGGCGCCTACCCGAAGAAGAAGCTCGAGGCCGAACTGGCACCCATCCTCGCCTGACGGCCCCCGGCGGGCCCGCGCCGCATCGCGCGTGCCCGCCGCGGTTTCAACCGAGGGTGACGCGCGCCTCCGGGTCCGCGTGTCCGCGGTCGAACGCCAGGCCCTCATCGGCCAGCGCGTTGTGCACGGCCCGCGGGTCGCCCAGCGCGGTCGGCGCGACCGTGCCGTCCGCCTTGAGCACCCGGTGCGCGCCCGGGCACCCCAGGCGCTCCAGGCGCCCGTTCACGCCGAGGGCCTGCCGAGGGTGGCCACCCGCCGCCGCGCACACGTCGCCGTAGCTCATCCAGTGCCCGGGCGGGATGCCCGCCACCGCCTCCTGCAACGTCTCGTCGTCCATCGTCGGCCTCCTGTCGTGGGGGTTGTGTCCCCCATAGGGCGCGGGCGGGAAGAGCTCGCCCCCTGACCGGTCAGGCTCGCCGGATCTCAAGACGCAGGACCATGCCGTCGACGCGCGCCTCGGCGCTGCCCGTGGCCGCTCCGTCGTCGCCGCCACCGTCGAGGTCGACGGACACCGCCAGCGTCTCCGCCGCGATCCACTCCTCGTGCTCGCGGGCGGCCTCGGCCAGCGCCGCGTCGCCGTCCACCCTCAGCGCGATGCGGTCCGACACGTCCAGTCCGGAGTCCTTGCGCAGGTTCTGGACGGCCCGGACGACCTCCCGCGCCCAGCCCTCCGCGCGCAGGGCCTCGTCGATGGCCAGGTCCAGCGCGACGGCGTGCGCTCCCTCGCGCTCGACCTCGTACCCCTCCAGCGGCTGCATGAGCAGGAAGACGTCCTCGTGGTCGAGTTCGTGCTCGTGACCGGCCACGTGCACGCCCACCGTGCCCCCCGCGCGGAACGCGGCCGCGACGTGGGCGGCGTCCAGGCCCTCGATCGCGTCGGCGACCTGCGGCATCTCCCTGCCGAACCGCGGCCCCAGGCGCCGGTAGTTGGCCTTCAGCGCGTACGAGCCCAGCTCGTCGGCCGAGCCGATGAACCGCAGCGCCTTGACGTTCAGCTCGTCCCGGATCATCGCCTCGTGGGCGCCGATCGCCTCGCGCTCGCGCCCGGCGGCGACGATCACGGCCTCGCGCAGCGGCTGGCGGACCTTGATCTTCGACTGCCCCCGCGCCTTGAGGCCGAGGCGGACAGCGTCCCGGCAGATCGCCATGTCGGCCTCCAGCCGCTCGTCCCGCGGACCGGGGGCCGGCCAGTCCTCCAGGTGCACGGAGTCCGCGCGGCCGCCGTCCCCGGCGGTCAGCCCGTCGTGGATCGCGTCGGCGACGAACGGGGTGAACGGCGCCAGCAGCTTGACCACCGTCAGCAGGCACTCGTGGAGCGTGGCGAACGCCCCCGCGTCCCCGGCGAAGAAGCGCGGCCGCGAACGGCGCACGTACCAGTTGCTGAGGTCGTCGACGAACGCGGCGATGGCGCGGCCGGCGAACGTCGCGTCGAAGGCGTCCAGGCGCTCGGTGACCTCGGTGACGGTGGCGCTCAGGCGCGAGCGCACCCATCGGTCCAGCTCGGTCTCGGTGGCCTCCACGCTCTCTTCCGGCGCGTAGAGCTGCAGGAACGCGTAGGTGTTCCACAGCTGGCGCAGGAACAGCCGCACGCCCTCCCCGATGTCCTCGGTCTTGAAGCGGTACCCGTCCCACGGCTGCTTGGAGGTGAAGAAGTACCACCGGAAGGCGTCCGCGCCGTACTGCTCGATGACCGTCCACGGGTCCACGACGTTGCCCCGGGACTTGGACATCTTGCGCCCCTCCTCGTCGAGAATCAGGCCCAGGCAGACGACGTTCTCGTAGGGCGCGCGGTCAAACAGCAGCGTGTTGACCGCCAGCAGCGAGTAGAACCACCCGCGGGTCTGGTCCAGCGCCTCGCAGATGTACTGCGCGGGGAAGGCCTGCTCGAAGCGGGCCTGGCCCGCGGGGTCCTGCGGGGCGTGGTGCTGGGCGAAGGGCATGCACCCGGTGTCAAACCACACGTCGATGACCTCGGGCACCCGGCGCATCAGCCGACCGCTGTCGGGGTGCGCGAAGGTGACGTCGTCGACGTACGGGCGGTGTGGATCGTCGAGCGCGACGCCGGACAGCTGCTCCAGCTCGGCCAGCGAGCCCAGGCACATGACGTCCTCGCCGTCCTCGCTGCGCCACACCGGCAGCGGCGTGCCCCAGTAGCGCTCGCGCGACAGCGCCCAGTCGACGTTGTTGTTCAGCCAGTCGCCGAAGCGGCCGTGCTTGATGTGCTCCGGGTGCCAGCCGACGGTCTCGTTGGCGGCCAGCAGCTGGTCGCGGAAGCGAGCGGTGCCCACGAACCACGAGGGCTTGGCGTAGTAGATCAGCGGAGTCTGGCAGCGCCAGCAGTGCGGGTAGGAGTGCTCGTACGGCGTGGCCTTCAGCAGCCGTCCGGACGCCTGCAGCTGCGCGACGATGTCGGCGTCGACGTCCTTGACGAAGCGGCCCGTGTGGTCGGTGATGCGCTCGTCGTAGCGCCCGTCGGGGCCAACCGGGTTGACGACGGCCAGCCCCGCGGCGACGCTCACACGGTGGTCGTCCTCGCCGAAGGCCGGCGCGAGGTGGACGATCCCGGTGCCGTCCTGGGCGGTGACGAAGTCGCCGGCGAGCACGGTGTGCGCGCGCTCGCCCCACACGGCGGCGGGCAGGTAGGTCAGCGGCGGGTCGTAGCCGGCGCCGAGCAGGGCGCTGCCGGGCAGCCGGTCGAGCACCGTGGCCTCCTCGCCCAGCACCCGCTGCACCAGGTCGGCGGCCAGCACGAACACGGTGTCCCCGTCGCCCGCCCGGGCCCGCACGTACTCCAGGTCCGGTGCCACGGCGACGGCGGCGTTGGCCGGCAGCGTCCACGGTGTCGTCGTCCACACCAGCAGCTCGTCGCCGGTGTGCAGCCCGGATGCGCCGCCGTCGAGCACCGGCAGGCGGACATAGACCGACTGGTCGACGACGTCCGCGTACCCGAGCGCGACCTCATGCGAGCTCAGGGCCGTGCCGCAGCGCGCGCAGTAGGGCACGACCTTGTGCCCCTCGTAGAGCAGGCCGCGGTCCCAGAAGGTGCGCAGCGTCCACCACACCGACTCCACGTACTCGGTGTCCAGCGTGCGGTAGGCGTCGTCGAGCTCGATCCAGAACCCGATGCGCTCGGTCAGCCGGTCCCAGTCCTCCAGGAAGGTGAACACCGACTCCCGGCACTTGGCGTTGAAGGCCTCGATCCCGTAGGCCTCGATGTCGGCCTTCGAGGTGAGCCCGAGCTCCTTCTCGACCTGGATCTCCACCGGCAGGCCGTGGCAGTCCCAGCCACCCTTGCGCTGCACCTGGTAGCCGCGCATGGTCTTGAAGCGCGGGTAGATGTCCTTGAAGACGCGAGCGAGGACGTGGTGCGCGCCCGGCCTGCCGTTGGCGGTCGGCGGCCCCTCGTAGAACACCCACGGCTCGGCGCTCTCCCGCTGGGCGATCGACCGGGCGAAGACGTCGCGCTCGCGCCAGCGCTCCAGGATCTCCTCCTCCAGGGCGGGGAACGACTGGGCGGGATCCACCGGGACGCGCATTGCGCGTCATTCTCGCAAGCGTCGGCGCGATCGGCCGGGCGCCGGACCGGGGGGGCGCGGCTGCGTCAGTAGCCCGATGCGCGCGACAACGACGAGCGCTCGTCGGAGCGGCCGGCGGTGGACGTCGCCGGGACCCGGCCGTCGACGTGGGCGAGCACGAGCTCGCGCGCGGCCAGCGGCTGGTCGCCGAGCCCCGGCACCGTCGACCTGGTCACCCCGCCGCGCGAGGTCAGCGCGCCGCGGTAGTCCAGGACGGTGACGCGGTCCCCGCAGGCCCGGCGCACCGCGAACACGAGGCGGCCGAGCTCGTCGAGCGACGCCCGGCGGCCGGTGACCACGACGATGCGCGGGTCCAGCGCGGCGAGCGCATGCGTCAGGCGGTTCGGGTCCAGCGAGGTGGTCAGCGTGAGGGTGCGCATGCCGCTGCGGCGCAGGACGAGCTCGAGGGCCTGGGCGTGCAGCGCGTCCATGTCGACGGGGCGGGAGGCATCGAACAGCAGGATGCTCTCCTGGCGGCTGGCGGGCGGCGCGGCGCGCTGCTGGGCAGCGAGCCAGCCGGCGGCCCAGCGCCAGGCGAAGCCGTACTCGGCGGTCTCGCCGAGGCCGTCCTCGTCCAGGGCGGCGACGGCCGGGAGCATGACCTCCTCCACGGTGCGCTCCATCGAGCGCACGGTGAGCGACTCCTCGACGATCCGGTCGACCTCTCCGTCGTCGAAGCGCATGAAGGCCGAGCGCATCCGCATCGGCGTGGCCGGACCGGCGCCGCGCTCGCGGGCGATCGAGATCGCCGAGGACACGTGCTGGGTCTCCTCGAAGGCGCTGCGCCGCGCCTCGACCTCGGCCAGCTCGAACTGCCGGTGCCCGCCGGCGGTGCGGCGGGGCTCGGGGAAGCCGAACCGCCGCTCCCACGAGCGCAGCGTGTTGGGACAGACGCCAAGCATCACGGCCGCCGCATTGGTCCTGATCGCTGGCATGGCGTGCATCTTCCGCAGCAGGCAGAGCTCTGACAAGGTCTGCACCAGCGCGTGCAGCGATAGGCAGGTTTGGCGCCCTTCCGGGCCCGGATCAGACCCCTTCGTCGCCGAGGTCCACGACACGCTGATCGCACCCGACACCTACCGTACGCCGATGGCACCGTTCGAGGCGCTCACCACCCTGCGCGAGGCCCGCACGTGACCGGCCCGCGACGGGGGTCGGGCCGGCCGCCGGCGTGGGCCACGGTCGTCTTCTTCCTGGTCGGCCCCGGCCTGGAGGCGGGCCTCGGGCCGGCGCTGGTCACGCGCGGCTGGGAGCGCGGTTACGCCTTCCCGGCCCACGTCGCCTGGTCGGCGGCCGGCGCCGTGCTTGTCGCCGCGGGCGTGACGGTGCTCGTCCGCGCGTTCATGGGCTTCGCCCGGGAGGGCCGGGGCACCCCGACCCCCGCCGCACCGACCGGGGAGCTCGTCGTCACGGGCGCCTACCGGTACGTGCGCAACCCGATGTACCTGGCCACGGCGGCCACGATCGCCGGCGAGGGCCTGGTCCTGTCCCGGCCGATCCTGCTCGTGGCGGCGCCCGCCTACGCGGCGACGCTGGCGGCCTGCGCGCGCCGCTGGGAGGAGCCGGAGCTGGAGCGCCGGTTCGGGGACGCCTACGTCCGCTACCGGGCGCACGTGCCGGGCTGGTGGCCGCGCCGGCGGCCGTGGCGTCCCTGACGCGTGCTCACGTCAGGCGCGCGGGACCTGATCCAGCGAGCGCATGAACGCGTCGAGCTGCTCGGCGCTGAACCGCCGCTGTCCGCCGGGGGTGCGATAGCCCACCAGATGGCCCTGGTCGGACCAGCGGCGAACGGTCGAGAGGCTCACGCCCAGGCATTGCGCGGCCTGGGAGGTCGTGAGCCCCAGGCGGCTTGTGGTCTTCGTCTGCGCGTCCATGGTGCTGTTGTACGCGTCCGCGGACCGCGGGGCGACCCTTCTGCGGCTTTGCGGAGCTTTGCGCGGGCATCCGCCGCTTGTGTGCAGGTTGAGAAGGCTGACAGCATGGGTCGCATGGGCCGACTGGACAACCTGGAACTCTCGCTCTCGCTCAAGCGCGACGAGCAGGATGCGCGCCTGGCCGCCGGCGGGGCCCGCCTGCTGCAGCTGCGGCTGGCGCTCGGCGGGCTCACGGGCCCCGCCCGGCTGGGGCCGCCGCTGCTCGTGCTCATGGAGGGGTGGGACGCCTCGGGCAAGGGCGGCGCGATCAAGCGCCTGGTCCATCCACTGGACCCGCGTCATGTCCGCGTCGTCTCCTACGGCGCGCCGACGGCCGACGAGAAGCGCCACCACTTCCTGCACCGCTTCGGCGCGGCGATCCCGGGGTGGGGCGGGATGGCCGTCCTGGACCGCACGTGGTACGGCCGGGTGCTCGTGGAGCGGGTCGAGGGCTTCGCGGCGCCCGAGGAGTGGGGGCGCGCCTACGAGCAGATCGTCCGCTATGAGGAGGGCCTGGCGCAGGAGGGCACGATCATCGTGAAGCTCTGGATGCACACCTCCAGCAAGGAGCAGAAGGCGCGCTTCGAGAGACGCGCCGACGATCCGCTGAAGGCGTGGAAGCTCACCGACGAGGACTGGCGCAACCGCAGGCAGCGTCCCGCCTACGAGGCGGCGATCGAGGAGATGCTCGAGCGGACCGACGCCCCGACCGCGCCGTGGACGCTGGTCGAGGGCGAGTCCAAGCGCTACGCGCGCGTCAAGGTGATGGAGACCGTCATCGCGGCGATCGAGGACGGCTGCCGCGAGCGCGGCTTCACCCTCCCCGACCCGCTCCCGGAGATCGTCGCTTAGGCACCCGACGCTCGGGCGCGCACGGCGCCCGCCACCGCCCAGTGGCCGCCTGCGAACCGCAGGCCCATGGTGGTCAGGCGGGCGAGCATGAGCACGTTCAGCGCCGCCCACACGCCGACGACGCCCCAGTCCCACACGAGGGCCGCGAGGGCGACCGGCGCGAAACAGGCCAGGGTGCTGAACGCCATCGCCCGGGCGATGAACCGCGTGTCGCCGGCCCCGATGAGGATGCCGTCCAGCGCGAAGACCACGGCGCCCGCCGGGAGCAGCAGGGCGAACAGCGGCCACAGGTCGGCGGCCTGGGTGAGCACCGCGTCGTCGGTGGTGAAGGCCCGCGGGAGCACCGGCGACACGGCGAGCATCAGGCCGGCGAAGGTCACGCCCACCACGAGAGACCACCCGAGCATCCGCCGGGCGGCCTCACGGGCCGCGTCCGCCTGCCCGGCGCCGAGCGCCCGTCCGACGATGACCTGACCGGCGATCGCGATGCTGTCGAGCACCAGCGCGAGCAGCAGGAAGACCTGGAAGGCGATCTGGTGGGCGCCGAGGGCCGCAGGACCCGTACGGGCCAGCACCGCGCCCGCGAGCGTGAACGCGGCGAGCAGCGATCCGGTGCGCACGAGCAGGTCGCCGCCTACCGACAGCAGCGCGCGCTGGTCAGCCCAGCGGACGCGACGCGAGACCTCCGGTCCGCCGGCCCGGAGCAGGAGGACGGCGAACGCGACGCCCATCCCCGCCTGCGCGACGACGGTTCCCAGCGCCGATCCGTCGAGCCCGAGGTCCAAGCCGTAGACGAGCACGACCTCCAGCACCGCATTGACGACGTTGGCCACCACGAGAATGACCAGCGGCACGCGCAGGCGGTCGACCCCCCGCAGGTGACCCTGGCCGGCGAGGGCGATCAACGCGAACGGCAGCCCGAGGGCCCCGAGGCGCAGGTAGCGCTCGGCCAGCGCGGCCGCCTCACCCGTGCCGCCGATCACGCGCATCAGCGGGTGCGCGAGGACGGAGACGAGCAGCGCGACCACCACGCCGAGCGCGATCGACAGCCACAGCGCCTGCGCTGCCACCTGGCTCGCCCGCTCGCCCTGGCCGGCCCCGTGCAGGCGCGCGACGTACGCGGTGGTGCCGTAGGTGAGGAAGTTGCACAGCGTGACCGCCGAGCCCAGCACCGTCGCCGCGAGCGCGAGCGCCGCCAGCTCCCGGGTCCCGAGGTGGCCGACGATGGCCGTGTCGACGAGCAGGTAGAGCGGCTCGGCGGCCAGCGCCCCCAGGGCCGGCAGCGCGAGGCGGAGGATCTCGCGGTCGTGCGCGCGGCCGGTCACGGTCCTTCTACGATGACGCGATGCGGCACTCGGCGCTCGCAGCGGTGGGCATGGCGATCGCCGCCGTGAACGGCGGCTGCGGCGCGAGCACCGCGCCGGTCTCCAGCGCCTGCACCGAGAGCGAGGAGGCCATCCGAGCCGCCCTGCGCACGGCGCCCGGCGCGGTCCGGCTCACCGACGGGTCCCGCCTGTCGCAGTGCATCCGCAGCGGGACGGGCGAAGCCGACCTGCTGGACGTGGGCATGACGTTCACGCGCACCGCCGACGGCCTGCGGGTGCAGGCGCGCGAGAAGCAGGACGAGGCCGCCGCGGTGCAGCTCGGGTACCTGGTCGGGGCCACTCGCAAGGGGGCGGCGGAGACCAACGGCGTGATGGCGGAGCTGCAGCGCCGCGTCGGGCTCGTCGGCGGCCGGCTGCAGGACGAGGCACCGAGCCTGGCCCCAGCCGTCCAGAAGGGTCTGGTCGCGGGCGAGCGGCGCGGGTGACCGCGCCACGGGACGCCGTCGGTGCGCTACCCGCCGCAGATCTTGAGCGCCGGACGTCGCGCACCGACCTTCCGGCGGACCGGCGTAGCGGCGATCTGGCAGGCTCCCGCACCTATGGCGACCAAGATCCTGTACAGCGGCGAGACCAAGAAGGCCGTCGACAACTTCCCGATCAGCGGAGAGACGGTGCCGATCGCGGTCATCCACTGGCTGGGGCGCATCAAGGGCGCCGCCGCGCGGGTGAACGGCGACCTCGGGCTGATCGACGCCGGCCTGGCCACGAAGATCGCCGCTGCCGCCGAGGAGGTCGCCACCGGCAAGTACGACGACCAGTTCCCGATCGACGTCTTCCAGACCGGCTCGGGCACGTCCTCGAACATGAACACGAACGAGGTCCTCGCGTCGCTGGCGGGCGCACACCCCAACGACCACGTCAACTACGGGCAGTCCTCCAACGACGTGTTCCCGTCGGCCGTGCACCTGGCCGCGCTGGACGAGACGGTCAACACGCTGCTGCCCGCGCTGAAGCAGCTGCAGAAGTCCTTCGCGAAGAAGTCGACGAAGTTCAAGGACGTCGTCAAGTCCGGTCGCACGCACCTCATGGACGCGGTGCCCGTGACGTTGGGTCAGGAGTTCGGCGGCTACGCAGCCCAGCTGTCGCTGGCGATCGAGCGCGTCGAGGCGACGCTCGTGCACGTCGGACAGATCCCGCTCGGCGGCACCGCGACGGGCACCGGGCTGAACACCGATCCGAAGTTCGCGGGCAAGGTCATCGCGCTGCTGAAGAAGGAGTCCAAGCTCAAGCAGATCGCCGCGCCCCTGGACCGCTTCGAGGCGCAGGCCAACCGCGACGCGCTCGTCGAGCTGTCCGGCGCCCTGAAGGTCGTCGCCGTGTCGCTGACCAAGATCGCGGGCGACATCGCGCTGATGGGATCGGGGCCGCGTGCGGGCATCGGCGAGATCTACCTTCCCGAGCTGCAGAAGGGCTCGTCGATCATGCCCGGCAAGGTCAACCCGGTGCTCCCCGAGGTCGTGCTCCAGGTCGCGGCTCAGGTGATCGGCAACGACACGGCTATCACCATCGGCGGCATGCAGGGCCAGTTCGAGCTCAACGTGCGGACCCCGCTGATCGCGCGCAACGTGCTGCAGTCGATCGC
>JBBSUL010000106.1:0-12395 GCA_038234375.1 Solirubrobacterales bacterium | reverse complement strand
GGTCGCCACCCACCGCGCCCGCGAGATGGGCTTCACCACGCTGGCGTGCGCGTCGCCCGGTAACCTGGCCAACGCCGGCGCCGCGCCGGCCTCGGCCTGCGGGATGCGCTCCTACGTGTTCATCCCCTCCGACCTGGAGGAGCAGAAGGTCCTGGCCACCGGCGTGTACGGGACGAACGTGGTGGCCGTCAACGGCAACTACGACGACGTCAACCGCCTGTGCACGGAGCTGTCCGGCGAGCGTGAGGGCTGGGCGTTCGTCAACGTCAACGTGCGCCCGTACTACGCCGAGGGGTCCAAGACCTTGGCCTACGAGATCGCCGAGCAGTTCGGCTTCCGCATCCCGGACCGGATCGTCTGCCCCATCGCTTCGGGCTCGCTGTTCACGAAGATCGCCAAAGGCTTCGAGGAGTGGCGCGACCTCGGCCTGGCTACGGGCGAGCTGCCGACGATGAACGGAGCCCAGGCCGAAGGCTGCTCGCCCGTCGCGACGGCGTACGCGGCCGGGCACGACGTCTGCCGGCCCGTCAAGCCCGACACGATCGCCAAGTCGCTGGCCATCGGCAACCCCGCCGACGGGCCGTACGCGCTGGAGCTCGCGCGCCAGTCCGGCGGCGGGATCGACGCGGTCAGCGACGACGAGATCCGCGAGGGCATCGGCCTCCTGGCCCGCACGACGGGCATCTTCACCGAGACCGCCGGCGGGGTCACGACCGCCGTCCTGAAGAAGCTCGCCGAGCGCGGGGAGATCGACCCCGCCGAGCGCGTCATCCTCGTCATCACCGGCGAGGGCCTGAAGACCCTGGACGCCGTGCGCGACACCTTCACCACCCACACCATCGAGCCGTCCTACGACGCGTTCGAGGCCGAGTTCGCGACCGCCGGCGCGGTCGCCTGATCCCCGCAGGAGAGCATCCCGATGAGCGTCAAGGTCAAGATCCCCACCCAGCTGCGTTCCGCCTCCGGCGGTGACGGCGAGGTCACCGTCGACGGTGCCACCGTCACCGAGGTCCTGGACGCCCTGTTCAGCGTCCACGGCGAGCTGCGCGAGCGCCTGTGCGACGCCGACGGCGGCCTGCGTCGCTTCGTCAACGTCTACGTCGGCGGGGAGGACATCCGCTTCGAGCAGGGCATGGACACCCCCGTCCCCGACGGCGGCGAGGTGCAGATTTTGCCCGCTGTCGCTGGCGGTCGTTGACCGCCTCGCCTGGGGGCTCGGCGATCAACGACCACCCGGGGGTTTTTCGCCCGGCGGAAGACCTCGCCTGGCGGCTCGGTCTCCGCGGGGCGAGAAACCCCCACCCCGAACTCCATCGGCGTGGGGGTGATTGCTCCGGGTAGCCTCCTGCGGGTGTCGGCCGTTCTGCAGATCGTGCGCGCGTTGCGTTTTCGGGTGTGGGCGCTCGTGTTGCGGCTGCGATTGGAGCGGCTGGGCGGCGGTTTGGTGCTCGAGGTCGCGGAGGTCCCGCGGTGGTTCGGGCTTCCGCGTGTCGAGGTCGACGGGCGGCCCGGGACGCTGACGCTGCGGATCGGGCGCGATGTCAAGCTCGGGCGGGGCGCCGTCATCGACCTGGCCGACGGCCGGGACGGGACGATCGAGCTCGCCGACCGGGTCAGCCTGCAGAACGGGATCCGCCTGCAGCCGTGGGGCGGGGCGATCCGGCTCGCCGAGGGCGTGCAGATCCGCGACCGCTGCGAGCTGAAGTCCTCCGGGGAGCTGCGGATCGGCGCCCGCAGCCTCGTCGGGCGCAACACGACCGTGCACTGCCACAAGGCGGTGACGATCGGGGCCCACGTCGGGCTCGCCGACCGCGTGGCGATCCTCGACTCCGACCACGAGTTCGACGGCAGCGACGTCGCCTTCCTGGACCAGGAAGTCCACAGCGCTCCGGTGCGGATTGCCGACAACGTCATGCTGTCCACCAACGTGATGATCCTCCCGGGGACCACCGTCGGGGCCAACTGCAAGGCGGTCGTCGGCGCCGTGCTCAACGGCGGTGACTTCCCCGCCGGCCATCTCATCGGCGGGGCGCCGGCCCGAGTGCTCAAGGCCCTGACCGGATAGCGGACCGCATGGCCGGACTCCGACCGCTGCGCGAGTACACCGCCAAGCGCGACTTCGCGGCCACCCCGGAGCCGGCGGGGGGCACGGCGGCCGACCCGTCCCACGCGCCACGGTTCGTCGTGCAGGAGCACGACGCCACCCGCCTGCACTGGGACCTGCGCCTCGAACGCGACGGCGTACTCGTCTCCTTCGCCCTGCCGCGGGGCCTGCCGCCCGAGCCGGGGGCCAACCACATGGCCGTGCGGACCGAGGACCATCCGCTCGCCTACCTGGACTTCGCCGGCGAGATCCCGGAGGGCCAGTACGGCGCCGGGACGATGGTGATCGTCGACCACGGCACGTACGACACGCTCAAGTGGGAGGACACCTCGAAGATCGAGGTCCACCTCTATGGCGCCCGCGAGGACGCGCGCTACGCGCTGTTTGCCATCGGGCGCGACCACGACGCCTCCGTGTGGATGATCCACCGCATGGATCCGGCGGCCGACCCCGACAGCGAGCCGATGCCTACGACCATCAGCCCGATGCTCGCGCGGGCGGCGAAGGCGCTGCCGCCGCCGGCCGAGCGCGACCGCTGGGCCTTCGAGATCAAGTGGGACGGAGTGCGCGCGGTCTGCTCCAGCACCCCAGGGCGGCTGCAGCTGCGCTCCCGCGCCGGCAACGACATCACCCGTCAGTACCCCGAGCTCGGCCGCCTCGGCCGCGCGCTGCGCGAGCACCGCGTCGTCCTCGACGGCGAGATCGTCGTCCTCGACCCCGACGGCCGGCCGTCCTTCAGCGCCCTGCAGCGACGGATGCACGTCGAGCGCGACGCCTCGCGCAAGCGCTTGGCGCGGGAGCTCCCCGTGACCTACATGGTCTTCGACCTGCTGTGGCAGGACGGGCACTCCCTCATGGGCCGGCCATACTCCGAGCGCCGCACGGCCCTGGTGGCCCTGGCGCTCGACGGCGGGCGCTGGCGGACGCCGGAGCACGTCGTCGGTGAGGGCGAGGCGCTGCTGGACGCTGCGCGGGAGCAGCGACTGGAGGGCATCGTGGCCAAGCGCCTGGACTCCGTCTACGAGGCCGGGCGGCGCAGCGACGCGTGGCGCAAGCACAAGCTCCTGCGCCGCGAGACCTTCGCCATCGGCGGCTGGGTCCCCGGCGAAGGACGCCGGCGCGAGCGCATCGGGGCCCTGCTGCTGGGGGAGCGCGACGCCGTCGACGGGACCCTGCGCTCGGTCGGCCGCGTGGGCACCGGCTTCGACGAGGCCGAGCTGCACCGCCTCTCGGCGCTGCTGGGGGCCCGAGAGCAGGACGACTGCCCGTTCGCCGTGGACGGTCCCGGTCGCGCGCCGAAGCTCCCGCGGACGGCCGTCTTCTGCCGGCCGGACCTGCACTGCGAGGTCGAGTTCCTGGAGCGCACGCCGACCGGCCAGATCCGCGGGCCCTCGTACAAGGGCCTGGTCGACGGCGACCCGCGCTCAAGACGACCGCCGGTCGACGTTGGCGTCGGCGACGTGCGGCTCACCAATCCGGACAAGCTCCTGTATCCGGAGGCGGGCTTCACCAAGCGCGACCTCGTCGACTACTACGTGCAGATCGCCGACGCGCTGCTGGTGCACCTGCGCGACCGCCGGCTCACTCTCAAGCGCTACCCCGATGGCGTGGATGCCGACTTCTTCTACGAGAAGAACGCCCCGACGCACCGCCCCGACTGGGTCAGCACGTCCGGCGGGTTCGTCGTCGCCGACTCCGTGGCGGCGCTCGCCTGGCTGGGCAACCTCGCCGACCTGGAGCTGCACACGCCCCTGGCGCGTGCCGACCCGCCCGACCGGCCCGCGATTCTCGCGTTCGACCTGGACCCGGGGGAGGGGGCCGGCCTGTCGGAGTGCTGCGTGGTGGCGCAGTGGCTGCGGGCGATGCTCGACGGGCTCGGCCTGCAGGCGTTCCCCAAGACCTCGGGGTCCAAGGGGATGCAGGTCTACGTCCCGCTCAACCACCCCGACGCGACGTACGAGCAGACGCGCACGCTGTCGCGGACGATCGCGCAACTGCTGGCCAAGGAGGCGCCCGAGCTGGTCGTGGCCACGCAGGCCAAGGCCGCGCGCCGGGGCCGGGTGCTCGTGGACTGGGCGCAGAACGACCAGCACAAGACGACGGTCTGCGTGTACTCGCCCCGCGCCACGCCACACCCCCAGGTCTCGACCCCGCTGACCTGGGACGAGGTCGCGGCCGGGGTCGACGAGCCCGACACCCTCGTGTTCGGGCCCGCCCAGGTCCTGGAGCGGGTGGCACGCGACGGCGACCTCTTCGCCCCGGTCGCGACCCTGGTGCAGCGCCTGCCGAGCTGAGCCGCCGCTCCCCGCGTGCGCAGCCTCCTACAGCACCCAGACTCCACGCACCGTCGAAGGGCCCCGCCGGCGGGGTGCGCGGAGCCTCGCGATCCTCATACAGCAACGAGACTCCGCGCAGAGAGCGGAGGCGCCACCCTCGGGCCCCGACGGGCCCGCCGTTCAGGCCACCGGGCGCTGCCATCCGCCCGGCGACGGCTCGACGAGGACCTGCAGGATCCCCAGGGCGCGTTCGGGGTGGGTGCGCATCAGGGTGAACGCGGCGGCCGCGTGGGTGACGTCCTCCACGGTGACCTCCTCGTGCTCGACGCAGAAGCGGGCGATCCAGCGGACCGCGGCGCGCTCATACCGCTCGGGCTCATGGTCGCGCAGCAGCAGGCAGACGGTCAGCGCGTCCCGCAGCTGGACCTGGGGCAGCTCGACCGCGGCGGCGCGGATCAGCGTGAGGTTGCGGGTGCCCAGCGCCCGCTGGAACCGCTGGTAGGCCGATCCGGTCGATGTCACGAACGTATGTTCGCATATCCGGGGGACAGGTCGGGCCGGCGGGGGTGCCGGACTGGTCACCGGTGAACAGGTCGCGGATCACGTCCGGATCGGCGACCTGGACGCCGGTCCAGAGCGTAGAGGCGCCGTTCGCAGGCGGACGGTCGCCCTCCGATGGGTACATGATCGGTCGCGAGGCTCCGTAATCCCGGGCGCTGGGGCGTCGCGACGGGAGGCGGGGGGTACCGTCGCTCGCATGGCTCGAACGCTCATCTCCGCCCTGCTGTGCCCGCTTGCCCTGGCGGCGGTCTACTGCGCGCCGGCCGGGGCCGCCGTCCACACGGTCCCGCCGGGTGCCAGCCTGTCGTCGATCGCGGCGGCCGACGGGCTCACCGTGGCCGCTCTCGCCGCAGCGAACGGCCTGTCGCCGGACGCGCGCCTGACCACCGGGCAGACGCTGAAGATCCCGTCGCAGGCCGCGGCAGCAGCGGCTCCGGGCGCCACGGCCGGGCCGAAGGCCCTGGGGGCCACGGCCGGGCCGCAGGCCCTGGGCGCCACCGCCGGGCCGAAGGCCCTGGGGGCCTATACCGTCCGCCCGGGCGACACCCTGTCGGGCCTGGCCGCGGGCGCCCGCGTCCCCGTGGCGCAGATGGCCTACGTGAACGGCCTGGACGCGACGGCCCCGCTGATCGCGGGCACCGTCATCAAGCTCCCGACCGGCGCCCCGGCTCCGGCGCGCAGCAGTGAGCCCGCCCCGGCGCCGCAGATCGCCGCGGCCACGCCGACCCCGAGCGCCCAGCGCGTCGGGTCGGGCGACATCGCCGCGGTGGCCGATCGCAACGCGGTCGACGCCCCGCTGGCCTCGGCAATCGCCTGGCAGGAGAGCGGCTTCAACAACGCGATGGTCTCCTCGGCCAACGCCCGCGGCGTCATGCAGGTCATGCCCGGCACCTGGGACTGGGTGCAGTCCAACCTGGCCAAGCGCCAGCTCGACCCGGCCTCCGCCACCGACAACGTGGGGGCCGGCGTCCTGTACCTCGGCTCGCTGCTGCGCGAGACCGGCGGCGACCAGCGCACGGCCGCGGCCGCCTATTACCAGGGGATGTCGTCGGTGCGGCGGATCGGCATGCTGCCGGAGACCAAGCGGTACGTCGACAACGTCATGGCGCTGCGCTCCCGCTTCGGCGGCTGAGGCCATACTCCGGGCGTGCGCGACGTCGAGATCCGCGAGGACATGATCCGCCTGGGGCAGCTGCTCAAGCTCTCCGGGCTGGTCGATTCGGGGGCCGAGGCCAAGCACGTGCTCGGCGAAGGGCTGGTGCAGGTCAACGGCGCGGACGAGGCTCGCCGCGGTCGCCAGTTGCACGACGGGGACGTCGTCTGTCTGGCGGGCGCCGACGCGTCGGTGCGGATCCACGCTCCACGGTCGTAGGGGAGCGGGCGCCCCGGGTCCGCGACCTCGGAGTGCGCCGTCCGGTCAGGCCCGTGACGGCGTCGAGGGTGCGGCGTCCCCGTCGGACGCCTGCGCGTGCTCGGTGATCAGCGCGGTGAGCCGCGGCCAGAGTCCGGGCGGCAGGTCGTGGCCCATCCCCGGGATGAGCTCCAGGCGGGCGCCGGGGATGGCCTTGGCGGTGGCTCGGCCGCCCGACGGGGCGACCATGCGGTCGTCGGTGCCGTGGACGACCAGCGTGGGCGCGACGATCCGCCGGAGCGCGCGCGTCCGGTTCCCCGAGGCGAGGATCGCGGCGAGCTGACGGCCGCCGCCGGTGCGGTCGCCGTCGCGGTCGAAGCTCGTGCCGGCCAGCTCACGGGTGGCGGCCACGTCGCGCTCGAACCCGGGTGAGCCGACGAGGTCGAACAGGGCGACGATCCGCTCGATCGCCTCCGTCCGCACGGTGGCCGGCGGGCGGACGAGGAACGGCAGCACCTTCAGCGCTGGGCGGCCGACGCGCGCGGCGCCGGTGGTCGACATGATCGACACCAGCGTGGTGACCCGACCCGGATGCCGCGCGGCGAGGGTCTGGGCGATCATCCCGCCCATCGAGACGCCCACGACGTGCGCACGGTCGATCCCCAGCGCGTCGAGCAGTCCAGCGGCGTCGTCGGCCATGTCCTCCAGCGTGTAGGCCGGGTTCCGCGGCCGCCGCAGCACGAGCTCGCGCAGGCTCGGGGCGGGGTGGCCGGAGAAGTGCGTCGAGCGCCCGACATCGCGGTTGTCGAACCGGACGACGTGGTAGCCGGCCGCGGCGATGCCGTCGCAGAACTCGGGCCGCCAGCCGAGCATCTGGGTCCCGAGACCCATGACGAGCAGGACGGTGGGATCGGCCGGGTCGCCGAACGCCTCCCAGCACAGCTCGACGTCGCCGACGGTGGTGAGCTGCTCGGTCATCGACTCACCGTAACCTGCGGCACCGTGCGGCAGCGCGCCCGGCTGGATTCGAACCAGCGGCTTCTTGCTCCGGAGGCAAGCACTCTATCCACTGAGCTACGGGCGCGAGGCGTGTGAGCGTAGCGGATCGAGCGGTCTCGATGCTACGAACGTACGTTCTGTCCGACCAGTGCGAGAACATCGATCCATGGACACTCGTGCACGCGGTGACGTCGCCGAGGCGGCGGTGCTGCACACGCTGACCGCCGCCGGGATGACCGTGCTCACGCCGTTCGGCCGCTTCGGCCCGTATGACCTGGTAGTGGAGACCGCGCCCGGAACGTTCGTGCGCGTTCAGGTCAAGTCGGGGCGGGTCCGGGCGGGATGCATCGAGTTCAACTGCGCGGGAACCGACCACGGAAGCGGCCGCGGCTCCTATGCCGGTCGAGCAGACGTCTTCGCCGTCCACCTGCACGCCACCGGCGAGCAGTTCGTGGTCCCGGTGGCCGAAGCCCGTGCCTCCAAGATGTACCTGCGGATCACGCCGACCCGGAACGGCCAGGCCGCCCGCGTGCGGATGGCCCGCGACCACCGCCTCGGCGACTGGGTCGCGTCGGTGCGGCGGGCCGGCGCCGATCACACTGGCTGCGCTTTCGCTTCGTGGCGTGGGATCGATGTCGTGCCCGGCGTCGCAGAGCCAGGGTGACGCGGATGCCCTCCAGCGACACGGCGAGCGACATTCCGGCCACGCGCTCGCAGAACACGAACGGGACCTCCTCGATCCGCCGGCCCGACAGGTGGGCGAGCTGCGTGGTCTCGACCTGGAAGGCGTAGCCGGAGGAGAGCATGGACTCCAGGCCCAGGTCGGCCAGGCAGTCCGCCCGCCACAGCTTGAAGCCCCCGGAGAGGTCGTCGTACGGCAGGCCGAGGACGATCCGGGACCCGGCGCAGCCGACGCGGCTGAAGGCTCGCCGCCCCCGGGACCAGCCCGCGGTGCCGCCTCCGGGCAGATACCGGTTGCCGATGACCAGGTCGGCCTCGCGGTCACGCAGGACCGTGAGCATCTCGCCCAGCTTCTCGGGCGGGTGCGACAGGTCGCAGTCCATCTGGGCGATGACCTCGTACTCGCGTTCCAGGCACCAGGCGAAGCCCGCGCGGTAGGCCACGCCGAGGCCATCCTTGCCGGCCCGGTGGAGCACGTGCAATCCAGGGGCGGTGGGCGGCGAGCGCGTCGGCGAGCACCCGCAGCGCCCCTCCAGCGCCGCGACGGCCAGCAGCTCACCGGCGAGCGACGCCACCCGCAGCGCCACCGCGAACGCCGTGGCCGGGCCCAGCCCGAGCGTGACCCCGGCGGTGAGCACGACTACGCCGTCGCGCAATCCCAGACCCCCGGGGGCCAGCGGCACGAGGACGCCGACCAGCCAGGCCAGGGCGAAGGCGCCCGCGAGCACGAGCGCCCGCGTCCCGTCGGCTCCGGCCAGGACGGCGACCCCAGGTCAACCCCGACGAGGCCGGCGAGCGCCCCGGCGGTGACCGCCGCCAACTGCTCGTATCCGGTGGCCGTCAGCATCTGCGGCGCAGAGGCGGGCAGACGTTCGCGCTCGCGCATCCGGTAGGCGAACCCGACGACCCCGGACGGCTCGTAGCGCAGCAGGAACGAGCGCGACCACAGGCGCAGCGCCGGCCGGGTCGCGGCGCGACCCCGAGGCGCCGCAGGGCCACCAGGAAGGTCGCCGCCTGCAGCAGCGGCGCCACGGCGAGCAGCGCGATGGCAGCGGCGAGCGTGCCCGGGTGCGTGGTGTGGGCGAGGGCGGCCAGCGCGTCGCGCTGGCCGAGGGTGACGGCCGCGAGCCCGCCGGCCCCGGTGAGAGCGAACGCCACGCGGACGACGGAGGAGCGGGTCATGGCAGAGAAGGTACACCACTACTGACCGCTGGTTAGCAAGGTCGCCCAAGATCGTCACGGATACCGCCCTCGCGCCAGATCGGGTTCCCCGAACGGTGGCCTTTGGTGCGGTCGCCGCGCCACCCAGGAACCAACGGAGGGACGCACGCCATGCTCAAAGGCTTCAAGGACTTTCTGCTGCGCGGGAACGTCGTCGACCTGGCCGTCGCCGTCATCATCGGCGCGGCGTTCGGCGGGGTCGTCGCCGCGTTCAGCAACGACTTCATCGGCGCGATCGGTGGCTCGCCGGACTTCGGGGACGCCGGCTTCACCGTCAACGACTCGAAGATCGTCTACGGCTCGACGCTCACGGCCGCGATCAACTTCGTCATCGTGGCCGCCGTCGTCTACTTCGTCGTCATCGTCCCGCTGAAGACGATGATGGAGCGCGGTAAGACCCCCGAGGAGAGCCCCGCGCCTACCGACGAGGCCGTGATCCTGGCCGAGATCCGCGACGAGCTGCGCGCCGGCCGCCGCTGACGGCGGTCCCACCGGCAGCGGCGGGGCCGGCGGGGCGCCGGTACCCTGACGCCTGCCGATGGACCTCTCGCTCCTCTTCGCCCGGAAAAGCGTCCGGCGTCCGCGTGATCAGTCACGGTTGCCTCGATGGACCTGAGCCTCTTTTTCGCAGGGACCGCAGGGTCCGTACCGACCCCGCGACGCGGCCTGCCGGCGATCCTCGTGCGGCGGGGCGGGGACCGCCTGCTGTTCGACTGCGGGGAGGGCACCCAGCGTCAGCTCGCCCGCAGCGTCGGCCTGACCGACGTGGACGCCGTCTTCCTCACGCACCTGCACGCCGACCACTGGCTCGGCCTGCCGGGCATGCTCAAGTCCTTCGCGCTGCGGGACCGCCAGGCGCCGCTCGTGCTCCATGGGCCGCCCGGGGTCGCCGACCTCGTCGCGCGCCTGCGCTTCGTCCTGGGCACCCTGCCGTACCCGTTCACGGTCCGCGAGCTCGAGGCCGGCGAGGCCGTCGAGTTCGGCGACTACGAGGTCGGGGCCTTCAACGTGCGCCACCGCGGGCTGGCCTACGGGTACTGCGTGCTGGAGGACGACCGGCCGGGCCGCTTCGACGCCGCCCTCGCCGCGTCGCTCGGCGTGGCGCCCGGCCCCGACTTCGGACGCCTCCAACGCGGTGAGACGGTCGATGGCGTCACGCCCGAGCAGGTCATGGGCCCGGGGCGCTACGGCCGCAAGGTCGTGCTCAGCGGGGACAGCACCCCGTGCGACGCGCTGGCCGACGCCGCCCACCACGCCGATCTGCTCGTCCACGAGGCCACGTTCCTGCACGAGGACCGCGAGCGCGCCGCGCACACCCGCCACTCGACCGCGGTCCAGGCGGCGACGACGGCGAGGGACGCCGACGTCGGCCTGCTGGCGCTCGTGCACCTGTCCGGCCGCTACCCCGGTGGCGCCGTCCTCGACGAGGCCCGGACAGTGTTCGACCGCACCGTCCTGCCCCGCGACTACGACAGCATCGACGTCCCGTTCCCGGAGAAGGGCGACCCCGAGCTCGTACGCTGGGAGGGTCGCAGCACCGCGAAGTCGTGACCTTGACGCCATGGATGAGCACACCCGCATCGATCCCACCGGCCCTTCCGCGGGCTGGCGTGCGTCGCGCCTGACCGTCGCCCTCGCCGGGGCCGGCGGGTTCCTCGCCGGCGTCCTCCTCGTGGCCATCCTCGGCGGCACCCCGACCCTGACCGAGACCACGACCCAGCGTGTGACCGTCACCACGGCGGCATCCGCGCCAACGACCGTGGATCCCGGCACGATCATCACCAAGACCCAGGTGCCCGACCTCGTCGGTCAGCGCCTGGACGTGGCCAAGCAGCGGCTGGACGACGCGCAGTTCGACGCGGACGTCAGCGGCGGCGGCCTGTTCGGGGTTATCGACGACAGCAACTGGGTCGTGGTTGCCCAGGACCCACCCGCCGGCACCGAGTACCAGCAGGGCTCCCGGGTCCAGGTCGAAATAGAACGGGGCTGACCCTGTCGGCACCGGGTCGAAAGAGGCAGCAGTGGTCGACGCGGGGCCTCCCGGGATGTGAACGGAGTTTCAGTGCTGTATCGCAGCAGAGAGACTCCACGCAGCCGTCGCCGGGCAGCCCGAGCCAGCCGTCGCTGCTTCAGAGCGACGCCGTTCGACGAGTCAAGCGGACGGAGGCGGTCGTGCCCCGGAGCGCTATGGCCGCACCCAAGCCCCACGAAGCGCCACCGACTGTCGCGCGGCGGAAAGCGAAGGGGCATGACCGCCCCCGGGAGCGGCCGGCGACGGTCCGTCCGACCCCGCTTGATAGGCTCGCCCCGAGTCCTTTAACCCGGTCCGGAGAGGCCAGGAAGGTCGGCGCGGCATGATGGAGAAGGTGGTCCTGGACCACGAGGACATGCGACGTACGCTCGTACGCATCGCCCACGAGATCGTCGAGAAGCACGCCGAGCCGCGGCAGCTGGCGGTCGTCGGCATCCATCGCCGCGGCGCCGTGCTCGGCGCCCGCATCGCGCAGCTCCTCGGCGATCTGCTGGAGATCGAGGTTCCGCTCGGGGAGCTGGACATCAGCTTCTACCGCGACGACGTGGCGCTCCGGGGCGACCAGCCGGTCGTGCACGGCTCCAGCGTCGACTTCGCGCTGGAGGGCCGAACCGTGATCATCGTCGACGACGTGCTCTACACCGGGCGCACCGTTCGCGCCGCGATCGAGGCGCTGTTCGTCTACGGCCGCCCCGCCCGCGTGCAGCTCGCCATGCTCGCCGACCGCGGCCACCGCGAGCTGCCGATCCGCCCGGACTACGTAGGCAAGAACCTGCCGACCTCCCGCAGCGAGCGCGTCAACGTGCGTGTGCGCGAGCTGGACGGCGAGGACCGCGTGTTCATCTCGGAGGCCGGCGCGTGAGGCACCTGCTGTCGATCGCGGACCTGGACCGCGACAGCATCGAGCGCATCTGTGACCGGGCGGCGACGTTCGCGCAGGGCCCGGACGGCGACCTGAAGAAGACCCCCGCCCTCCGCGGGCACACGATCCTGAACCTGTTCTACGAGGCCTCCACGCGCACCCGCTCCTCGTTCGAGCTCGCCGCCAAGCGCCTGAGCGCCGACGTGGTGAACTTCGTGGCCTCGGGCTCCAGCGTCGAGAAGGGCGAGTCGCTCAAGGACACCGTCCTGACGCTCAACGCCCACAAGCCCGACGCGATCGTCATCCGC
>JBBSUL010000105.1:0-12514 GCA_038234375.1 Solirubrobacterales bacterium | reverse complement strand
TCATCCCCGCGCGTTACATGAAGCGCGTGGAGCGGACGGGCTTTGGCGAGTTCCTTTTCCACGAGTGGCGCGCCAACGGCTACGACCTGCCCGCCAACCCGATCCTCGTCGCCGGCGAGAACTTCGGCTCGGGCTCCAGCCGTGAGCACGCCCCGTGGGCGCTGCTGGACTACGGCTTCGTCGCGCTCATCAGCCCGCGCTTCGCCGACATCTTCCGCAATAACTGCACGAAGAACGGCATGCTCCCGATCGAGCTGCCCAAGGACCAGTGCGACGAGCTCGTCAAGCGCGGCAGGGCGAAGATCGACCTGGCCGCCCAGACCGTCGACGAGTTCTCCTTCGACATCGACGCCGAGATCAAGCACCGGTTGCTCAACGGCCTGGACGACATCTCGATCACGCTGGACGGCGAGGCCGACATCACCGCCTACGAGTCGGGCCGCGAGCGCAGCGGCCCCGACACGACCGCGCTGACCGGAGCCGGCGTGTGACCCATGTCGTCACCCTGCCCGGGGACGGCATCGGCCCCGAGATCCTGGCGCCCGCCGTGCAGCTCCTGGAGCACTTCGTCTCCGGCGTCACCGTCGAGGAGCACGTCTTCGGCGGGGCGTCCATCGACGCGCACGGCACCGCGCTGACCGACGCGACCCTCGACGCCTGCCGCGGCGCCGATGCCGTCCTGCTCGCCGCCGTCGGCGGGCCCAAGTGGGACACGACGAACCCGGACGACCCGCGCCCCGAGCAGGGCCTGCTCGGCCTGCGCAAGGCGCTGGGCCTGTTCGCCAACCTGCGCCCCGTCCGCCCGCTGCCCGCGCTCTACGACGCAAGCCCGCTCAAGCGCGAGCGGATCGAGGGCACCGACCTGCTCGTCGTGCGCGAGCTCACGGGCGGCATCTACTTCGGCGAGAAGTCCCGCACCGAGACCGACGCCTCGGACCTGTGCCACTACACCGTGGACGAGGTCGACCGCATCGCCCGGGTCGCCTTCGAGGCCGCCCGCGGGCGGCGCAACAGCGTCGCCTCGGTGGACAAGGCCAACGTCATGGAGACCTCGCGCCAGTGGCGCCAGGTCGTCCACGCGGTGCACCAGGCCGACTTCGCCGACGTGCAGCTCACCGACGTGCTCGTCGACAACGCCGCGATGCAGCTCGTCTCCCGCCCCGCGGACTTCGACGTCATCGTCACCGAGAACCTCTTCGGGGACATCCTCAGCGACGAGGCGGCGATGATCACCGGCTCGATCGGGATGCTGCCGTCCGCCTCCCTGGGCAACGCGAACGGGCCCGGCCTGTTCGAGCCCGTCCACGGCTCGGCCCCGGACATCGCCGGCACCGGCGCGGCCAACCCGCTGGCCATGTTCCTGTCGCTGGCCATGCTCCTGCGCCACGGCCTGTCGCTCGAGGACGAGGCCGCCGCGCTGGAGGCCGCCGTCGATGCCGCCCTGGACGGAGGCCTGCGCACCGCCGACCTGGGCGGGAGCGCCGACACCGCCGCGGCGACGGCCGCCGTCCTCGCGCACCTGTAGCCCCGGACTCCCGACGGCCTTCGCTAAAGTCCGCGCGGTGGAACAAGCGGATGTCATCTGGCTCAACGGCGAGTTTGTCGCCTGGGAGGACGCCAAGATCCACGTTCTGACGCACGGGCTGCACTACGGGACGGGGGTCTTCGAGGGCGTCCGCTGCTACGACACCGAGTCCCACGGCCCGGCGGTCTTCCGTCACCAGGACCATGTCGACCGGCTGTTCAGGTCCGCGTCGCTGTACTACATGGACATCCCGTACACGCGGGAGCAGATCAGGCAGGCCACGCTTGAGCTCGTCGGCCGCAACGGCTTCAGCGACTGCTACATCCGCCCGCTCGTCTATCGCGGGTACGGCACCATGGGCCTGTTCCCCCTGGACGCGCCGGTGGATGTGACGATCGCCTGCTGGCCCTGGGGCGCCTACCTCGGGGACGCGGCCAAGCACCAGGGCGTCCGCGCCAAGGTCAGCTCGTGGCGGCGCATCAGCTCCGACGCGCTCATCCCGCAGGCCAAGGCCTCCGGCCAGTACCTGAACTCCATCCTCGCCAAGATCGAGACCCACAAGGCCGGCTACGAGGAGGCGATCCTCCTCGACGACAAGGGCCAGGTCTGTGAGGGCTCGGGCGAGAACATCTTCGTCGTGCGCGACGGCGTCATCCACACCCCGCCGCCGACCGCCTCGATCCTCGACGGCATCAACCGCCGCTCGGCAATCCAGATCGCCCAGGATCTCGGGCTCACCGTCGTCGAACGGGACATCGCGCGCGCCGAGCTGTACCTCGCCGACGAGATCTACCTGACGGGCACCGCGGCCGAGCTCGTCCCCGTCCGTGAGGTCGACGACCACGCCGTCGGCGCCGGCGCGCCCGGCGAGGTCACGGTCGCCGTCCAACAGGCCTTCGACGACGCCCTGCACGGGCGCACCGCCCGCTACGCGGAGTGGCTGGATCCGGTGCCCGCCGTCCCGTCTGAGAGCGCGCCCGACCCCGCGTCGTCCTCGCGTACGGTGGCATGAAGCTCGTGGTGATCGGCCAGCAGCGAATTCGCCGGCGGCGCTCGGCCTGACTGCGAGGTCGGGTCCGTCGCCGCTGCCCGCGCCCGCTGCCGCCACTTCGAGAGGACCCCCACCCGCCATGACCCCGACCATCCAGCTCTACGACGCCACCCTCCGCGACGGCATGCAGGGCGAGGGCATGTCCCTGACCGCCGCCGAGCGCGTCCGCGTCGCGCACGCCCTCGACGACTTGGGCATCGACATCATCGAGGCCGGCTTCCCGGCCTCCAACCCCAAGGACGCCGAGCTCTTCGACCTGCTCGCGCGCGAGACGTTCGAGCACACCGAGGTGGCCGCCTTCGGCATGACCAGCCGCCGCGGCGTCAAGTCCCCCGACGACGAGGGCCTGCGGATCCTCGCCGCCTCCTTCCCGCCGCTGGTGACGATCGTCGGCAAGACCTGGGACCTGCACCTCGAGAAGGTCGTCAAGGTCGACCGCGAGGAGAACCTCGTGATGATCTCCGAGTCGATCGAGTTCCTGATCCGCGAGGGCAAGCGCGTCATCTACGACGCCGAGCACTTCTTCGACGCCTACCGCTCGGACCGCGCCTACGCGATGCGCTGCCTGCGCGCCGCCGCCAGCGCCGGGGCCGAGCGCATCGTGCTGTGCGACACCAACGGCTCGTCGCTGCCCCACCAGGTCGGCGCGGCGACCGCCGAGGTCATCGACGCCCTCGGGGGCGGCGCCTATCCGATCGGCATCCACTGCCACAACGACCTGGAGTGCGGGGTGGCCAACACGCTGGCCGCCGTGCTCAACGGGGCCACCCAGGTGCAGGGCACGATGAACGGGATCGGAGAGCGCACGGGCAACGCCAACCTCGTCTCGATCATCGGCAACCTGCAGACCAAGCTCGGCTACCAGGTCCTGACCGACGAGCAGCTCGTCCGGCTGACTCCGACCGCGCACATCGTCGACGAGCTGCTCAACGTCCCACCCGACCCCAACCAGCCGTTCGTGGGGCGCAACGCCTTCGCCCACAAGGGAGGCCTGCACATCGCGGGGATCCGGGCGGACGCCGCGACCTTCGAGCACATGACCCCGGAGACCGTCGGCAACGCCCGGGCGCTGCTCGTCTCCGAGCTCGCGGGCCGCCAGACAATCGTCGAGAAGGCCCAGGACTCCGGCGTCGACCTCGACGAGGCCGCCTGCGCGCGGCTCATCGACAAGGTCAAGGAGCTTGAGCACGCGGGCTTCCAGTTCGAAGCCGCCGACGCTTCGCTGGAGCTTCTGCTGCTGCGGGAGGCCGGACGGTACGAGCCGTTGTTCACCCTGCACTCGTGGCGCACGATCGTCGAGCAGGACGCCGCCGGCACCGTGTCCTGCGAGGCGACGATCAAGGTCGACATCGACGGGGAGCGCTACGTACGCACCTCCGAGGGCAACGGCCCGGTCAACGCCCTGGACGCCGCCCTACGCTCCGCGCTCGTCCAGGTCCACCCGGACCTGCTCGGCGTCGAGCTGGTCAACTACAAGGTGCGGATCCTCGACGCCCACCACGGCACGACCGCCACCACGCGGGTGCTCATCGACTCCACCGACGGCGAGCACAGCTGGGGGACCATCGGCGTAGGGGAGAACATCATCGCTGCCTCCTGGCAGGCGCTCGTGGACGCCCTGGACTACGCCCAGGCGAGCGCCGATCGCCGCGGGTCCGTGGCCCAGGGCGCGGCGGCCGAGTGACCCGCCCGGCACTGCGCGGCGTCCCGGCGAGCGGAGCATGAGCACGCCTGACCCCGAGCCCATCCCGCTGGCCCAGCCCGTCCTCGGCGCCGAGGAGGAGGCGCTCGTCCTTGAGGTCCTGCGCTCGGGGCACCTGTCGCTCGGCCCGCGCATCCCGCGCTTCGAGCAGGACTTCGCCGCGTACGTGGGCGCGCCGCACGCCAGCGCCGTGTCCTCGGGCACCGCCGGCCTCCACCTGGCGATCCGGGCGGCCGGCGTGTGCGAGGGCGACGAGGTCGTCACCTCGCCGTTCTCGTTCGTGGCCAGCGCGAACGTCATCGCCTACGAGCGCGCCACGCCGGTGTTCGCTGACATCGACCCGGTGACGCTCAACGTGAACCCGGACGCGGTGGCCGCCGCGATCACCGAGCGCACCACGGCGCTGCTGCCCGTCCACATCTTCGGCTACCCCGCCGACCTGCCCGCCCTGGAGGGCCACGGCCTCCCGATCGTCGAGGACGCCTGCGAGGCGCTCGGCGCCCGCCACCGCGACGGCCCGTCGGTCGGCGCGCGCGGCCACGCCGCGGTGTTCGGCTTCTACGCCAACAAGCAGCTGACCACCGGCGAGGGCGGCATGGTGACCGTCGGCGACGGGGCGGTCAAGCAGCGCGTCGACTCCGAGCGCAACCAGGGCCGCGCCCCCGACATGGGCTGGCTGGACCACGACCGCCTCGGCTTCAACTACCGCATGACCGACCTGCAGGCCGCGATCGGCATCGCCCAGGTCGCCCGGCTGCGCGGGATGCTCGACGACCGCGCGACGGTCGCCGGCTGGTACCGCGAGGCGCTCGCCGACCTCGCCGCGCAGACCGGGATGACGCTGCCCTGCGCGGACGCGGGCGGGGACGTGCGCGGCTGGTTCGTGTTCGTCGTGCAGGTGCCGCGCGACCACGACCGCGACAGCGTCATCCGGGCACTGCGCCCGCACGGGGTGCAGTCCAAGCCCTACCTGCCGGCGATCCACCTCATGTCGTTCTACCGCGAGCAGTACGGGATGTGCGAGGGCATGTTCCCGGTGTGCGAGGACGTGGCCGCGCGCTCGATCGCGCTCCCGTTCTTCCCCGCGATGACCCGGGATCAGGTCCACCGGGTGAGCCTGGCGCTTAGGCAGGTGCTCCTGGGGGCATAATCCGTGCCGTGGCGGCAAG
The DNA here is from genome assembly GCA_038234375.1 of Solirubrobacterales bacterium. GTDB lineage: Bacteria > Actinomycetota > Thermoleophilia > Solirubrobacterales > Solirubrobacteraceae > Paraconexibacter. The sequence continues at coordinate 7,067 of JBBSUL010000105.1, read as the reverse complement.
GGGACCCGGCCGGGATGTGCGCGCGCGCAAGCGCTCCGAGCGCGTGGGCCTGGTCGGCGTGCTGCTCGCCGCCGCGCTGCCCGTGGTCCTGTGGCGCGACGTCGTCGTGGACATCACCCGCGCCAGCGACCAGCGGGTGACCTTCCAGATCCTCGGGTGGGCGCCGTGGGTGCTCATGGCGCTCGGGATCCTGTGCGTCATCCCAATCCTCGTCGAGCGCCACCGTGCTCGCGGCGGTCGCTTCTACACCGCGGGCACCGGGGCCTGGCAGGGCTGGGGCGTGACGCTGTACCTGCTGGGCTTCGGCCTGGCCACGCAGGTCGCCCAGATCCACGGCATCAGCACCTGACCGGCGCGGGTCACGGATGCCGCCGGGCGTCCACCGGACGTAGACTCCCTCGCCGATGTCACGCTTCTCGCTGCCGCAGGACGCCGCCTTCCAGGCCCTGAACACCTCGCTGGGCTTCGACCGGCGCCTGTGGACGCACGACGTGGCGCAGTCCCGCGCGCACGTGCGGATGCTCGCCGCGCAGGCGATCATCACCGACGCCGACCGCGACGAGATCCTCGGCGGCCTGGACGCCGTCGCCGCCGAGCTGACGGCCGGGACGTTCCCGTTCTCCAGCGGCGACGAGGACATCCACATGGCCGTCGAGCGCCGCGTCACCGAGCTGACCGGGCCCGCCGGCGGCAAGCTGCACACGGGCCGCTCGCGCAACGACCAGGTCATCACCGACCTGGCGATGTTCGTCCGCGAGTCCGCGCGGCGGGCGATCGGCGACCTGGAGCAGCTGCGCCTCGTCGTCCTGGAGGTCGCCGAGCGCCACGAGGACTGGCCGCTGCCCGGCTACACCCATCTGCAGCGTGCCCAGCCCGTCTACCTCTCCCATCACCTGCTGGCCTACTTCTGGATGCTCACGCGGGACATCGAGCGCTTCGACGCCGCCCTGCGGGCCACCGACCAGCTGCCGCTCGGGGCGGGCGCGCTGGCCGGCGTCAACTTCGACACCGACCGGCGCATGGTCGCCGCGGAGCTCGGCTTCGGCGGCGTGGTGTCCAACTCGGTGGACGCCGTCTCCAACCGTGACTTCGCGCTGGACCTGCTGCACGCACTGTCGGTGTGCGCCACCCATCTCAGCCGCCTGGGCCAGGAGATTGTCCTGTGGACGAGCTCGGAGTTCGGGTTCATGACGCTGTCGGACGCGTGGTCGTCGGGCTCGTCGATCATGCCCCAGAAGAAGAACCCGGACGCGGCGGAGCTGCTGCGCGGCAAGGCGCCGCGGGTGTGGGCCCACCAGGCGGCGCTGCACGGGGTCATCCACGCCCTGCCCCTGACCTACAACAAGGATCTGCAGGAGGACAAGGAGCACCTGTTCGACGCCGCGGACACCCTGACGCTGTGTGTGGCTGCGGCGGGCGGCATGCTCGAGTCGGCCACCTTCCACCGCGAGGCGATGGCGTCGGCCGCCTCGGACCAGATGATCGCCGCCGTGGACCTCGCCGACCTGCTGGTCAAGCGGGGGACGCCGTTCCGCGACGCCCACGGGATCGTCGCCGGCCTCGTGCGCGAGGCGGTGGACTCGGGTGCCACCCTGGCGGACGTCGTGATCCCCGCGCTCGGCCCGGACGCCGCGGCGGTCCTGGAGCAGGCCTCGTGGCTGGAATCCAAAATCTCCGAGGGCGGCACCGCGCTCGTACGCGTCCGCGAGCAGCTGCAGCAGGCGCGCGCGCTCACCGGCTGACCGGTGATCGCCGGCGCCGCACCCCTGCCGGTGGCGTTCTACGACCGGCCCGTCCTGGAGGTCGCGCGCGACCTCGTCGGCTGCGTCGTGCACCACCGCGCCGCGTCCGGCGTGATCGTCGAGACCGAGGCCTACCATGAGGACGAGGCCGCGTGCCACGCCCACATCGGGCTGACGCCACGGACCCGGGTCCTGCTCGGCCCCCCGGGCCGGGCCTACGTCTACCGCTCCTACGGGATCCATGCCCTGCTGAATGCGGTCTGCGAAGCGGACGGCGTCGGCGCTGCGGTGCTTGTCCGGGCCCTCGTGCCGGTCGGCGACGTAACGGGCATGCGGGCCCGCCGGGGACCGGTCGCGGACGCCCGTCTGTGCGATGGGCCCGGAAAGCTCACCCAGGCGCTCGGCGTCGACCTGGAGGCGCACGACACCTCGCTCGTCGCCGGGGCGGTGACGATCAGCGCGCGGCCGGCGGGGCCGGAGCCGGAGCTGGTCCACGGCCCGCGGATCGGGATCACGAAGGCCGTCGAGCTGCCTTGGCGGGTCTGCGCCGCCGGCGCTCGCGGGGTCTCGCGTCCGTGGCCGCCCGGGCTGCTCGGGCCCGGGTAGCGGGTCGTTCAGCCGCTGGGCGGGGCGGCGCCGCCGCTGGGCCCGGGGGTGGCCGGGGCGGGGGCCGGCGCCGGCGTGGCCGGTGTGGGGGCCGGGGTCGGCTTGGGAGGGGTCGGCGCCGGGGTGGGGGCGGGCGCTGTCTGCTTCGGCTGCTCCCCGGCGCCGCCGGGAGCCGCGCCCTCGCCTGTCGCTGCGCCTTGCGGCGCGGTCTCCTCGGGTGCTGTGGGTGTGGTGTCCGCCGGCGTCGTAGGTCCGCCGGACGTCCCGCCGGCCGGGTCGGTCCGGGTCTCGGTGTCCTCCGGCGGCAGCCCCTTGGCCAGCCGCTCCTTCTCGGAGCGCTGCTTGAGCAGGCTCAGGGACGGGGCCATGAAGTCGTGCCAGATGAGCGCCGGCAACGTGCCACCCTCCACCGGGCCCCCCTGGAAGTCGGTCGTCATCGGGACGAGCTTGTCCGGGTAGCCCACCCACACGGCGACGGTGAGCTTATCGGTGAAGCCGACGAACCAGGCGTCGCCGTAGTTCTCGGTGGTGCCCGTCTTGCCCGCGGCGAACTGCCCGACCTGGGCGCGCCTGGCGGTGCCCTTGGAGACGACCGTCGACATGACCTGAGAGGCCGTCTGCGCGACGTCCTTGGACAGCACCCGGGTCCGGCGCCGCTCGTTCTCGGTGCGGTCCCCCTTGCGATCCTCGATCCAGCGGATGCCCACCGGGCCACTGCCCGACGTTCCGAGCGACCCGCCGACCCGCAGGCCCCCGGTGGCGAAGGTCTCGTAGGAGTGGGCAAAGTCGAGGGGCGTCACGCCCTGCTTGAGTCCCCCCAGCGTCATCGCCAGGTTGCTGGAGACCGGGGTCCGGATCCCCATCCGTTCGGCCAGATCGGCGACCTTCTTGGTTCCGACCTTGATGCCGACGGCCGAGTAGACGCTGTTGTCGGAGTAGGTCAGCGCGTCGGCCAACGTGCGCGTGCCCGTGTACGTGCTCTCGAAGTTGTTGACCGTGAACTTCTCCGAGCAGCCACCGTCCTTCTGCCGGGTCACGCAGAACTCGCGCTTGCGGGACGGCCACTGCGACCCGGGCCCGATGCCCTCCCGCAGCGCTTGGGCGAGGATGAACGGCTTGAAGGCCGACCCTGGCTGCCGCTGTCCCTGGGTGGCGAGGTTGAACGGCCGCCTGCTGTAGCTCTCGGAGCTGCCCTGGGCGCCGGACACCATGGCCCGGACCTCGCCGCTGTCGTTGTCGATGGCCACGAGCGCCGCGGTGGGGCCGTCCGGGTTGGCCCCCATCCAGCGGTCCACGGCGCTCTGCGCGTAGCCCTGCATGTCCAGGTCCAGCGTCGTGCGGACCTTCAGGCCACCCTCGAAGGCCTTGCGCGCCCCGAACTTCTCCACGAGCTGGCTGCGGACCCAGGTCGTGAAGTAGGGCGCCTTGGAGTCCAGCTGCGGCGGGCGCACGGCCTCGGGCTTGGGCAGCGGCTGCTGCACGGCGCCGACATACTGGTCCGGCGTGATGGCCTTCTGGTCGCGCATCTTCTGCAGCACGACGTTGCGCCGGTTCAGGGCGGCGCGCGGGTTGGAGACCGGGTCGAACGCGGTCGGGTTGGCGACGACCGCGGCCAGCAGGGCCGACTCGCTGATGCCCAGCTCCTTGGCGCACGGGCGCTTGGCAGTGCCGCAGCCGGGCTCGGTGGCGGTGTCGCGGTGGGAGGGGGCGAGGCCGAAGTACGCCTCGGCCGCGGCCTCGATGCCGTAGGCGCCGTTGCCGAAGTAGATCGAGTTCAGGTACTCGGTGAGGATCTTCTGCTTGGACCACTGGCGCGTCAGATGGTAGGCGAGCGCCGCCTCGCGCATCTTCTGGAACACGGTCCGCTTGTCCTGGGCCTGCAGCGCGTTCTTGACGAACTGCTGCGTGATGGTGGAGCCGCCCTGGACGCTGCCGCCGCTGATGATGTCCTGCGAAAACGCGCGCGCGATGCCGCGCAGGTCCACACCGGAGTTCGTGAGGAAGCGCTCGTCCTCGACCGCGATGATGGCCGACCGCATGGAACTGGAGATCTCGCTGGACTCCACGAAGATCCGATGGGTATCGGCAGCCAGGCGCCCGAGGGCACGCCCCTGGCTGTCGTACATGATCGAGTTCTTCCCGCCCGCCCCGCGGTACTGGGGCTCGTTCTCCAGGGCCGGCAGGTCACTGGCGACGGCCATCATCATCCCGAACAGCGTCGAGACGATCGCCAGACCACCGAGCGGGACGAGCAGGGCGAGCAGGCGCAGCCACTTCAGCCGCGGCTTGACGCGGGCCGGGGCGGGCGGCGCCTCGGGGGGCGCGTCGGGCACGGCGGTGAGGATGGGGCGGTCGTCACTCATCGTGGTGGTGCTTCAGGGGCCGGGGCGGGGCACGCCGTGGCCGTACGCGCGTACGCAGCGCGCGAGAGACCGGGCGGCAGCAGGTCTCCCGGCGTCGAGACTAGCATTGGTCGCCGATGCCCGAGCCCGCTGAGCAGTCCGCGTTCCTGACCCGTAACACCGTCGAGGACCTGCCCCGCGGCGGCCTCCAGGCCGCGCTGGAAGCAGCCGCAGCCGCCAAGCGCCCGCTGCGCGTCAAGCTCGGCCTCGACCCGACCGCGCCCGATCTGCACCTCGGGCACACCGTCGTGTTGCAGAAGCTGCGCGAGTTCCAGGACTTCGGGCACCGGGTCGTCCTGATCGTCGGCGACTACACCGCCCGCGTCGGCGACCCGTCGGGCCGGTCGCAGACCCGGCCACCGCTGACCGGTGCGCAGATCGACGAGAACGCCGCCACCTATCAGGACCAGGCGTACCGCGTCCTGCGTGCGGAGCCCGAGCTCCTGGAGGTCCGCCGCAACAGCGAGTGGCTGGACATGCCGATGGAGGACCTGTTCGGCCTGGCCCGGTCGACGACCGTCGCCCAGTTGCTCGAGCGCCACGACTTCGCCACGCGGTTCGGCGCCCGCACGCCGATCAGCATCCTCGAGCTCCTGTACCCCCTCCTGCAGGGGTACGACTCCGTGGCCGTCGATGCGGACGTCGAGATCGGCGGGACCGACCAGACCTTCAACCTGATGCTCGGCCGCGAGGTCCAGCGCACCTACGGTCGCCCCGAGCAATGCGTGCTCACGCTGCCCATCCTCCCCGGTGTCGACGGCACCGAGAAGATGTCCAAGTCGCTGGGCAACCACATCGGCGTCACCGAGGCGTCCGACCAGATGCTCGGCCGGACGCTGAGCCTGCCGGACGCGGCGATGGACGAGTGGGTCCGGCTCCTGGCCGTCACCGGCGTGCCGGACGACGCGGGCCCCCGGGACCGCAAGCGGGCGTTGGCGCGCGCCCTCGTCACGCGCTTTCACGGACCGGAAGCCGCTGTTTCGGCCCAGTCCGCCTTCGACCGCCAGTTCGTCGAGCGGCAGGTGCCGCGCGACCTCAGCCAGACCGCCGTTGCGGCGGGGGCCGACGGGAGCGTGCACCTGCCGGCGGTGATCGCCGACGCCTTCGGGCGCTCGCGATCGGACGCCCGGCGCCTGCTGGCCGAGGGCGCGGTGCGGCTTGACGGGACGGTGGTGCGCACCCCGGACGTCGCCGCCACGGGGATAGACGGGCAGGTCCTGCAGGTCGGGCGGCGCGCGTTCACGCAGCTGCGGATCTCCGGCGCGGGCCACGACACCCCGACGCCGTCGTCGGCCTGACGCCCGACGGCTGAGGGCGCTAGCCGCTGATCCGGCGAATGTGTATGCTGCCGCGGCTGGGTTGGTCACCGGCGCCGCAGCCCCCGACGGGCTTCCCGTCGGCACGCTGCTGTGCTACAGTCTCCGCCCGGTCCGTAGACAGCAGTTGGAGTCGGCGGGCTGCACCTCTTCAGAAGGCATCACCTTCCCGAGTCGGGTGCGACGGTCTTTGAAAACTCAACAGCATGCGCACCTTCGGCTCTCTGAGTCGAGGTGTGTGTCCAGATTCGATCTGCCGGGCTCTTAGCCGACCCGGTGGACCTGAGTAGTACCTGTCACTGACGTCGCACCCTGTGTATGGGGTGCGGCTAAAAGTCATGACAACTCTTTGTGCCGGCTCTTGACTGCTCCTCGGAGTACCGGGAGTCGGGTTGAGAAGTTCTTCACGGAGAGTTTGATCCTGGCTCAGGACGAACGCTGGCGGCGTGCTTAACACATGCAAGTGGAGCGACGAACCATCTTCGGATGGGGCAAAGCCGCGAACGGGTGAGTAACACGTGGGTAACCTGCCTTGATGATTGGGACAACTCCGGGAAACCGGGGCTAATACCAAATGTGCTCCAACCTCGTGAGGGGATGGAGGAAAGGAAGCTTCGGCCTCCGCATCAAGATGGGCCCGCGGCGCATTAGCTTGTTGGTGGGGTAACGGCCTACCAAGGCGACGATGCGTAGCTGGTCTGAGAGGACGATCAGCCACACTGGGACTGAGACACGGCCCAGACTCCTACGGGAGGCAGCAGTGGGGAATCTTGCACAATGCACGAAAGTGTGATGCAGCAACGCCGCGTGCGGGAAGACGGCCTGCGGGTTGTAAACCGCTTTCAGTTGGGACGAAGGTCCGCGAGTTAATAGCTCGTTGGGCTGACGGTACCTTCACAAGAAGCCCCGGCTAACTACGTGCCAGCAGCCGCGGTAATACGTAGGGGGCAAGCGTTGTCCGGAATCATTGGGCGTAAAGCGCGTGTAGGCGGGTCGTTAAG
>JBBSUL010000104.1:0-12669 GCA_038234375.1 Solirubrobacterales bacterium | reverse complement strand
GTAGTAGCGGCGGCCGGCGACGGACGCGAGGTCGCGGGCCTGCTGCACGTTGACGGCGTCGGGCGTCGCCGAGTAGGGCGGCCGGACGAAGCGCGCGTAGTGCCCGGTGATGCCCGCAAGCGTCGCCTCGGTGAGGTCGAGCTGGCGGCGCCGCTGCCAGACCGGTCCGGTCGACAGGGCGGCGTGCGTGAAGGTGTGGTTGCCGAGCTCGTTGCCGTCACGGACGAGCATCCGGATGATCCCCGGGTGGCGGGCGGCCTGGCTGCCGACGACGAAGAACGTCCCGGGGACGTGCGCCTTGCGCAGGACGGCGGCGATCGCCGGCGTCCACTTCGGGTCCGGGCCGTCGTCGAAGGTCAGGGCGACCCGGCGTCCGGGGGGCGGCTGCGCGGACTGCAGCCGGCCGTCCTTGACCGCGAGGATCGAGCGCTGGCCGACGAGCGGCGTGCCGGCGCCGCTGGCCGTGGGCTCGCCGGTCGCGCCGATCGTGTGCGTCGCGATGCCCTGAAAGCCGAGGATGACCGCGACGATGAACCCGCAGAACGCGAGCAGGCGCCAATGCCCCTTCGGCCTGCGCATCCACGCGGGGACGCGGGCCCTAGGGCGTGGCGGTGCCACTGGTCCGCCCCTTGGCCTTGCCGTTCCCTGGGGTCGTGCCGCCGTGGCCGGACTTTCCAGGGGCGGTCGAGGTGCTCTGGCCGGGGGGCGTGGCGGGGGCGGACGACGTCGTCGGTGTCGCCGCGGGCGCGGCGCCGGTCTTCGTGTGGCCGGGTGCGACCGCGCTCTTTCCGCTCGACGAGGGGGCCGCGGAGGTCACGGGCGTCGCGGTGGTCTTCGTCGGGGTGGTAGTTGGGCGGCGCGCGGGCGCGCGGCTCGGCCGGCGCGTGCCGGAGGTGCGGCGGCGGGGGCTCGTCGGGACGGTCGGTGCGGCGGGCGGCGTCGACGCGGCCGGGACGGCGCCAGCGCTCCCGCCCGCGAGGCGTGCGGCCGCTGCTGCCGCGGTCTCGGCTGGCCGCAGGTCCGCGGCGGAGGCAGCAGCGGGCGCGGGACGGCGGGCGACCTTGGACGGGGCCGTGTCGGGGAGCAGGCCGCCGCCGAGGGGCAGGCCGCCGCTAGGGATGAGGCCGAGCCCGGCGAGCGCGAGCCCGCAGAACCACAGGAGGAAGAGGAGGCCCACGGTACGACCCCCGCTGCGCAGGCGGCGCGCACGCCTGCCGGTCAGGTCCACGAGCACCGGCGGGGCCTGGTCGTGGACGCGGACGCCGCGCAGGTCGCTGACGAGCACGCGGGTCGGCGCGTCGGGGGTCGTGGTAGGCGGCGGGTTCATTGCGGCGGCGGGCGTCGGCGGGTCCGCCCGACGGGGGGCGCGACCATCGATGGTAGTCCGGCCGGCTGGCCGCGGCGGCGAATCCGCGGGTCAGGCCACCCCGAGGAACACCTGCACGGTGTCGCCGATGCGGTCCGGCTTCGGGCGGGGGAGGGGCGGAGCCGCTCTCGCGCGAAAGTCCTCGGACATCCACGCGACCTCCCGTTGCGCCGTGCGGTCCTGCGCCGGGTGCGTCCAACGAGCGGCGGCGACGTCAGAAAGTCAGACGACCTCGCGGTCGCGCACCACGCGATCGTCGCGCACGACGGGGCCGGCGCGACGGTCGCCCAGCATCGACCCGAACAGCAACGAGACGAGGAGTCCGACGCCGCCCACGATCATGAGAATCACGCCGATCGTGTGAATGCTGAAGCCAGTGGCCGAGACGTGCACCGCGAAGCGCAGGATCGCGCCGACGGCGATGAGCAGCAGGGAAGTTCCAAGAGCCATGGTGAATTCCTCCGTGGAGTTGGGTTGGCTCGCCGGTCAGCGAGCTGCGGCAGTGCTAGATGCGGCGGCCGCGTCGGCTGTAGCCGATGCCGCCGCCCGTAAGCAACAGCACGACGATGACGATCAACAAAATGGTGAGCATGAAGAGAGTCTTACCCATCCACAGCCCCCACGACCGTCGGCTGGACGAAAGGTCTACGGCTGTCCTTGCCTGATCGACGCTGCAGATTCCGCTCACACCCGTGAGCGCGATGCTCAGCCTCAACGGCCTGTGCCCACCACCGCACACATAAGACCGGTCTGCCACGTCACCGACGATCTGAAGGGCGTTCCAGCTGCCGGCGGAGGACGCGATCCGCTCGGCAGGTGGGAAGCATGTTCCCTCTGAATTCCCCAAGACGGCAATTCTGGACTGACCGCTGGTCACCGAGCGTACAGGGAAAACCGATCATCTCCAGGTAATTCAGGGTCATGGGCGGTCACGGGCTCGAACCGTGGACCCCCTGCTTGTAAGGCAGGTGCTCTGACCAGCTGAGCTAACCGCCCGCGCGAAGGCTAAGAGTACGCGCTGCCGGCGCTGACGAGCGCGACGCCGAGCAGGGCGGCGGCGACGCCGAGCGCCTGCACCGTCCGCAGGCGCTCGCCCAGCATGGTCCGGGCCAGCAGGACGGTCGCGACCGGGTACATCGAGCCGACGACCGCGACGACGCTCAGTGCGCCGCGGGTGAGGGCCACGGCGTACAGGGCGGTGGCGATGCAGTCCAGCTGCGCGATGCCGGCAAGCCGCGCGAGGTCTCGGCCGCGCGGCACCGCCAGTCCCCGCCGCCGCACGATCAGCCCGATGACGGGGAGCGCCGGCAGGCGCGACAGGAGGATCGCCCAGGCGACGGAGGCGTCGGCGGCGACGTCGTAGATGACGAAGAACGTCCCGAACCCCAGCGCCCCGCCGAGGGCGAGCAGAACGGCGCGGCGTCCGGACCGGGAGCCGTCGCCGACAGCGGGGTCGTCGGCCTCCCGCCCGGCCAGCGCCACGCCGAACAGCACGAGCGCCAGGCCGATGCCGATCGCCACCGAGACGGTGTCCCCGGTCGCGAGACCGACCACCACGGGCACGGTGGCCCCGGTCGCCGAGATCGGCGCGACGATCGACATCGTCCCCACCGCGAGCGCCGAGAAGAACAGCGCCAGCCCGGTCACGCCCGCCAGGCCGGCCGCGAACGCCAGCAGCACATGGCGGATGTCGGGCAGCGGGTCAGCGGCGACGGCGGCGATGGTCACCGCGGTCAGCAGCCCGCCGACCTCGATGACCAGCAGGACCGACAGCGCAGGGATCCGCCGGCTGAACAGCCCGCCGAAGAAGTCCGAGACCCCCCATGCCGCCGACGCGGCCAGCGACACGAGGATGGCGAGCACGCGCCGATCATGGCAAGGCGGCCCCCGGCGTGACCGGCGGCCGACCGGTCAGACGACGATGCGGGCCTGCGCGCCCACCGCGGCGACCACGACGCGGTCCTTGCCGGACTGCTTGGCTTCGTACAGCGCCCGGTCGGCGACGGCGTACAGGCGGTCGGCCTCGCGCCCGTTCCCCGGGCCCGTGGCCACCCCCAGGCTCGCGGTGATCCGAAGGGGGGTCCCGCCGGGCAGCGCCACCCGCACGCGCGACACCGCCCGGCGCACGGCCTCGGCGGCAACGGTCGTGCCGGTCAGGTCGGTGTGCGGCAGGACGACCGCGAACTCCTCGCCGCCCCAGCGCACCACGGTGTCGGTGCAGCGCACCGCGTTACGCAGCGCCGCACCGACCTCGGCCAGGACCCGGTCGCCGGTCGGATGGCCGTGGGTGTCGTTGACGTCCTTGAAGTCGTCAAGGTCCATGAGCACGAGCCCGACATCTGCACCGCTGCGGGCGCTCAGGGCCAGCTCGCGCTCCAGCGACTCGCGGAAGACCCGGTTGTTGCCCAGCCCGGTGAGCTCGTCGACCTGCGCCTGCTCGCGCAGCCGCTCGTGCAGCGCGACGTTCTCGGCACCGATCGTCGCCTGCCCGGCCAGCCAGGCCAGCAGCGCCTGCTCGTCCTCGGTGAAGTCGCGGGCGCTGCGCGCGACCGCCAGCACCCCGGCGCCGGCACGAAGCGGGTGGGCCATCGCGTGGTGGCCGGACGGGGAGTGCCCGAAGACCAGATCGTCAGTGGCGGCGGCGCTGCCGGCGGTGTCGTCGAGCAGCCCGTCGAGCTCACCGTCGGCGGCCCCGCCGCGTCCGACGTGCTCGCCGATCCGCACGAGCGACCGCCGCGAGTCCAGCGCGTCGGACGCCGTCCCGGCCATCACCTGGGTGAGCGCCGGCAGGTCCAGTCGCGAACCGAAGGCGCGTCCGACGTGGCGCACAGACTCGGCCAGGCGGTCGCGCTCGCGCTCGACGGCGACCAGGCGGCGAGCGGCCTGCTCGATCCGGTGGTCGTGGTCGTGGGCGAGGACGACGAGGCTGCCGACCAGCGGCAGGATCCCCGTGAGCGCCCACAGCGGCGCGCCGTAGAGGAGCGCGACGACGCCCGGCGCGATCGCGCAGGCCACGAGGACGACCAGCGACAGCACCCGCGGGCTGAGGGCCGGTTCGGCAACGGATGGTCGCACGAGTGCCACGGGTTTCCTATCGGCCCGGAACAGATACCGGCCGCGCATCGTGGACGAATGATCTAGCCGGGAGTGGGGGAGGCAGTTTCAGCCTCAGCGCCGGCCGGAAGGGAAGACCACCGTCTCGCAGTCGAGCACGCCGTCCTCCTCGTCGTCGACCATGACGGTGTCCTCGCCGTCACCGCAGTCAATGCTGTCCTGCTCGCCGTCCCGGGCGTCGATCGTGTCGTCGCCGCTGCCGCCGAGCAGGTCGTCCAGGCCGGGGCCGCCGGCGAGGCGGTCGTTCCCCGATCCGCCGTCCACGAGGTCGCTGCCGTCGCTGCCGGACAGGCGGTCGTTGCCGGACCCCCCGCGCAGGTCGTCGTCGCCGTCTTTTCCGGTGACGATGTCGTTCCCGGCCTCCCCGCGGAGGTCGTCGTTCCCCGATCCACCGTTGAGGCGGTCGCTGCCGGTCCCCCCGTACAGCCGGTCGTTGCCGGTGGAGCCGACGAGCCGGTCGCGGCCCGGGCCGCCGCGGATGAGATCATTGCCGCCACGGCCGTAGAGCCGATCGTCGCCCGAGTAGCCGCTGATGCGGTCAGGCCGGGACGTCCCGCCGATCCGGTCCGAGCGCTTGGTCCCGGTGAGCGTGCGGGCCTGCGCGACCGCCGCCAGGCTGAGCGCGGCGACGGTCACGACGGTCAGGACGGCCCGGACCATCCGGGCTACCGGCCCGGCGTCGAGGCGGCGTGGGCCTGGACGACCTTGGAGGGCTCACGGAACGTGGAGGCGGCGCTCGACGGCGTGTAGTCGAAGCCCAGGCGATCGAGGTACCCGCTGGTGACGAGGTCCACCACGTCGTGGTCCTTTGCCCGTGTGGCCGGTCCGTCCGCGTTCCCCGGGCAGGGCAGCGAGACGACGTGCTCGGGCCGGGGCAGCGCCGGCGGCTGCAACCGGGGCTTGGACACCCAGTCGAACGACCGCCCGATGTTCCGGGCGTACCGCACGCGCCGGTTCAGCGGCTTGAGGCCGAACCGGTAGGAGATGAACTTGAGGATCGACTCGGGGCCGTAGGTCGAGTGGGCCACGTACCCCGGGCGCGCGTAGGGGGACACGGCGATCGTCGGCACCCGGAAGCCCATCAGGCCGAAGTCCTTGTCGACGTCGCGGTCGTTGCGCTGGTCGGGGACGCGCGGCGGGCGGACGTGGTCGAAGAACCCGCCCCACTCGTCGTAGGTGATGAACAGCGCGCCGCGCTTGTACTGCGGCGATTCCATGAACGCGTGCACGACGTCGGCCATGAACGCCTGCCCGGTCCGCACGTCGCCGTGGGGGTGCTGGTCCCGGAAAGGCCCGGGCCCTCACCGACGCTGCCGGCGAAGTTCGGGTCCACGTAGCAGACCCGCGGCAGCGTGCCCGACGCGCAGCGGGCGTAGTACTCGGCGATCGACCCCGAGTTGGCCAGGCGGGAGGCGCCCCACAACGACGAGATCGGCAGGTCGTTGAAGAAGTAGCGGTTGGAGACGCCGGCCTTGTCCAGCGCCGCGAAGATCGTGTTGTCCGGGAAGCCGATCGTGTACTTCGTCTGCGGCGGCAGGTCGTTGTCGACGTTTCCGTAGGACTCGCCCGCCCACATGTACTGGCGGTTGGGCAGCGTGGAGCCCATCAGCGAGCAGTGGTAGTGATCGAAGGTGGTGTAGGCCTTGGCGGCGTCCTGGATGAAGCCCAGGTCACCTTCGGCGTAGTACGAGATCGAGAAGATGTCGTTGTCGCCCGAGCGCAGGAACCCGTCGCAGCGGCCACCGTTGAACTGCACGCGCCCGCCCTTCCACGAGTGGCTGGGGTCCGGGTGCCCGCAGCCCTGAAAGTCGTTGGTCAGCCGCTGGGTCGCCTGCTCGTTGCCCGCCTTGTCGGCGTAGCTGAGCCCGGCCTGGTGGCCGTCGGCCTCGGGCATCCAGCCGAGGTAGTGGTCGAACGAGCGGTTCTCCATCATGAGCACGACGATCGTGTCCACGGGGATGTTCGCCGGCGTGGGTAGCGGATCGCGGCGCTGGCGACGGGCCGCTTCGGCCACCAGGGTCGGTGACGGCAGCACGGCGGCCAGCGACGTGGCCAGGCCCGCGGTCAGCGCGGTGCGCTGGAGGAACTCGCGACGGCGCAGGTAGGCGTCCGGCGCGTCGTGCGCGAAGCGCTCAGCGGCCTCGGGGTCCGTCAGCTCGTCCATGCCCACCCACGCTACCGCGGCGCGGGGCGGCCGTGTGGCCGAGCTGTGAAACGGTCCTCAACGCCCTGTCGCCCGGCGGCGTCGGGGGACGCGGGTGCCGGGCGACAGGTGGGCGGGAGGACGGACGGCGCTGGGCCGTCCATCACGCTGCGGGGGGATGAGTCCGCAGCGCGGAGAGACCATGATGCGCGCCGAACCTGAACTCGCGCTGAGGGCGACCTCACGGGTTCGTAAAGTCTCGGGCGCGCGGTGCTTGCGTACACTGGCGGGGCGGGCCCGCCCCCATGGTGTAACGGTTAGCACGGCGCTCTTTCAAGGCTCAAGAGCGGGTTCAACTCCCGCTGGGGGTATGCGTGTCGGTGGGCGTCGCCGAAGCCGGTGCTGCGCAGCGTCAACCCGCGCCCCGGGAGATGACGCGGCTGATCGTGACGCTGACGCCGCTCGTGGCGGCGAGTGGCTGCCGGGCCGTACGGCGGGTGTGCCGTCCCCCGCGGCCCACAATCGGCAGAATGGCGGGCGTGTTGCCGTCCGGTGAACCACGAGCGATCCCTCCGGCTGACGCGGCGCCCGAGCTGCCGTCCCGGCGCAGTGTCGTCGCCTGCCCGCTGGTCGCCGTCGTCACGCTCGCCGCCGCGATCACGGCGACGCGCTCGGCCGGGGTCTCCTTCCGGGACCCCGACCACGTCGCGGCGAAGTACGTGGTCCTCGTCGGCTTCGGCGTGTTCCTGCTGGTGCTGGCGGACATCTTCGTCCGGGCCGCGCGACGCACCGACACACGACGACCCTCGCGCGAGGCGATGCGCGCCGTGCGGCGCGAGCGCTGGGGCTGGTACCGGGGCGCGGCCGCGGGCGGCGCCCTGGTCAGCTTCTACGTGTCCTACCTGTCATACGGCAACATCAAGAGCGTGGTGCCGCTGCTGCGCCCGGGCGACCTGTTCGACCACGAGCTCGACGACCTCGACCGCTGGCTGTTCTTCGGCCATGACCCTGACCAGGTGCTGCAATCGCTGCTGGGCACCGGCTTTCAGACGCAGATCCTGTCATCGGCCTACGTGCTGTTCATCGTCTTCCTGCCGCTGTCGCTGGCGCTGGCGCTCGTGTTCTCGCGCAACCTGCGTACGGGGCTGTTCCTGGCGACGGCGCTGTCGATCAACTGGACGATCGGCGCCGCCACCTACCTCCTTGTGCCGGCGCTCGGGCCCGTGTACGCGACACCGCGCCAGTTCGCCGGGCTGCCGGCCTCCGAGGTCACCCATCTGCAGGCGATCCTCCTGGACAACCGCCTCGCGTTCCTCCACGACCCCGCCGTCGCGGGCACCGGCCAGGCCATCGCCGCGTTCGCGTCGCTGCACGTGTCGATGACCTTCACGGCGTTGATGGCCTCGCACCTGCTCGGCCTCGGGCGGCGCCTGCGCATCACGCTGTGGGTGGTGTGGGCGGTGACGATCGTCGACACCATCTACCTCGGGTGGCACTACGTCGTCGATGACATCGCCGGCGTGCTCGTCGCCCTCAGCGCGCTCGGCCTCGCCCGGCTGCTCACCGGCGTCGAACTGGGTGCCGTCCGTCGTGGGACCCCGGCGCCCGAGCCGAGCCCGGCGTGACGCCGGACCCGAACGTCGTCGCCGGGACGCTTGGCGGCGGCACCCGGGATGCGGCGTCGAGGGTCGGGAGTGTCACCCGGGAGCGCCTGCCCCGGCGCGACGTGGCCGCCGGGCCGCTCATCGGCATCGTGGCGATGGCCGCAGCGCTCATCACGACGCACGCTGCGGGCGTGCCGCTGCGCGATCCCGACCACGTCGCGGGGCGGCGCCTGATCGGCGTCGTGGCGCTGGTCACCGCGCTGGTCGCGCTGGACGTCGTCGTTCGGGCCGGGTTGCGGACCGGCCGCCACCGGCCGCCGTGGTCGGAGATCGTGGCGGTGCGCCGCGAGCGCTGGAGTCGTTATCGCACCCTCGTCGCGGGCGGCGGGCTGCTGGGGTTCTACGCGTCCTACCTGGCCTACCGCAACCTCAAGAGCGTCCTGCCGCTGCTGCGACCAGGTGACCTGTTCGACCGCCAGCTCGACAGCATCGACCGGGCGTTGTTCCTCGGTCACGACCCCGGCGCGGTGCTGCACTCACTGCTGGGGACCGGCGAGGTGCAGACCCAGCTGCTGTCGTCGGTCTACGTCTTCTACGTCCTGTTCGTGCCGCTGCTGGTCGGCCTCACGCTGGTGTTCGCGCCAAGCCTGCGCCACAGCCTGTTCCTGGTCGCGGCCATGTCGCTGAACTGGCCGCTGGGCGCCGCGAGCTACTTCCTGCTGCCGTCGCTGGGGCCCGTCTACGCCAAGCCGGGCGACTTCGCGCGCCTGCCGACGTCCGCCGCCGCCGACCTGCAGAACCTGCTCGCCCGCCAGCGCGATGACTTCCTGACCGACCCGAACGTCGCCGGACGGTCCCAGGACATCGCGGCGTTCGCGTCGCTGCACGTGTCGATGCTCTTCACGATCGCACTGGCCGCGTCCCTGCTGGGGCTGGCCCGCCGGGTGCGCATCGGGCTATGGGTCTTCATGGGCGTGTCGACGCTCTCAACGCTCTACCTCGGCTGGCACTACTTCATTGACGATGTCGCCGGAGCGGCCATCGGCGTGGCCGCGCTCGGGCTGGCCTGGGCGCTGACCGGCTTCGATCCGCGACCCCGGCGCTCCGCGGACTGACGGTAACGGCGGCGGGCGCTCCGGCTTCACCGACCGCCAGGCGTCGGGCCGCAGGCGTCCGAGCCGCCACGCGACGGTAGCGGCGACACCGACCGCCGACGCGCCAGCGGCGGCATCGACGAGATAGTGATTGCCCGTGGCCATCACGATGAACGTGACAAGCAGCGGATACAGCCCCCAGGCGATCCGGACCGCCCGCCGCCGCGACAGTAGCGCGAGCGAGACGCCCACGATGGTCGCGACCCCCACGTGCAAGGGAGGGGAGCGCCGCGTACGGGTTGAAGAACTGGCTGACCTTCGGCGTGGTCGGGTCGATGCCGGTGAAGATCGCAACCGTGTCGTCCAGGCCGGAGCCGGCAACCAGGCGCGGCGGCGCGGTCGGCACAAGCAGGAAGCCGACGATGGCGAGGGCCCACGTGCCGATGAAGACGTCGCGCACGAAGTCGAAGGCCGGAGTGTGGCGCACGTAGACGTAGGCCATCGCGGTGAACGTCACCGTTGTCTGGACGTTGATGTAGAGGAACGCGCTGACGTCGCGTAATCCCCAGACGCGCTCGGAGAAGGACTGTGTGCCGTGCTCGATGCCGAGGTGCAGCGAGCGTTCGAGGTGGATGATCCAGTTGGCGTTGGCCAGCGCGACGCTCGTGGTCTGCGGGCCGTCGATCGCGCCGCGGGTGAGGCGGTAGCTCTCGTAAGCGAGCAAGATGATGCCGACCTGCAGCATCGCGTCGAGCGCGCCTCGCGGGAGCAGGCGTGAGGGTCGGGTCACGAGCGCGAGCATGTTCGGGGCGGCGACCACGCGACGTGACGGGCCGCTTGGTCGGGCACCCCGGTCGGCCGCCGACGTCCCGTTGCTGCGCCGCGGGAGTCCGGTCATCACGAGCACCGTACCGCCCGCGGCGGCCTCGCGCGCGCTCACCGCTTACCGGCCCAGCGCCGTCTTCACCACCTCGTACGCGGGCCGCGGGGAGCCGTCCGCGTTCGTCAGGCCCGCGTCGAATCCCTTGTCCCCCGCCCCGGTCCAGTTGTAGAGGTAGACGCGCTTGATCCGCCGATCGGCGCGCGCGGTCACGAACAGGTAGTTGAACGCGCGCGCTTGGCGCTGGAAGTCCAGCGGGAACGAGCCGCCGAACCGGGCCACGCCCCCGGTCTCAGTCAGCCAGATGTCGCCCGGCATGACGCGCTCGAGCTTTTCCAGGCCGCTCGTGCGAAAACGGTTGACGTCGGAGTAGTTGTGCACGCCCCAGATCCGCGGCTTGACCTTCAGGGCGGCGCGGAAGCGACGGATCCAGTCCACCGCGCCCCGCTGGTCCTGCACGTCGCCGGCGACGATGGTGCAGTCCGGGCACTCGCGGGCGACGACATCGGTGTACTCGGCGACGCGGTCCGGGTGGTCGGCCGTGGGCTGGCCCTTGTTGTTGGGCTCGTTCCAGGGCGTGTACACCCGCACCTCCGGATAACGGCGGTGGAACGCGCGGAACGCCTTGCGGTACTCGGCGACGCTCGGCAGGTGGTCTTGGCGCCCGGATTTCCGGGAGTGGTTGAGGGCGACGAGCGGCTCGACGCCGGCCTTGCGCGCCGCCTTGAGCCAGGCGTCCGCCAGCTCGCGATCAAACCCCACGTCAACCGTGTCGTAGGAGGCGGCCAAGCGCGCGCGCTTGATGCCGAGCGCGCGGAACAGCGGGGCACTGAAGAAGCCCGTCCCCTGGTCGCCGATTCCGACGTCGAGGCCGCGGGCCAGGCCGGGTTGGGGCGTCGCGGGCACCTTGTCACCGTCGGCGGGGGTCAGCTTGGCGGCGGGGGACTCTGCGGTGGCCGACGTGCCCGCCGTCGGCGCGCTCGCGCTCGGCGCAGCCGCGTTCGTGTCGTTCTCGGAACCTCCCCCGCAGCCCGCGAGAGCGGCGAGGCACAGTAAGACGGGCAGAAGAAACGTCCAGCGCAGGGGCATCGAGGGCGTATACCCAGGACAGGCTCTGCTGAGCCGCCCGTGACCGTCGGGCGATGACGCCAAAGCGGGTTCCGAGGGACGGGCTCGGGCGCACCCGGCCTCGATCTCACCGTGGCAGTTGGCGCACACGAGGACGCATTCGTGGCTTCGTCACGATAAGCGGCGACTGACCTACCGCGTGACATGGTCATGCCGAACGCGATCGACACAAACGTATGTTCGCAGTCCGCCCGGACGGCGCGAACCACTCGCCCGGCGGGCGAGTGGTCACATGGGTCGCCTGGGACTTGAACCCAGAACCAACGGATTAACATGCCGCACCGGCTCTCACCGGCCACCGCTCACGTCGAGTGGCTTGCGGTCTGGACCATCTCTTCGCCCTCGGCTCGACGTTAGGGCGGGCAGCGTATGGCCTCTGAGGGCTCTCCCCTTGCGGGGGTTGCCTGCTGATTGCCCAATCCTGGAGATTGTCACCGCGATGGGTACTCCAGGCTCTCAGGGGGTTCCAGCAAACAGCTGCCGACCAACCAGCGGTTTCCCTATCTGGCGCTCCTTTTGTGTTGAAGTCCGCTGCTCTACCGATTGAGCTAGCGACCCGTCCCCGCAGTGTACGTCGCGGCCCGCTGCCGCGATACGGCGATCACCGCCGCGCGGTGAGCCGGTCGAGCAGAAGCTCGACGGACTGCTCGAGCTGCGCCAGCGTCGCGTCCTGCACGCGCGTCACGCCGGTCTCCCGGTTGAGCCACAGGTTGATCTCCGCCGGCGTGCTGTTCTGGCGCCGTCGCAGGTCGCCGACGAGGCGGTGGCGCTTCTCGCGCAGCAGCGCCCGCCGCTCGTAGGCGGGCATCCCGGGGACGTCCTCCTCGGCCGGACCGTCGTCGCCCTCCGTCCCGGCCGACGCGCTGACGGCGCCGGGGAACTCCGGGACCCCGCGCGGGGCCGGTGGCCCGCCCGGCGCGCCGGCGGGCGGGCCGAACAGCGTCATCTGGGGGACCACGTCGGCATTGAGCGGGACGAACGCCTCGGGCTCGTCCTCGTCCCCGTCCTCGCGCTCCTTGCGCACCCGTTCCTCGGGCTCGTCGAAGCCGTCCTCGTCCTGCCGTCGCAGGACGTGGCGCAGCTCGCCTTCAACGTCCTCGGCGTGCTGGCAGAGCACCGGGTCGGCCGGCAGGTAGACCCACGAGATGTCTGCCCCGCGGCCGGGGATCGTGCGCACGAAGCGCCCGACGATCTGGCGGAAGATCAGCGGCGTCTTGGCGGCGGTGGCGTATACGCCAACGCGTAGGCGGGGGATGTCGACGCCCTCGGACACCATGTTCACCGCGACGAGCCACGCGTCGCGCGCGGTGGTGAAGGCCGCGAGCTTCTGGGCGGCCTTG
>JBBSUL010000103.1:0-12758 GCA_038234375.1 Solirubrobacterales bacterium | reverse complement strand
TCCTACTCGTTCGCGCGCAACCCGAAGTGGACGCGGATGTTCCCGCGCCAGGACGAGATCCTTGACTACGTCCGCGAGACCGCCGACGACTACGGCGTCACACCCCACATCCGCTTCGAGGTCGAGATGGAGCACTCGACGTGGGACGAGGCCGCGGGTCTCTGGCGGGTGCGCACGATGGACGGCACCGAGCTGACCGCCGACCTGCTGATCAGCGCGATCGGCGCCACCGCCGAGCCCGACGAGCCCGACATCCCCGGCCTGGCGTCGTTCACCGGGCACCGCTTCCACTCCGCGCGCTGGGACCACGAGCACGACCTGACCGGCGAGCGTGTGGCGGTCATCGGGACCGGACCGGCCGCCGCGCAGTTCGTCCCGCGGATCCAGCCGCACGTCGAGCGGCTGCTCGTTTTCCAGCGCACGCCGCCGTGGGTCATCCCGCACGTCGACCGGCCGGTGCCGTGGCCCGAGCGCCAGCTCTACCGCGCCCTGCCCGTGCTGCAGGACGTGCAGCGCAACGTGCTGTTCGCCGTCTACGAGTCGATGGGCGTCGGCTTCCGCGGGCAGACCGCGCTGATCGCACCCGTGGAGGCGATCGGCCGCGCGCACCTGCGCCGCCAGGTCTCTGACCCGGTGCTGCGGGCCAAGCTCACGCCGCACTACCGCTTCGGCTGCAAGCGCCCGATCCTCTCCAACACCTACAACCCGGCGCTCGCCGCCGACAACGCCGACGTCATCACCGAGGCCATCACGCGGGTGGACGGGAGCGCAGTTGTCACTGCCGACGGTTCCCGCCACGAGGTCGACACGATCATCACCGCCATCGGCTACAAGTACAACCGCTCGCTGCTGGCCCACCGCATCACCGGGCAGGACGGGCGGACGCTCGGCGAGGTCTGGGACCGGTCGCCCAAGGCCTACCTGGGCTCGTCGGTGCCCGGCTTCCCGAACATGTTCATCCTCCTGGGGCCGAACTCGATCGGCATCAACTCGGTGATCTTCTCCCTCGAATCGCAGATGGCCTACGTCATGAGCGCGCTGAAGACCATGGACCGCAAGCGGCTGTCCCGGGTGGACGTGCGGCCCGAGGCGCTGAAGGACTTCGTCGACGAGGTCGACCAGCGCAGCGAGGGGAGCGTCTGGACCGCGGGCGGCTGCAAGGCCTACTACGTCGACGACACCGGCCGCAACTTCGGCCTGTACCCGGGCTTCGCCGCGCACTTCCGCCGCCGCACCCGGCGCTTTGATCCCGAGCCCTACGACGTCGAGACGATCGCGGCGCCGAAGGTGGCCGCATGAGGGCCGACGCCGTGGCCGTCGCGAGCACCCGTGGGGCCGCACCGGTGCTGCGCGTCGTGCCTGCCCCGGACGCCCTGCCGACCGCGGGCGACCTTGACCCGGTTGCGCGGGTGCTCTACCACGGCTCGGTGGCCACCGACTACGCGCTGCGCACCGGTCTGGCCTCGGTGCTCAGCGCCGCGATGCTGCCGGCGGCCCTCTGGGACTGGTCGCGCCAGGAGCGCCGTCACCTCGAGTTCTACGCCGACCTTGCCGCGGCGAAGGATCCGGCGGCCGTGTTCACGCCACCGCCGGCGGTCGACGTGCGCGCCGAGCTTGGGCGCGGCCCCGGAGTGGAGGGCGGCCGGGTCGAGCTGCTGCGCTTCGAAAGTCCGTACGTCACGGTCAACCCGGCCCTGCGCGCCCCGTACGCGGCCCATGAGAACAACCGCATCGCGCGGGCCCAGCACTGGCGCCACGAGTCCGGGCCGCGACAGACCCTCTGTGTCATCCACGGCTTTGGCGCCTCGCCCGCCTGGTTCAACACGGCGTTCTTCTCGCTGAAGCAGTTCTTCGCCGAGGGCTGGGACATCCTGCTCTACACGCTGCCGTTTCACGGCTCGCGCCGGACAAGCACGCTCGCGGTCAACGGCACCGACCTCTTCGCGCACGGGATGTCGCAGTTCAGCGAGGGAATCATCCAGGCGGTTCACGACTCGGGCGGGGTGGCGTTCGTGAAGTAGTTGGCGAAGAAGGGCCCGAGCGGCGCGCCGTGGCTGACACTTACGAGCATCCCGCCGAGCGTGCCCCAGAAAAGGGCAAAGACGTTGAACAGCCCACTGAGGGCGGTCACGGCGACCACGCGCGGGACCACGAGGCTGACGATCGGGTCCACCCCCAGGACCGCCAGCGCGTCGAGTTCCTCGCGGATCTTCCGCGCGCCGAGGTCGGCGGTGATCGACGTGCCGATGACCCCGGCCATCACGATCGCGACGACGAGCGGCGCGAACTCGCGGATCACGGCGAGCGCGAACAGGCCACCGAGGCGGTCAAGCGCCCCGAACAGCTCGAGGAACCCGGCCGCCTGGATCCCGGCCGGTCCGTACGTGAACGCGACAGCGGAGATGATCATCGGCAGCCAAGCGACCCGGAGGCCGAAGACGAACTGGTTGGCGAACTCGGGGCCCCAGGTGTGCGGGCCGCGGACGAGGGCGGAGGCGGTCCGCCGGGTGCGCAGCAGCAGGGATCCCATCTCCTGCACGAAGCCGTCGGGAAGGCGGACCGCGTCTCGCGCGATCCTGACGCCGCGTCCGCGGCTGTGACCCTCCTTCGGTGCCGGCGACTTCACCGGGGCCTGACTGCTGTCCACCACGACTCTCCGAACCGATTGAGCGGCCGGGCACGCACCGACACCGAACACGGCTTGCGCTGCGAGCCGGGCAGGCTAGCCGATCACGTGATCGACGACAACCTGGAAGCGGACGGCGGCGCGAAGACGTCGGGCGCCAGCCGACAACCGGTCGGGGGCAGCGCCGAGCAGGCCGCGGCCCGAAGGCGGATAGGATCGACCGTGCCGTGAGCACCGGTTCACTTTCCGTCGAAGGCGGGCGCCGTCGCACCCGCGCTCAGCGGAGTGCCGCCACCCGCCAGAGCATCCTGGAGGCGGCCGGCGCAAGCCTCGTCAGCGACGGATACCGCGGCATGACCACACGCCGCGTGGCCGACCTGGCAGGCGTCGCGCAGAGCACGCTGATGCACCATTTCCCGTCCCGCGAGACCCTGCTGATCGAGACGACACGCATCTCGCCCTTCGACTGGTCGACGATGCCATGCAGCACATCGACCTCGCGGGGCTGCGCAGCCCTACGCACCGGGAGGCGGTGCTGGACCAGGCATGGGCGGAGTTCACCTCGCCGCCGGCCATCGCCGCCATGCACGTCTGGGTGGCGGCGTGGGACCAACCGGACCTGGCGGCGACGCTCGAGCGCCTGGAACGCGGAGTCTCCACGGTCCTCGCCGCAGCGGCCGGCACGATGTTCCCCGACCACAGTGAGAACCCCGAGTTCCCGGTGCTCCTCGATGTCACGGTGTCGCTGATCCGAGGTCTCGTGCTGGCGATCCCCATCTCCGGTCGGGATGCCGTTGATCAGCGGTGGGGCTCGATGAAGCCGCTCCTCCTGCGGGCCGCGGCCGACCTGCTCGACGATCCACCGGCCTGAGCGGGCCGGTCGGCCGACGAGAACGGCTCAACGTGGACTCCCTCCTGCCCGTTCAGTTGATCGGTGATAGCGGGGCGTCTGGCCGATCCAGTGATCGCTACGTCGACCGATGACGGTTGACGCGTCATGGGCGAAGCCGTGCGGACGCGGAGGACCCGACACGGGGGTAGCCTCGGGGGCGATGACCGCCCTGCAGGACTTCGTCGACGAGGTCGACCACCGCAGCGAGGGCAGCGTCTGGACCGCGGGCGGCTGCAAGGCCTACTACGTCGACGACACCGGCCGCAACTACGGCCTGTACCCGGGCTTTGCCGCCCAGTTCCGCCGCCGCACCCGGCGCTTTTACCCGGAGCCCTACGACGTGCGGGAAGCGGCGTGAGCGTCCTCGTCCTGCACAGCCGCTACCGCACGACCGGGGGCGAGGAGCGCGCGGTCGCCGACCTGGCCTGGCTGGCGCGCGAGCACCTCGGTGAGGACGTGTCGACGCTCGAGCGCGATGCGGTCGCGCTCGGACGCCGCGCTGCCGCCGGCGGGCTGCTGCGGGGCGGCCAGGACGCTGACGCCGTCACGCGCGCGGTGCGGCGCAGCGGCGCCGACATCGTCCACGCCCACAACCTGCTGCCCACCTTCGGCTGGCGCGCGCTGGCCGCCGCGCAGGCGGCGGGCGCCGCGACCGTCCTGCACCTGCACAACTATCGCCTGGTGTGCGCGGTCGGCACCTGCGTGGACCCGGCTGGGCAGGACTGCGTGCGCTGTCACGCGCGCAACACCACGCCGGGCCTCGTCCATGGGTGCCGCGGCGACCGTCGCGAGGCCGCGGTGTACGCTGCGGCGCTGGGCACCTGGCAGGCGCGGATGGTGGCGCACGCGGACGTGATCGTCGTGCCGAGCGCGGCGGCGGCCGACCGCCTGCGCACGTTGGGGGCCCCCGTCGGGACGCCGAGCGTCGTTCCGCACGTCGTCCGTCCCGCCGCCGGGTCCGGGCGCCACGACCCCACCGGCCCGGCGCTTGTCGCCTCGCGGCTGGCCGCCGAGAAGGGCGTGGCGTTCGCGATCGACGCGTGTGCGCGTGCCGGCGTCGGGCTCGTCGTCGCCGGGGACGGCCCGCAGGCGGGCCCGCTGCGCGCGCAGGCCGCCGGCCACGGGCTCACCGTGCTGGAGGGGCCCGAGGCCCCGGTCCCTGGCGCCGGACAGGTCTGTTTCACCGGGCGGGTCGGGCGCGAGGCGCTCGCGGCGCTGCGGGCCGGGGCAAGCGTGGAGCTCGTCCCCTCGCTGGCCCACGAGACGTTCGGCCTGGCGGCGGTGGAGGCCCTGGCCGCCGGCCTGCCGGTCGTGGTGAGCGACGTCGGTGCGCTCGCCGCGCTGCCCGCCCCGGTGCGGCAGGTGCCGCCCGCCGACCCGGCGGCCCTGGCCGAGGCACTCGTGGCCGTCCGCACGGACGCTGAGGCCGCCGGCGCCGGGCCCGGGACAGCCCATCGTCTGGCCGGCCCCGACGTCGTCGCGCCCGTCCTGGCGGCTGTGTACGCGCTGGTGCGACAGCGGGCTCGTACGGATTGTTCCGGTGGGCGGCGCCGACCACCACGGCAATGACCGGGTCGCCGGCGTCGACAGGCCGGGGTCGCGCACCAAGGCGCCCCACAGTGGCACGTTCGTGCAGTACCCGACCGCGACCGTGATGGCGTGCCATCCGGTCGCGTCCGCTGACAGCTGACGCAGGCATACGCCGCGCCAGCTGTCATCGGCCCCGACACCCACCCGCCCCCGCCCGTCGAGCACTGATCGTGCCCACCTCCAACCGGGCAC
The DNA here is from genome assembly GCA_038234375.1 of Solirubrobacterales bacterium. Taxonomy (GTDB): domain Bacteria; phylum Actinomycetota; class Thermoleophilia; order Solirubrobacterales; family Solirubrobacteraceae; genus Paraconexibacter. The sequence continues at coordinate 7,458 of JBBSUL010000103.1, read as the reverse complement.
GACGCGCGTTCGACCCCGGCTCGGCTCGCCGGTGACCGGGGGCGGAGCGGCCCCGCCCGGTATGACCGCGGTATTACCTTGGGTGCATGACCTCCCCGAAGCCCTCGATCGCCCTCGATCCCGCGGTGGCCGCCGAGGCCCGCGCCCAGGCGCAGCGCGAGGGACCAGCCGGGTCGGCGTGGCTGAACCACGCCGCCGAGCGCGAGCTGCGACTCGCCGACGGCCTGGCGGCGGTCGCCGACTTCGAGGCGGAGGACGGGCCGTTCACCGCCGCCGAGCAGCACACGGCGAGCGCGTTGGCCGACCGGTACCGGGTTGGGGTCGACCGTGCACACGATGCGTCGGTGTGATGCGCATTTTGTTCGGTTTGACGGTGTGCCCGGTCGCCGGAGCCGCCTGTGCCGCGGCGCGGTGCGGTGCGGTCGGGCGTGACGTCGACGGGTGCGCGCGGATGACGTCGACGGGGTACCCCCGCGGGTGACGGCCGGCAGGTCCCTCACGAGGGACCGCAGCTGGGATGGCGCAGAACTTCTTGTCGTGCGATCGTGAGCAGGATTTCTTGATGGCGCCGAGCTTGCGTGAGTGGCTGCCGCAGGGGGATGAGTGTTCGGGCTCGGGTTCAGTGTGCTGGAGGAGTCGTGGGCCGGGGCGGACCAGGACCGCGCACCCGGTGACGTCGTTCTGTGGCCCGAGTCGTCGACGCCAACCTCGAGTTGGGCGACGAGGCGTCCGGGGCGCCGACCCGGTGGCCGGCCTCTCGCCCCGGGACGAGGACCACGACGGCCCTTCGCGTACGTCGACCCCTGGGTGGGTCAACGCGACGGGTCGGCGTGGAACGCCACCGCCTTCGCGGGCGCCGGGCTGTCCCGCGCCGACATTCCGCCGGACGCCGACCCGCCCGGCCAGCCTCACGTTCTCCGTGGACCGCCTGGCGCTGCTGCGCTCGTGACGGACCCGCCGGCCGCAGCCGGCCACGCGCGGGCGCCGACGAGCAGCAGGGTCAGCAGCCAGGCCAGGCCGAGGGCGTACCCGGCGACCATGTCGGCCGGAAAGTGCGCGCCACGCAGCACCTGCGTGGGTCCGATGGCGAGCACCGGGATCGCCGCAACGACGGCGACGTCCCGGCGTCCACCCGACAGGCCGACGACGGCGACGAGCCCGAACAGGGCGGACACGAAGGCGGCATGCCCGCTGGGCAGCGAGCCGATCGTCTGCGGAGGCAGGCCCTGCAGCAGGCTCGCAAGCTCGGTCGGGCCGCTGGCGTGCTTGATGATGTTCGCGATCACCGGCGCCCCGAACACCAGGGGGGTGAGCACCCCCCATCGCACGCCGCAGCGGCGCGCGACGAACCAGGCCACCACCGCGACCGTCAGCAGGGCGACGAGCGGTGAGCCGAGGTCGCCGAAGAAGCTCGTCGCCTGCCCGACGATGTCGCGGGTCGGACGGCGGTACAGGTGCACGAGCAGCCAGCGCTCGCCCGGCAGCGCGCCGGCGGTCTGCGTCCACACGATGAGCACGAGCGTCAGGGCGTAGAGCCCCGCCGCGGCGGCGGTCAGGGTCTGCCGACGGGCACCGACCCAGTCGGCCAGGGACTCCCCGGCGGGCGTCACAGCCGGGTGCGCAGCCATGCCACGGTTGCCGCGACCCCCTCCTCGACGCTGATCTGCGCCTCCCAGCCCAGCCGCTCCCGCGCCTTGTCCACTGACGGCCACCGCCGCACGACGTCGACCTCGAACGTCGGCAGGTGCTCCAGCGCGAACGCGTCGCCGTCCAGCCCGCAGGCGTCCCAGATCACCCGGGCGATCTGGGCGACCGTCATCTCCTCGCCGGCGGAGATGTTGAAGTCCTCGTTCAGCCCGGCCGGGGAGGCCATCGCGGCCACGATGCCGTCGGCGATGTCGTCGATATGGGTGATCGTCCGCGTCTGCGTCCCGTCCCCGAAGATCGGCAGTGGTAGAGGCCCACCCCCCCCGTCAACCCCCAGCGCCAGGCACTTCTTGATGACGTCGGGGACCATGTGCGCGATGCCGACCTCGTCCTCGGGCATCTCGCCCGGCCCGTAGGCGTTGAACGGACGGCAGATCGTGTACGGCAGGCCGTGCTCGGCGTGCGCGGCCTTGACGTACACCTCCCCGGTCAGCTTGGAGAACCCGTACGCCGACCGCGGGATCGGCGTGGTGAGGATGTGCGCCTCGGTGGTCGGATACTCGGTGGCGCGCTCGAAGACCATCGAGGAGGACACGTAGACGAACCGCCTCACCTCGTGGTCCAGGGCGGCGCGGACCACCGCATTGTACAGCGCGTTGTTGACCTCGGTCAGGGTGTGGGGCAGCTTGTGGAAGTTGGCGATGCCGCCGACGATCGCCGCGAGGTGGATCACATGGCTGCACCCGGCCGTCGCCGTGCGGGCCTGGTCGGGGTCGCGCAGGTCGCCGACGTGGATCTCGCAGCCCTCGCGCATCCAGTGGGGGGCCGCGCGCTGGTCGGAGACCCGGACCTCGTAGTCGGGGTCGCGCAGCAGCCGGCGCACGACGGCGGCGCCGATGGTCCCGGCGCCGCCGGTGACGAGAACGCGGTTCATGCGCCGCCACGCTACCGAGCGGGCGCCCGGGAGGACGCCCTGCGCGCCCCGCGGTCCGCGGTCCGCGGTGTCCGCGCGAGCGCGGCGATCTCGGAGGCGTAGCCGAAGACCTGGCCGGCGTCCCAGCAGTCCCACGGGTCGACGATCAGCGCCTCGGCCCTGGCGCCGTCCGCGATCGCCGCCAGGGCCTCCACCGTGCAGAACTCCGGGTGGTTGGTCGCGACGACCACGGCGTCGGCGTCGGCCACCGCGTCGGCCAGCGAGAGGGTCGGTCCGGCCACCCACGGGTCGTGGACGGCCACGTCCGCGAGCTCGCGCTCGAGCAACCGGATGAGCTTGTGGGCCAGCGAGTCGCGCTCGTCGTCGGTCGCGGACTTGAAGGCCAGCCCGAGGACCGCCACCTTCCGGCCCGACAGCGAGCCGATCCGCCGCTTCATGCCCTGCACGAGGAACAGCGGGACCGACTCGTTGACCCGCGAGACGGCCAGCAACATGCCCGGGGCGTTCGAGCGCTCCTCGCTGAACGCGAAGTCCTTGCGCAGGCACGTCCCCGCGGTGAAGCCGGGCTGGGCCATCCCGCCCCGCGGGTAGTCGCGGTTGATGAGCTCGATGACGTCGAACACGTTGGCGCCGTACTGCTCACAGTCCATCATCAGCAGGTTGGGCAGGGCGAACGTCGTGTAGCGCAGGATGTTCGTCCAGATCTTGGCCAGCTCGGCCTGGACGGCCGTGGTCTGCACGACCGGCGCCCCGAAGACCTCGAACAGCTCGCCCACGACCTCCCCCGAGCGGGCCCCCACGCCGCCCACGATGCAGGGCAGGCTGACGATCTCCTCGAAGAACCGCCCCGCGGCGATCCGCTCCGGGGCGTGCGCCACGAAGATGTCCTCGCCGACGACGAAGTCGCGGTGCTTGGCCAGATACCCGGCAACGAACTCGGTCGTCCGCGGGGCGATCGTCGAGCGCAGGGTGAGCGACTGCCCGCCCGTCAGATGCGGGAGCAGGTCGTCCAGCACCGAGCGGATCTGCGAGAGGTCGATCTCGATGTGGGAGAACGACGGGGTCCCGAGGGTCGTGACGACGTGGCGGGCGTCGGCGGCGTCGGCGATCCGGTCGCTCCATGTCAGCGTGCCCGCCGCGGTGACCCGCTCCAGGATCTCCCGGGCCCCGGGCTCTTCAAAGGGCATCCGCCCGTCGCCGACGGCGGCGAGGATCGCCGGGTCACGGTCGACGCCGAGCACGCGCAGGCCGCGGTCGGCGAAGGCGAGGGCGAGCGGCAGGCCGACGCGTCCGGTCCCGATGATGGCCACGTGGTAGCTGCTCATGCGCGCCTCAATCTAGTCGACCGGCGGGCGTCCGGTCTGCGGCGGCGGGCGGTCCCTACGGCCGCGGCCGCTGGCTGCGTGCCCACTGCGCGAGGAACCCGAAGACGAAGCGGGGGTTGTAGCGCGTGTAGCGCTTCCACAGACGCCGCGGCTCGCGGGAGAGGCGGAACGCCCACTCCATGCCGATCGCCTGGATCCAGTCGGGGGCCTGGGCCACGCGCCCGGCGTGGAAGTCAAACGCCGCGCCGACACCGACGAGCACCGGGGCCTCCAGGTGCGGGCGCATCGCCGCCATCCACTTCTCCTGCTTGGGGACACCGATGCCCACCCACACGATGTCGGCGCCGCTGGCGTTGATCACGCCGACGACGGCCGCCTCCTCCTCGTCGCTGAGGGTGCGGTAGGGCGGGGCGTAGCCTCCGACGATGCGGATACCGGGGAAGCGGTGACGCAGGTTCAGCGCGAGCTGGACGAGCGCGCCCTGGTTGGCCCCGCCGTAGAGGAAGATCCGCGTGCCCGACCGGGCCGCGCGCGCGCAATGGCGGGCCATGAGCTCGGGCCCGTAGACCCGGTGGCTCAACGGGTTGCCCAAAGCGTTCATCGCCCACACGAGGGGCTGGCCGTCGGGGACCGTGAGGTCCGAGCGCAGGACCGCGTCGCGGAGCTCTTCGTCCTCCTGGCACACCATCACCGTGTGGACGGCCGCCACACAGACGTAGCCGCGGCCGCCCGACCGGATGGTCGCGTCGATCCAGTCCATCGTCTGCGTGTAGTCGGTGAGGGCGAGCGGGATCCCGAGGACCTCGGCGGAGCGCGGAGCGGTCGCGGCGGCGACCGGGATGTCGAGCTCGGGGGCAGCGCCGTGAAGGGGAAGGGGGCTGGGAGTGGACATGGGCGGGAGAGGCGTCCGGAGCGGGGGCCGGGTTCAAGGGCGTCAACGGACAGGGATCCTGAATGTTGCTGGCTTGCGTTGCCGCCCTGCAAGGAATCTTCCCCACATCCCTACCCCGCGAACATGCGGTGGATACGCTGACGGCGTGGCCGCACCCCGAGCGCTCATCACCGGCATCGGCGGTCAGGACGGGTCCTACCTGGCCGAGCAGCTGCTCGGGGCGGGGCACGAGGTGGTCGGGATGGTGCGCCCGGACTCCCGGCGCGGCGGGTCGCTCGACAGCCCGCATCGGCTCGTCGAGGGCGACCTCGAGGATCCGGATTCGCTGCGCCGGGTGATCGCCGACGTGCGCCCGGACGCCCTCTTCCACCTGGCGGCGCCGACCTTCGTGCCGGACTCATGGAGGGACCCGGGCACGACGCTGGCGCAGATCGCCGGGGCGACGGGGACGCTGCTGGCCGCCGTCGCCGCGACGGTGCCGCAGGCCCGGGTCGTGGTCGCCACGTCGGCCGAGATCTTCGGGGACGCCGGGGAGTCCCCCCAGCGCGAGGGTTCCCCGATGCGTCCCCGCAGCCCCTACGGCGTGGCCAAGCTCGCCGCCCACCGGCTCGTCGGGGTGATGCGCGAGCACCACGGGCTGCATGCCTCCAGCGCGATCACCTTCAACCACGAGAGCCCGCGCCGCCCGGTCCGCTTCCTGCCCCGCAAGGTGACGCGCGGCGCCGCGGAGTTCGCGCTGGGCCGCAGCGAGCCGCTCGAGCTCGGTGACCTGGGGGCGGCGCGGGACTGGAGCGACGCCCGTGACGTGGTGCGAGGGCTGGCGCTGATGGCGGACGCCGAGACGCCAGGGGACTACGTGCTGGCCTCCGGGGTGTCCCGGACGGTGCAGGACCTCGTGGACGCGGCGTTCGCGCACGTCGGGCTGGACGCCGAGGGGCACGTGCGGGTGAACCCCGAGTTCGTCCGGCCGCGCGAGACGACGCTGGCGCTCGGTGACGCGCGGCGGGCCTGGGCGGCGCTGGGGTGGGCGCCCGAGATCCCGTTCGCGCAGACCATCGGCGAGATGGTGGACGCCGATCTGCGCGAGCTGCGCGCCGGGGCCCCGATCACTTCTTGACGGGCACCTGGACGGTCTGCCCGTTGATCTTCAGCGTGACCGAGGACTGTTGCGCCAGGCGGGTGGTGACGGCGCCGGCGGTCTCGAAGCGCAGCTCGCCGGTGACCTCCTGCTCGGGCGGCAGCGGCTTGGCCAGGCCGGCGGCGGCCTCCCGGGCTGCGGAGTCGCGGCGGACGCTGTCCTGCCCGAAGGTGATCGTGGCCGGACCGAGGTCGGCGGCCGCCGCCGAGCGGTTGCGGACCTTGAGCTGCACGGCCAGCCGGGCGCGCTTGCGCCGGCGGCCGCTGTCGGTGGTCGCCGCCACGTAGGTCGCCGACACGACGCTGACGTTCAGCGTGTTCGCCGCGGCGACCGGGGCGTCGGCGTCGGATGTGCTCGGAGCAGTGGGCGCGGTGGTGGCGGTCGTCGGTGCGGGTGTCGCCGAGGTGGCCGTGGTCGGCGCCGGCTCCGGTGCGGCCGGGGGTGCGGCCGCCGTCCCCGCCGTCCCCGCGGTCCCGCCCGGTCCGGTCGCCGCCGACGGCGACGGGCTGTCGTCGTCCCCGCCCAGCTGCGACAGCCCGTACCCGCCGCCGAAGCCGACGACCAGCGACGCGGCCACGACCACGGCGACGCGGCCGATCGCGCTCATCTGCTCCTGACGATCAGTGCTCATGCGATCGGATCATGCCGGAGTCGGTGCGGTGGCGAGCCCGGTCCCGGCGTGCGGGCCGGCACGGCGCAGGCGGCGGACGCCTTCGGCACCCACCCCCAGCAGCACCAGCGTGCCCAGCACGCCGGCGATATACGCCCCGCGCCCCGCCTCGCGGGCCAGGGCGACCTGCCAGACCGGCACGAGCTTCTTCTGATCGTCCCCGGTCACCGGGTCGGCCGGGTCGCCAAGGCGGGCCAGGCGGCTGGGGACCAGCGCGTACTGCCGAGCGGCGGACGGGCCCGGATCGGGCACCGGCCGGTCCAGCAGTTGGGCCTGCGGGGACACGAGCAGGGTGGACGCGGAGACCGCGAACCCCACGAGGCACGCGGCGGCGAACGCCCGCCCCGGCCAGGTGCCCGTGAGCGTGGTCGGGATGCTCCGGAGGGGTGCCCGTCCGGCGACGGTGAGCCAGGGCCCCAGGACGACCAGCAGCGGCAACAGCCCAGGCAGGAGCAGGCGGGGACCCCACGACCAGCCGCCCATCCACGACCACCAGGTCGCGGCGGTGACGAGCGTGAGCAGCGCGTTGGCGACGAGCGCGGCCGTGGCGGTCTGCACGGCCGGGCGGTGAGGACCCGCCGTCCGCCACACGGCCCGCACCCCCCAGGGCACGAGCAGGACCAGCGGCGCGAACAGCAGCACGCTCTTGGACGACGAGAGCAACAGTCCGTCGAGGCCCTCGAGGATCGGGGTGGTGAAGCCGGGATCGGTCGGCGGGCGGTAGCCCGTCTCGGTCACGTCCCCGAAGCGCAGCAGGTTGAACAGGCCGAAGGCGACGGTCGCGGGGGGCGGGCCCGCGCTGGGCCGCGCGGGGGTGGTGCGGGGCGTGGGGGTGCGCCGGGTGCGCGGGGG
>JBBSUL010000102.1:0-12763 GCA_038234375.1 Solirubrobacterales bacterium | reverse complement strand
CGTGGCGCGCCCAGCGCGACCAGGACGCCGTGGACGCCGCGCTGGCCGAGCTGGCCCGGGTCGCCGCGTCCGACGAGAACATCATGGAGGCCACGCTCGCCGCGGCCCGCGCCGGGGTGAGCACGGGCGAGTGGTCCCAGGCGCTGCGCGAGGCCTTCGGCGAGTACCGCGGGCCGACCGGCGTCGGCGAAGCGGCCGCCGGCGGCGATGACCCGGACATCGAGGCGCTGCGCGATGAGGTCGACCGCGTCAGCGACGCCCTCGGCCGCCGGATCAAGATCCTCGTCGGCAAGCCCGGCCTGGACGGGCACTCCAACGGGTCGGAGCAGATCGCCGTGCGCGCCCGCGACGCGGGCATGGACGTCGTGTACGAGGGTATCCGTCTGACCCCCGCGCAGATCGCGTCCAGCGCCCGCCAGGAGGGGGTCCACGTCGTCGGCCTGTCGATCCTCTCGGGGTCCCACCGTGAGCTCATTCCCGACGTCGTGGACGCGCTGCGCGAGGCCGGTGTCGATGCGCCGATCATCGTCGGCGGCATCATCCCCGAGCAGGACGTGCAACCCCTCAAGGATGCCGGGGTCGCCGCCGTGTACACGCCCAAGGACTTCGACATCCGCACGATCATGCGGGACATCGTCGGCCTGGTCGCCGAGGCGCACGGCGTCGGCGCCGCGGGCGCCGCGTAGGCCCGGGTCGGACCGTCGCGGCCGCGTTCGGCGGAGCGTGTCGTGGGCTCGCGCACCTTCGTTCGCGCAGGCACACTTACGACGTGAACGGTCTCAAGGCCGCATGCGAAGGGCGGATCAGAGCGTCCTTCCGGTGACGCGCATCGACCCAAGGGAACCCCTCATGAAGCTCCGCACGACCTTCACCGCAGCGTTCGCGTCCGGCTGCGTGGCCGCCGTCCTCGTCGCCTCCCCAGCCCTCGCCGCCGCGCCGGCAACGGCCACGGTCGCCACCGACGCGGGCACGACGTGCGCACTGAGCGCCGCGGCCACCGTATCGGGCGGGCTGCTCGGCGTCAGCCCGATCGGCTTCAGCGGCGGCGTGGACTGCTCGCCGGCCGACCTGGGCAACGCCCCCCTCTACTCCGGCAGCGCGAATCTGTCCAGCAACCTGCTCGGCCTCGGCGATCAGCTGCCCCTCGATCTCGGCAACCTGGGCGGGGCCACGGCCCAGCCGAACTCCCCGTCGAACGTCGCGGCGACGCCCCCGCCGCCCGGCACCCCGGCCGGCGAGGGCGGTGGCTTCGTCTGCCGGGTGGACCCTGGCTACGACTGCGGGTCGACCGGCCGGATGACCGGATTGCCCGCTACGCCCTACCAGGTGACGCACTTCGCGACGTTCACCGCCCCCGCGGCCGAGACCTGGACCACGGTGCCCGACGGATGCCAGATCGGTCAGACCGAGGACGACGCGGTCTCCGCCGTCAGCTGCATCGTGACGACGGACCCGTTCACCACCGGCTGACCGGCCGCCCCAGTGCAGCCGCTGACCCGGGGGACCCGGCGGCAGCGGCTGGCGGCGGGCACGCAACGGGAGCCGTCGACCGCTGTCCGTCGTCATAGACTCCCCCGGATGGCCAACCCCCTCCCTCCGGCACCGGTCGGTCCCGACCCGACGCAGGCCATCTCGGGTCGCGTGACCTGCCAGGCACCAAGTGTGCGGGTGGTCGCGGCCGCCGCGTCTCGCCGCGACCGTGCGGCGGGCGCCGCCTGAGGTTGGGGGCGCGGATGTCGTCCGCTGCCGGACCCGCGGACGGCGCCGCCCTGGCCGTCCGCCTGCGCGACGGAGATCTCACCGCTGCGCCGGAGGTGCTCAACCTCGTCGAGACCCGCACCCCGAGCGCGGTCGCCCAGATCGACGCGCTGCTGGCCGCGGTGAGCCCGAGCGCGCTCGGGGCGGAAGCCCCGGGCCACATCATCGGCGTCACCGGCCCGCCCGGCGTGGGCAAGTCGACCCTGCTCTCTCTGCTGGTGAAGGCGTGGCGCGCGGACGGTCGCAGCGTGGCCGTGCTGGCCGTGGACCCCTCGTCGCGGCGCAGCGGCGGATCCCTGCTCGGCGACCGCGCCCGGATCGACTTCGACCCGCAGGACGCCGCCACGTTCATCCGCTCGACCGCGGCCGGCAGCCGGCTCGGCGGACTGGCCCCGGCGACCCGGGCTGCCGCGCACGCGCTGGCGGTCGCCTTCGACACCGTCGTCGTGGAGACCGTCGGCGTCGGGCAGTCCGAAACGGAGATCGCCGAGGTCGCCGACACGGTGGCGGTGATCGTTCAGCCCGGCTCGGGCGACGCCCTGCAGTTCCTGAAGTCGGGGATCATGGAGATCCCGGACGTCCTGGTGGTGACCAAGGCCGACCTCGGTGACATCGCGATGCGGGCACGCCGTGACCTGGCCGCGGCGCTGCGCTCGGCGGGCTCGCGGGACACGGCGGTGGTGGCGGTCAGCAGCGTCGCCGTCCCGCCCGTCGGGCTGGAGGACCTGGTGGACGCGTTGGACGCCCACCGCGCCACGCTCGACCTCGTCGCCCGCCGGCTGGGCTCCCGCCGGGCCAGCGCCCTGGCGGACTTCGTCACCGAACACGGTGAGCGCGCGCTGCGCGCCCTCGGCGGCCGGCGGGCCGCCCGGCAGCTGCTCAACGGCGAGGCCCCGGGGGCCGACATTCCCGCGCTCGTCCGCACCCTGGACGAGCACGCCCGGACCACCGCCGCGGACCCGTCTGCGTCAGACTCCCGGACATGAGCCGCCGCCTCGCGACCGACCTGCTGATCGTGATTGGTGCGTTCGTGGCCGTCACGCTGGTGGCGCAGGTCGCCGGCGCCCCCAACCTCGGGACCGCGATGACCTTCGGGCAGTTGGCGTCCGCCGGTGCGCTGGTCGCCGTGATCGTCAAGCGCCCGAACGCACGCTGACGGGCTCCACCGCGCCGACGCCCGGGCCGGCCGTCAGCGGGGCTTGCGGACCGCGGGCGGTTTGACGGCGGGCGACGCCGGGGTGCTCTCGGTGCCCGTGCCCGTGGCCGACGAGCCGCCGGAGTCGCGCAGCGACAGGATCTTCCACGCGTTGCCAACCCGGGTCAGGCGCAGCGTCACGTCCGCCGGCGGCTGGTTGGTGGCGCTGGTGTGGATCTGCGCAAAGGCAGTGTTGCCCGCGACGCGCACCCCGTCGATCCGCAGCCTGGCTCCGAGCACGGCCGCGAGCCCCTGCTGGAACGCCGACTCGCACGGCAGCCCGAACTGCTCGACGTTGTCCGACAGCTGCTTGGCGATCAGCTCGTCGCAGATCTCCTGGTAGTCCCTGTCCGCGGTCGCCTTCCCGTACCGGGTGACCACCGTGCGGACCTGCGCCTCAGGGCTCGCGGCCTCCTTTGCGTCGCTCCCGCATCCGGCGAGCGCCGCCGCTGCCACCGCCGCGACGAGCAGTGGCAGCGTCGGGGGCGTGCGGACGGCGACCATGCCGCAGCAGGGTAGCCTCTGACTGTGGCCTCAAGACGCACGCCCCTCATCGACGGACACGGACGCCGGATCGAGGACGTCCGGATCTCCGTCACCGACCGCTGCAACTTCCGCTGCCAGTACTGCATGCCCGCCGAGGGCCTGCCGTGGCTGGAGCGCGCGGACGTGTTGAGCTTCGAGGAGATCGAGCGCGTCGTGCGCCTGCTCGTGTCCATGGGCGTCCACGACGTGCGCCTCACCGGTGGTGAGCCGCTCGTGCGGCGGGACTTCCCGGTCCTCGCCTCGCGCCTGGCGGCGGTCGACGGCCTGCAGGACCTCAGCGTGACCACGAACGGCTTCCTGCTCGAGCGCGACGCGGACGCCCTCGTCGCCGCGGGCATCCACCGCTTCAACGTGTCGATCGACTCCCTGCAGCGCGACCGGTTCTTCCAGCTCACCCGCCGCGACGCCCTCCCCCGGGTTCTGGCAGGCATCGAGGCGCTCGCGCGCCACCCCGAGGCGCACCCGATCAAGATCAACGCGGTGGCGATCCGCGGCTTCACCGAGGACGAGGCCCTGCCCTTCGCGCGCTACGCGCGCGAGCACCCGTTCCAGGTGCGCTTCATCGAGTTCATGCCGCTGGACGCCGACCACAACTGGACGCCGGACAGCGTGCTCAGCGGAGTCGAGCTGCGCGAGCTCATCGGGGCGCAGTACCCCCTACAGGCGGTGGAACGCGAGCCCTCGGCGACCGCCCGGGTCTACCGCTTCGCCGACGGGCAGGGCGAGATCGGCTTCATCGATCCGGTCAGCGACCCGTTCTGCGGCGACTGCAACCGGATCCGCCTGACCGCCGACGGCAAGCTGCGCACGTGCCTGTTCAGCCTGAACGAGACGGACCTGCGCACCCCGCTGCGCGACGGGTCCTCCGACGACGCGCTGGAGGCCATCGTCCGCGGCGCGGTGTGGAAGAAGGAGCTCAAGCACCGGGTCAACGAGCCCGGGTTCGTTCAGCCGCAGCGCACCATGAGCGCGATCGGCGGCTGACGGGACCGGCAGCGTCCGGGGCCGGCCGGCGACCCACCCGGCGCGCGGCCGTTCATCCAATCGCAAGCGCGCCACGCACATCATGGTGTCGTGCTCGTCCTCGCCCTTTTCGCCCTGATCGCCGGCGCCGGCACCGCCATCAGCCCGTGCGTCCTGCCCGTCCTGCCCGCCCTGCTGTCGGCCGCCGGGTCCGGCGGCCGGCGCCGGCCGCTCGGCGTGGTCATCGGGCTGACCGTCAGCTTCACCCTGACGATCGTGGGTCTGGCCAAGGTCGTCGACGGCGTCGGCCTCGGCTCGTCGGCGACGCGCGACGTGGCCATCGTGGCGTTGCTGGGCTTTGGTGCCGTCGTGCTCATCCCAAGGCTCGCCGACCGCCTGGAGGCCCCGCTGTCGCGCCTGGCCGCCTACGGTCCCAAGACCAGCGGCGACGGCTTCGTCAGCGGCCTCGGCGTGGGCGCCGCACTGGGCTTCGTGTACGCGCCGTGCGCGGGTCCGATCCTCGCGGCCGTCATTGCCGTCAGCGCCGCCACCGGCGAGACCTTTGTCGTCGGCCTGGCCTACGCGGTCGGGTCGGCCACCGTGCTGTTCGCACTGGCGCTCGGCGGTCGCGGCCTGCTGGACCGCGTGCGAAGCGCCGGCCGCGGCCCCGCCGTCCAGCGCGTGCTCGGCGGCGTCATGGTCGCCACCGCGTTGGCCATGGTGTTCCAGCTGGACATCCGCTTTCAGACCGCGATCGCCCAGCACCTGCCGGCGACGCTCGTCAACCCGACCAAGAGCCTGGAGGACTCCGGCACGGTCAAGGACCGCCTCGCCGGCCTGCGCGGGCGCTCTCCGTTCGTCGTCGCCCAGGAAGAGGCCGACGCAGCCAAGGTTCCGGGCCCCGCAGCCGACACCACCCCGGTACCGCCGGACACGCCGTCCCCCACCCCCGCGGCGGGCGCCGGCCTGCCCGGCGTGCGAACCCCCGCGCTGGACGACCTGGGCACCGCCCCGGACTTCCAGGGCGACGGCCACTGGTTCAACACCGCCGACGGCAGGCCGCTGACCCTGAAGCAGCTCCGGGGCAAGGTCGTGCTCGTCGACTTCTGGACCTACACGTGCATCAACTGCATCCGCACGCTGCCGTACCTGAAGGCGTGGGACAAGAAGTACCGCGACAAAGGGCTGGTCATCGTCGGCGTTCATGCCCCCGAGTTCGACTTCGAGAAGAAGACGTCCAACGTGCGCTCGGCGATCAAGCAGAACCAGCTCCGCTACCCCGTCGTGCAGGACAACGAGATGGCCACCTGGAACGCCTGGGGCAACCAGTACTGGCCGGCCGAGTACCTCATCGACGCCAAGGGGAAGGTCCGCCACACGCACTTCGGCGAAGGCGACTACGAGGAGTCCGAGGCGGCCATCCGCGCGCTGCTGGCCGAACGTGGCACGAAGAAGCTTGGCGCGGGCGCCAAGGCGAAGAACACCATCTCGGTCAGCCGCTCGCAGATCTCCCCCGAGACCTACCTGGGTACCGCCCGCGCGCAGGGCTTCGTGCCCAGCGGCCCGGTCGGCGGCACCAAGACCTACAAGCCCACGGCGGCCAAGGACCTCGAGCTCAACCAGTTCACGCTCGGCGGGCGCTGGAAGGCCGACGCGGAGTCCGCCACCGGGGTCCGCGGGAGCACGCTCGACGTGCGGTTCCGCGCCCGCCACGTGTACCTCGTGCTGGCCTCCGCCGGCGGCAGGCGCCGCCCGGTCACCGTCAAGGTCGACGGCAAGGCCTACCGCACCGTGCAGGTCACCAAGCAGAAGCTCTACGCGCTGGTCGACCTGCCGCGCACCGGCGAGCACCTCCTGCACCTCGACGTCCCTGCCGGCGTCCGCGCCTTCGCCTTCACCTTCGGGTAGGCCACCCGCCGGCCCTGGAGGACCGGGCGCCCAGCAGCGCGGTCGCGCGCTCTGCGTCGGCCGGGGTGTTGACGTTGAAGAACGGATCGGAGTCCGTGAACGGAACGACCGCCGGGTCCAGGGCCGCCACCACGTCGGTGGCCCGGGCGTCGGCCGCAAAGCCCTCCAGGCCCGTCAGGGCCGACGGCCGGTACACGGCGCACAGCACCTGCAGGTGTCCGCCGGCCTCGGGCACCACGACCGCCGCCTCCGGGGCCAGCGCCGCCGCGGTCAGCAGCACGTGGAGGGTGGCGGCATCCAGGAGCGCGAGGTCCCCCGCGCACACGAGCACCGGGCGGCCGGCAGCCATTCGTAGCGCGTGCGTGACGCCGCGAAGGGGATGACGGGGCCCGGCGGCATCCTCGCGCCACACCGTGACCGGCGGCTCGCCGAGGTCGGGCAGCGGGGTGTCCGGCCGGGCCACGACCGTGACCGGCCCGCAGACGCGGCGCACGGCCGCCAGCGGCCAGCGCACGAGCTCGCACCCGGCGACCACGACCTGGGCCTTGTCGCCGCCGATCCGGCGACCCGCCCCGCCGGCCAGCACGGCGCCGACGCAGGACTCCGGAGCAGGCGGGCGGACGCGGGGCATCCGGGCAACTCTATGATCGGTCGGGCATGAGCACCGACGAACCCCGCCCCTGGCTGCGCTGCTACCGCTGCTGGTCCCAAGAGCTCGAAGTCCAGGTGCACTACGAGGGCATCCACCGCATCGACCCGGAGACCGGCGAGCGCACGGAGGTCGTCGACGAGCTGCAGGAAGCGATCGTGCAGTGCCTGGACTGCATGCACGACCAGCCGCACCTGGCCTTCGTCAACGGCCGCGTGGACCGCATCGAGGACCGCTGGGAGCGCATGGTCGCCGGCACCCCGTGGGTGGCGTCGTGCACGGTGACCGTCGACGCCGAGGACGTGGAGACCTGCTCGGGCCCGGAGGCCGGGGACGCGCTGAGCTACGCCGCCTTCGGCGAGCACGGCACCCGCGAGTTCTTCACCCACGTGCGCTTCCACAAGCACGAGGAGGACACCATCGTCGTCCACATGCTCGTCGAGCTGTACGCCCGCTCGGCCGAGGAGGCCGGCGAGGTGCTGACCGACGCCGCCCGCGGCACGCTGGCCCTGACCTCGCTGGCGGAGGAGTCCCGGCCCCCCGCTGCGGCCGCCGGGGGCGGCGGCGGGCACTGACGCCGGCGCGGCGCTACGGGTAGATCCCACGGGCCGCACCGGCCGCCGCCACGCGCTGGACGGCGACCGTCAGGGCGGCGGTGCGCCAGTCCACCCCGTGGGCCTGCGCCCCGTCCCACACGCGACCGGCCGCCGCGCGCAGCATCCGCCGCAGGCGCTCCTGGGTCTCCAGGCCGTCCCACGAGAAGCGCTGGTGGTCGGTGACCCACTCGAAGTAGGAGACCGTGACGCCCCCGGCGTTGGCCAGCACGTCGGGGACGACGGGGATCCCGCGCTCGGCGAGGATCGCCTCGGCCTCGGGCGTCGTCGGCCCGTTGGCGGCCTCCACGATGAGGTCGCACCGCAACTGACCGGCGTTGTCGCCCGTGATCTGCTGCTCCAGCGCCGCGGGGATGAGCACGTCGCAGTCGGTCAGCAGAAGCTCGGCGCCGCTGACGTGCCGGGCCCGCGGGAAGCCGGCCAGCGTGCCGTGCTCGTCCACCCACGCCTCCACATCGGCCACGTCCAGGCCCTCCGGGTCCACCACCCCGCCGGAGATGTCGCTGAGGCCGACGACGGGCGCTCCGATCGCCGCCAGCTCGCCGGCGGCGACCCGGCCGACGTTGCCGAAGCCCTGGATGACGAACCGCTGCTCGCGCATCGGGGTGCCGCGTCGCTCCATCAGCGCCTCGATGACGTACACGACGCCGAGGCCGGTGGCGGGCCGGCGGGCCTCCAGACCGCCCAGGACCACGGGCTTGCCGGTGACCACGGCCGGGACCGAGTAGCCCATGGCCTGCGAGTAGGTGTCGTACAACCAGGCCATCTCGCGCTCCCCCGTCCCCATGTCGGGGGCCGGGATGTCACGATCGGGGCCGATGACGGGGATCAGCTCGGCGGTATAGCGGCGCGTGATCCGCTCCAGCTCGCCGACCGAGTGCTGTGCGGGATCGCAGCGCACCCCGCCCTTGGCCCCACCGAACGGCAGGCCGAGCAGCGCGCACTTCCACGTCATCCACATCGACAGCGCCGCACACTCGCTGAGCGACACGCCGGGGGCGTAGCGGAAGCCCCCCTTGGTCGGGCCCATGGTCAGCGTGTGCTGCACGCGGTAGCCCGTGAACTCGCGGACCGACCCGTCGTCCATGCGCACCGGGAAGTTCACGGTCAGGGCCCGGCGCGGCTCCAGGAGCCGGGTGCGCGCCTCCGGGTCGAGGTCCAGCACGTCGGCGGTGTGCCGGAACTGGGTCGCGGCGACCCGGTACAGCTCACCCGACCATTCGGCGCCCTCCTGGACGGCGGAGGTCGCGTGAGCATCGGCACCGGCGGACATGGCGCGAGCCTAGCTGCCGCCGAGAAACCCTCGCCCGGCGGCTCAACTTCGGCCGCGGATGCTCGCCCAGGGCTCGCACTCGACGAGCTCGACGGCCACTGAGCATCGTCGCCTACGCTCGCTGGCATGACCGACCGACCGACCCGGCACCGATGATCACCCTCGCGCACGCCGCCGGCTCGCCGGAGTTCTACTGGGCGATCGTCGCCGGATCGCCGGCGCGGCGGGGATCGCGGCGCTCAGACGGGTCCGCCGGCCGGCGGGTCGACGTGACCCACTCCGACCGCGACGCCTCAGGCCCCGAGGGCGGACTTCAGCGCGTCGAGCTGGCGGGTGATCTCGGCGGGCAGGTGGTCGCCGAACTTGGCCAGGAACTCCTCGGTCTGGGGCAGCTCGGCCCTGACGGCGTCCTCGTCGACGGCCAGCAGCGCGGCCAGCGCCTCCTCGTCGAGGTCGAGGCCCTCCACGTTCAGCGTCCCAGGCGCAGGGACGTTGCCGATCGGCGTGGCGACGACCTCGACCTCGCCGTCCAGCCGACGGAAGATCCACTCCAGCACACGCGAGTTCTCGCCGAACCCGGGCCAGATGAACTTGCCGTCCTCGTCCTTGCGAAACCAGTTGACGTAGAAGATCCGCGGCAGCTTGTCCGGGTCGGTGCGGTCGAGCATCGACAGCCAGTGCCCGATGAAGTCGCCCATGTTGTACCCGGCGAACGGCAGCTGGGCGAACGGATCGAAGCGCAACTGGCCGACGGTACCGAAGGCCGCCGCGGTCATCTCCGAGGACATCGTCGCGCCGAGGAACGTCCCGTGCTCCCAGGAGGTCGCCTCGCGCACGAGCGGGACGACGGAGGCACGGCGGCCGCCGAACAGGAAGGCGTCGATCGGCACGCCGGTGGGGTCCTCCCACTCCGGGGCGATCGACGGGCACTGCCCGGCGTCCACGGCGAAGCGGGCGTTGGGGTGGGCGGCGGGCGCATCGGAGTCCGGCGTCCAGTCGTTGCCGTGCCAGTCCATCAGGTGGGCGGGCTTCTCCTTCGTCATGCCCTCCCACCAGATGTCGCCGTCGTCGGTCAGGGCGCAGTTGGTGAAGACCGTGTTCTCGGTGATCGAGGCCATGGCGTTCGGGTTGGTGTTGGTACTGGTGCCGGGGGCGACGCCGAAGAAGCCGGCCTCGGGGTTGATCGCGTACAGGCGCCCGTCGTCGCCGACCTTCATCCAGGCGATGTCGTCGCCGACGGTCTCGACGGTCCAGCCCTCGAGGGTGGGCACGAGCATGGCGAGGTTCGTCTTGCCGCACGCACTGGGGAACGCGCCGGTGACGAACTTGACCTTCCCCTCGGGGGAGGTGAGCTTGAGGATGAGCATGTGCTCGGCCATCCAGCCCTCGTCGCGGGCCATGATCGAGGCGATCCGCAGGGCCAGGCACTTCTTGCCCAGCAGGGCGTTGCCACCGTAGCCCGAGCCGTAGGACCAGATCTCGCGGGTCTCGGGATAGTGGACGATGTACTTCGTCTCGGCGTTCGTCGGCCAGGCGCTGTCGGCCTCGCCGTCGGCCAGCGGCGCGCCGATCGAGTGCACGCACGGCACGAACTCGCCGTCGGCCCCGAGCACGTCGAGGGCTCCCTTGCCCATACGGGTCATGATGCGCATCGACACCACGACGTACGGGGAGTCGGTGACCTGCACGCCGATGTGGGACTTGTCCGAGCCCAACGGGCCCATCGAGAACGGGATGACGTACAGCGTGCGGCCGACCATGGCGCCGTCGAACAGGCCGTCCATGACCTCGCGCATCTCGGCGGGGTCACGCCAGTTGTTCGTCGGCCCCGCCTCCTCGGCGGTCGCCGCGCAGATGTAGGTGCGGTCCTCCACCCGGGCCACGTCGGACGGATCCGACCACGCCAGATAGCTGTTCGGGCGCTTGGCGTCCGACAGCTTCTTGAAGGTGCCGGCGTCCACCAGGCCCTGGGCCAGGCTGTCGTACTCCTCCGCGGACCCGTCGCACCAGTGCACGGCGTCGGGCCGCGTGAGGGCCGCGATCTCTTCTACCCAGGCCAGCAGCTTGGCGTTCGTCGTGGGGGCGGCGGCGGTCTCGCTCACGGGCGTGGAACTCCTGAGGACGTTGACGGGAACGGCGGGCCTGCGGGCGCCGTGCGGGCGGCCGGAGACACCCCGGAGCCTACCTGTCGCGTCGGGCGCGGGGCGCGCGGTCGCCCCGCCCCCCCAGAGACATGTTGGCGCGTTCGCGTCCGCCACCATGATCCGGTCAGACCACGTCTCCGTTAGCTGTGGTCAACAGATGCGGAGGTCCGGTGGGAACCGCGGCGCTCCGCGCCGACGCAGCACTCACCCGGAGGCAACGCATGGCTTTGCACCACCCGTCCGTACCCACGCTCGACGAGCTCGACAAGGACGGTGCCCTGCGCGAGACCTCCGAGGCCGCGCAGGCCGGCCTCACCCGACGCCGGGCGATGACCCGCACCGGCGTTCTCGTCGGCGGCGGCCTGGCCATCGGCGCGCTGCCGGTCGCCCTGTCGATCGGCCAGGGCGGCAGCACGCCCGAGAGCGACGTGAAGATCCTCAACTACGCGCTCACCCTCGAGTACCTGGAGGCCGCCTTCTACAAGGAGGCCAACGACGGCGGTGCGCTCACCGGTGACCTCGCCGAGTTCGCGCGCGTCGTCGCCGACCACGAGATGCAGCACGTCGAGGCGCTGAAGAAGGCGCTGGGCAGCAAGGCGATCAAGAAGCCGACGTTCGACTTCAAGGGCACGACCGACGAGGAGGACATGTTCGGCAAGACGGCGATGACCCTCGAGGACACCGGCGTCATGGCCTACCTCGGCCAGGTGACCAAGATCAAGTCCGCCGCCGTCCTGGGCGCCGCCGGATCGATCCTGCCCGTGGAGGCGCGCCACGCGTCGTGGATCCGCGACATCCTGGGCAACGGGGACTCACCGGTACCGGCCCCGAACGCCTTCGATGCCGGCAAGCCGATGTCCGAGATCCTGGACGCCGTCATGGCGACCGGGTTCATCCAGTAGGACGAAAGGGACACCAATGACCGACTCACTCTTCCCCACCCTCGCCGAACTGGACCGCGACGGCGCGATCGCCGACGCGGCCTCCCGCGTCGAGGACCACACCCGCGCGGCGTTCTTCGGCAAGGTCGCCGCCCTCGTCGGCGGCTCCGCCGCCCTGGGCGCCCTCGCGGGCCCGTCGCTCGCCGTCGCCCAGTCCAGCGGGGACATCGCGATCCTCAACTACGCGCTCACCCTCGAGTACCTGGAGGCCGCCTTCTACAAGGAGGCCAACGACAGCGGGGCGCTGTCCGGCGAGGCCGCCAAGCTCGGCGAGGTCGTCGGCAAGCACGAGGCCCAGCACGTCGTCGCCCTGAAGAAGGCGATCGGCTCGGGGGCCGTGTCGAAGCCGAAATTCGACTTCAAGGGCTCTACGAGCGACGAGCAGACGTTCCTCAAGACGTCGATGACCCTCGAGGACGCCGGCGTCAAGGCCTACCTCGGGCAGGCCGGGGCGATCAAGAAGAAGGAGTACCTCAGCGCCGCCGCGTCGATCCTCAGCGTCGAGGCGCGTCACGCCGCCTGGGTCACGAACGTCCTCGGCGGCGAGCCCGCCCCGGAGGCGTTCCAGAGCTCGGCGGACATGGCCACGATCCTCGCCGCCGTCAAGGGCACGGGCTTCATCCCGTCGCTGTCCAGCGCGTCGCCGTCCTCGGGCGCCAGCGGCACCCCCGGGGTGGCCGGCTGAGCGGCGGGGGGGGCGCGGGGGGGGCGCCCCCGCCCGCCCGCCCCGCGGGGGGGGGGCCGCGGCCCCCCCCCCCCAAGCCCCCCCCGG
>JBBSUL010000101.1:0-12856 GCA_038234375.1 Solirubrobacterales bacterium | reverse complement strand
CGTCTCCGGCGGCCAGGACCTTGCCCTTCTGGGGCTTCTCCTTGGCGGTGTCGGGGAGGACGAGGCCGCTGGCCGTCGTCTGCTCCTCGTCGATGGCCTTGACGATCAGCCGATCGCCCAGGGGCTTGAGGTTCATTGTGGTTACTACCTCCGTCGAATGGTTCCGGGGACGTGCGCTGGCACTCAGGGACGTCGAGTGCCAACCTTCCCTCGAATCTACGCGTGCGACTGGGGGATGTCAACCGTCATTGGCAGTCTCTTCACCGGAGTGCCAGTGCTTCCCTCGCCTGGCGGCTGTGCTTCCCTCGCCTGGCGGCTCGAGAAGCATTGCGAGTGTCCTCGCCTAGGGGCTCGGAACTCGCGGTGGACGATCTCCCGCCGGCCTTGGTAGTGGTCTACAGTTGTACGTGTCACACTGTAGGTGTGGATACCATCAACCGGAACTACCCGATCCGTGTTGACCAAGCGGAATGGCTCCGCGAGGAGGCATTCCGAAAGCGCCGAAAGCAGGCAGAGATCGTGCGTGACGCGCTCGACCTGTACCGGCAGACGACGGAAGCGCCGCCGTCCGAGGTGACGCCGGCACGGCGACTCGTCGAGCGCTTCGTCACCGGCGACGGGGTCGATCTCGACATCTTGATCGACCATGATCGCCGCATCTACGGGATCGAACGGTGACGTGGCCTGCCGTGGTGCCGCTCCTCGCCGATACATCGGCGTGGGGCCGCTCGGCGCAGGCCGGTCCGGCGTGGCCACAGGCGGCGGATGACCACCGCATCGTCACCTGCGAGATCGTGCGGATGGAGCTGCTCTTCAGCGCACGGGATCGGCGTGAGGTCGAGGTGCTCGACGCGGAGCTCGGAGCCTTGCCCGACCGGCAGATCTCGCGCGGGACGCTCGTCGCGGGCCGGGGCGCGCTGCTGGCACTCGCCGCGCGCGGGTCGCCCGGTCACCACCGGGTCTCGCCTCCGGACGCGATCATCGCCGCCTGCGACGCCGAGCACGGCTGCGCGGTCCTGCACTACGACGCCCGCTTCGACCGTCTGGCCGAGGTGCTGGACTTCCCGTCGGTCTGGATCATGCCCCGGGGCACCGCCGACCGCTGAACGCCGAAGCCCGACGTCAGTCGGGTCTTCGGCTAGCACGTCGTGGGAGAACGACGAAGTCGTTCTCCCGTCCGAAGCCCGACGTCAGTCGGGTCTTCGGCTAGTTCTGGGCGCCGCCGAACCCGCGGAGGCGCTCGGTGACCGTCGGCGGGTTGTCGATGATCTGCGAGAAGCGCACTACGGTCACGAGGTCGTCGACGGTGACCGACTTGCCGTAGATCTGCTCGAGGAAGTGGACCATCTCCTCGACGCGGCGGAACTCGGGGTTGTCGTGCTCGATGTCGCGCGGGGACAGGTCCTTGACGCGCTTGACCTCGACCTGGTCGATCACTGCGTCGAAGATCTTCTCCCGCGGCGAGTGCTGATAGCCGATGGTGACCAGCACCGCCTGGTTCTTCTTGTACTTGTGCGACTTGTCGCCCAGGCGGATCGTGGCCGTCTTGCGCCCCCGCTTGAGCTGGTCGGCGAAGATGGTCGAGTAGAAGTTCAGCACCTGCATGTGGGACGGGACCCTACCCGTTCGGTTGCAGGCGCAACAGGGCCTTGCGGACCATCGCCCGCTCGCCCGCGTAGGTGAGTGTGCCCGCGGCGTCCTGCAGCGTGACCCAGCGGGCGTCCTGCACCTCGTGGTCGTGGTCGGCGATGTCCCCGCTCGTCGCGCGCAGGAGGAAGAAGCGCACGACCTTGGCGATGCGGCGCCCCCCGCGCATGTAGAAGTAGCGGACCTCGCCGAGCTCCTCGACGAGCTCGGCGACGAGGCCGGCCTCCTCGCGGACCTCCCGCAGCGCACCGTCCAGCGCGGACTCGCCGGGGTCCGGGTGGCCCTTGGGCAGCGCGAGGACGCTCCGGCCGTCGGCGGCCCGGCGGGTCGGCACGATGACGACGCAGTGGGGGTCGGGGCCGTCGGGGGCCACCCCGTGAGGCGGGAGGACGACGCCGCCGGCAGAGAACTCAGACTCTGTGCCGGACATCAGTAGATGTAGTTCTCCAGCGCGGACGGGTCGTGCACGGTCAGGCGGCCGCGGCCCTGCGTGAGCACCCCTGCACGCTCCAGGACGGCGAGGAAGCGGCTGGCAGACTCCCGGCTGGAGCCCGCGAGCTGCGCGATGTCGGCCTGGGTGATGGTGACGAGCACGTGGGTCCCGTCGGCACCCTCGTCGCGGGCGCCCTGCACGAGCTGGCCGAGGACGCCGGCCACCCGGCTCTGGACGGTCTGGAAGGATTGGCGGGTCAGCCGCTCGTTCGCCTCTCGCATCCGGCGGCCGAGGGCGATGACGAGCTTGACGGCGATGTCCGGATGCTCGCGCAGCAGGCGGCGCATGTCGCCGCCGGCGATGGCGACGGCGTCCACGTCGTCGAGGGTCTCGACGGTGGCCGAGCGCCGCTCGTCGTCGAACATCGCCAGCTCGCCGAAGATGTCGCCGGGGCCGAAATGGGCGAGCGTGATCGACCGCCCGTCGGTGTGCTCACGAACCGCGCGGGCGTGGCCGGTGCGGACGATGTAGCAGGTGTCGCTCGTGTCCCCCTCGCGGAAGACGACCTGCTGGGCGGCGAAGCGGCGGGAGACCGCGACCTGGGCCACGCGCTGCAGGTCCGCGGGCTCCAGCGCCTCGAAGACCGGCACCTGGGCGAGGAGGGATCCGGCATCGGGTGTCGCCTTGGCAGCCACGGTGCTTCTTCCTACCACACGCCGCCGCCGGGCCCGCCGGCGCACCGCTGCTCGGCGCACCGCTGACGAGGTGGACGGAGCCTGAGTGCTGTATGCCAGCCACCAGACTCCGCTCACGGTCGGGCCGTCGGCCTCGCGCAGCTGCGCGGAGCCTCGATGACGCATCGTGTCACCGAGGCTCCGCGGCGCGCGAGCCACCCGGTCAGACGGCGTCCAGCGCGTGCTCGCGCCGCCGCCGCCGGGTGACGCGGGCGCCGAAGAGCGCGGGCAGCAGGATCAGGCCCAGCGGCACCGCGACGGCCAGCGCGATCAGCAGCACCCCGGCGGCGACCTCCAGGACGCGCAGGGCGTCGCCCGCCGCGTCGCCGGGGCTCCACGGCCCGCCGCCGGCCGACCCGTCGTCGGCCTTGGACGAGCCGCGGCCGGTGAGGCTCACCGACACGGTGGTGTTGTCCGCGCGGGCGCGCACGCGCTTGACCTGGCCCTCCAGGGAGGCGATCTCCCGGCGGCGGTCGCGGATGCGCTTGCGCAGGCGGGCGATGCCCGCGTCGGTCTTGGCGCCCTTGAGGGCCTTCAGCGACGTGCGCAGCTCGGCGCGGGTGTCGCTGAGCAGGTCGGCGGCCGCCACGTACGACGCGGTGATGTCGATCGTGGCCTGGCTCAGGGAGTCGACATGGGCCAGGGCGCTGAGGCGCTTGATCGTCTCGTCGGCCTCGGCGGTCGGGACGCTGAGCTCGAACGCGGCGCTGCCGCCACGGTCGGTCGCGTCGACGTTCGAGGACTGCACGACGCCGCCGGCGGACTGGGTCAAGTGGACGACGTCGTCGGCTACGTCCTGCAGCCTGCCGGCCGACGTGGTGAGGGACAGGCGCGTCGTGCGCTGCACCTTGCGCCCGGACTTCGGGGTGGGCGTGGGCGACCCGGGAGCCGGGGCCACCGTCCCCGGGGCGGGCCCGTACGCACCTTCGGTGCGGCCGACAGCAGACGGCTCGGATGGCTGCGCGTCTGTCGCCGAGGCAGCGCCGGATGCACCC
Organism: Solirubrobacterales bacterium; assembly: GCA_038234375.1. Classification (GTDB taxonomy): domain Bacteria; phylum Actinomycetota; class Thermoleophilia; order Solirubrobacterales; family Solirubrobacteraceae; genus Paraconexibacter. The sequence continues at coordinate 9,047 of JBBSUL010000101.1, read as the reverse complement.
GGGCCACCGCTGATCGGGCGGAGCGTCTCGGTGGTGCTCGCGGTCTCGGTCCCCGCCTGGCCCAGCACCCCGACGCTCACCACGAGCGCGATGACCACCGCGGCAGCCAGGCCGAGGGCGGGTCCGGGGGTGAGGGAGATCCGTGGCAGCCGGGCGCGCACGGCGGCCGGCCACGTGCGCGCGCCGCCGCCGGCGGCGGGGAAGCCGTCGGCGACGCGGGTGTCGAGCTCCTCGCGGAAGCTCATGTTCGGCCCGGGGGCGTCCTCGCGGACGGAGGCGACGAGGGCGGCCAGCTCGGGCGGGGCGGCCGGGTCGCCGGTGAGCGCGGCCTCCAGGGCGTTCAGCTCGGCGGCGACGGTCGGGTCCAGATCGGTGTCGGTGTGGTGGCGGGACATCAGGCGCAGGCCTCCCGGAGCTTGGTGACGGCGCGGTGCACCTTCGTGCCCGCGTTGGATTCGGAGACGCCGAGCAGCTCGGCGATCTCGGCGTTGGACAGTCCGGCGTGGAACTTCAGGGCGACGAGCTCGCGGTCGCGGGCGTCGAGCGTGGCCAGCGCGGCCCGGACGGTGGCGCGGCGCTCGGCCTCCTCGCCGGCCCGGCTGACCGCTGCAGCGGCGGCCGGGTCCTGCGGGTCGGTCATGAGCGCGGCGGTCCGCCGTCGCCGTCGCAGCTCGTCCAGCGCCGCGTTGCGCGCGATCCCGAAGATCCACGCCCGCTCGCTGCCCTTGGCCGGGTCATACCGGCCCCGCCGCCGGTAAGCGCGCTCGAAGGCCAGCGCCGTGACGTCCTCCGCGGCCGCTCGGTCGTGCAGCAGCGACCACGCGTAGGCGTGGACGTCGTCCACGCTGGCGCGGTAGAGCGCATCGAACGCGAAGGTGGCCGTGTTCGGGGCTGGTAGAGCCATGGTCAATGTGTCGCCCATACCTGCACTACGCCGCCTGCGCGGATCCATCACAAGCGGATCGCGGGCCCCGTACGGGCCCCGCTACCCTGCCCGCATGACCCGTCCGCGCGCAACCCTTGTCGCCGGCGTGCTCGTGCTGAGCGGCGCGTTCGGGGTGCCGGCACTGAGCGGGGCGGCGTCCTCGAAGAAGAAGCCGTCCTCGAGCTCGTCGCTGCTGTGGGCCACGGTCAACGTCTGCGACACCGCGGACCACCCGGACACGATCGGCATCCGCGGCTCCATGCCCGGCAACGGGCGGCGCTCGCAGCGCATGTACATGCGCTTCCAGCTGCAGTACTACGACTCGTCCGAGAAGCAGTGGCACAACATCGGCGACAGCGGGGACAGCGGCTTTGTCAGCGTGGGCTCGGCCAAGTACCGGCGTCGTGCGAGCGGGCGCAACTTCACCGTCCAGCCGCCGAAGAGCGGCTACTACCGGTTGCGCGGCGCCGTCACCTTCGAGTGGCGTCAGGGCACCGCCGTCAAGCGCCGCGTCCGCCGGCGGACGACGTCCAAGCGCGGGCTGACCGCCGGCTCGGATCCGCGCGGCTACAGCGTGGCCAGCTGCAAGGTCTCGAAGTAGGCCGCCGCCCCGGCGGGGGTCTCAGTCGGGCGCGTCGAACAGGCGCGGGTCGTTCGAGATGATCCCGGTCACGCCGGGTGTGGCCTCCAGGCGCCGCAGCAGCGGCAGCTCGTCGACCGTCCACACGTAGAGCTCGGCCCCGGCGTCGCGGATCGCCGCCGCGAAGGACGGGCTCACGAGCGCCCAGTGGGACATCACGGCATCGATCGCGCCGGCCTGTGCGCGTTGGCGGGCGCGGGGCGGGATGGCGCGCCGCGCCCACAGGATCGCCGCCTTCGCCAGCGGCCTGGTCGCCGGGTGGGCGAGGTAGTTGCGCCGGACGTTGGGTACCGACCAGCCGAGCCGGATCTCCGGGGCGGCGGCCCGGACGCGCGGCAGGGACGCCTCCTCCATGGTGGAGATCAGTGTCCGCGGCGCCAGGCCGGCCTCGCGCAGCGCCGCGCACACGCGGGCCTCGTACCCGGGAAGCTTGAGGTCGACGTCCAGGTCCACACCTGCGAAGGCGTCGGCGGCGAAGTGGGCCAGGCCGTCGGCCAGCGTGGGCGCTGAGGCGATGTGCTTGTAGTCGTGGGCGAGGTACAGCTCGCCGGTGCCGTCGGTGTGCTCGGGTAGGACGTCGAACTCGATCATGTCGACCCCAGCGGCGAGCGCGGCGTCGAACGACGCCAGCGTGTTGCCGGGGGCGATGTGGTCGGCGCCCTTGTGGCCGACGCGGCGCACGGGCGGCTGGTCTACACGGGCGTCGGCCATCGGCCGACCAGTATGGCGAAGCGCCTGCAAGCCGGTTCACCGCTGGCAGCCGGGGCACCAGTAAATGGGCCGGTTGTCGTCGCCGAGGTGCCCGGAGCGGATCGGGGTGCCGCAGCGCCGGCAGGGGCGTCCGCGCCGTCCGTAGCAGGCGGCGTCGCGGCCCCCGGACCCGGTCAGGGCACTCTCGCGCATCCGCGGGCCGACGTCGCGCAGGGCGGCGAGGACCTCGGTGTCCGGGACCTCGCCGGCAGCGCGGTGCGGATCGATGCCCGCCGCCCAGCACGCCTCCGTCCGCCAGATCGTCCCCAGGCCGGCGATCGTCCGCTGGTCCAGCAGCGCGTCCCCGATCGAGCGGGTCGGGTCGTCCTCGCGCAAGCGGCGCAGGAGCCGCGCCTCATCGAGGCCGTCGGCGGCCAGGATGTCGGGCCCCAGCGCCGCGAGCTGCCGGTCTGACCGGGCCCGCGCGGCGGTCATGAGCTCCAGCACGGGGCCGTCGAACTGCACGACCTCGACCTCGCCGACCCGGACCATGAGCCAGGCGCGCCGCGGCGAGCGCTTCCAGCGCTGGCCCCGCGGGTGCACGCCCCACGAGCCGGTCATCCGCAGGTGCGAATGGACGACGAGGCCGCCGTCGAAGCGCAGGAACAGGTGCTTGCCGTGGGCGTCGACGGAGGTCACCGTCTGCCCGCGCAGCCGGTCGGGCCAGCGGTCACGGCCGAACCGCGGGTGCGGGGTGCGCAGCTCGTCGGGCACGTGGCCGACGAGGACCGGTCCGATCCGGTGCGCGGCGTGGTGGATGGTGTCGCCCTCGGGCACGGGTGCGGAGCGGCCAGGCCACGGGGTGCGCGGCCGCTGCATGAGGGTACGGTCAGGCCATGCGGACAGACCTCGCGGGGATCGTCGGTGCCGATAACGTCCTCGGTGACCCGGCGGCCCAGTGGACGCAGGACGCGTCGATCGCCATGGGCCTGCACGGCCACGCCGAGGCGGTCGTGCTGCCCGGGGACGCCGAGGAGGTCGCGGCGGTGGTCGGCTGGTGCTACGACCGCGGCGTGGCGATCGTCCCGCGGGGCGGCGGGACGGGCTACGCCGGGGGCGCCGTCCCCGCCCCCACCCCGGAGACCGCGGGGCCGGAGGGGACGGTCGTCCTTGCGCTCGACCGCCTGGACCGGGTCCGCGCGCTGGACCCGGGGAGCTGGCGGATGCATGTCGAGGCCGGGGTGACCACGCAGACCGTCGCGCGCCACGCACGTGAGAACGGGCTGTACTTCCCCGTCGACCCGGGCGCGGCCGAGCAGTCGCAGATCGGCGGCAACATCGCCACCAACGCGGGTGGGCCGCACTGCTTCAAGTACGGCGTCACGCGCGCGTGGGTCACCGGCCTGGAGGCGGTCCTGACCCCGGGCGAGCTCGTGCGGGTCGGCGGGCCGACCCGCAAGGACGTGGCCGGGTACGACCTCGTCGGCCTGCTGTGCGGCAGCGAGGGGACGCTGGGCATCGTCACCGCTGCCTGGCTGCGCCTGGTTCCGGCGCCGGGCGAGCCGGTGCCCGTGGTCGCGGCCTATCCGACGGTGGAGGCGGGGTGTGACGCGGTCGCGGCGGTCCTGGCCAGTGGCGTGGTGCCCGCGGCGATCGAGTACCTGGACGCCGGTGCGCTCGCCGCCGCACGCGGGTCCTTCCCCGGCGGACTACCGCCCGACGCGCAGTTCCTCGTGCTCTGCGAGGCCGACGGCGGTGAGCACGAGGTCGCCGAGCTGCAGGAGGCGATGGGCCCCGACGCCCGGGTGCACGACGGGCGCGAGCTGTGGCGCTGGCGCGACGGGGTCGGGATCGCGGTGACTGCCGTGCACGGCGGCAAGCTCTCGGAGGACGTGGCGGTGCCGCTGGACCGGCTCGCCGAGGGCATCCTCGGGACCGTGCAGATCGGCGTGCGCCACGGGCTGGAGGCGTGCTCGTGGGGGCACGCGGGGGATGGCAACCTGCATTCCACGTTCCTGCTGTCGCCGGGCGACACCGCGCAGCTGGCCCGGGCGGAGGCGGCGACCGAGGAGCTCTTCGACCTGGCGGTGTCCCTCGGCGGCACGGTCAGCGGCGAGCACGGCCTGGGGTGGCTCAAGCGCGGCCAGCTGCGCAAGCAGTGGGCCCCCGGCGCGGTCGCCGCGCACCGGGCGATCAAGGACGCGCTGGACCCGAAGGGCCTGCTGAACCCGGGGAAGAAGACGCCCTAGCGCGATCGCGGCCGGGCGGCGGCGATGGCCTCGCGCACAAGCTCGCGGTCGTGCTCGTAGTCCAGCAGGGCGTCGGCCTGCCCGACCGGGATCCAGCGGCGCTCGTCGACCTCATCGCTGGGCGTCAGCCCGTCGTCACCGATCACCGTCATCGCCCACCAGCGCACGGTCTTCGGGCGGCCCCTGCTCGCCCGCGGCGAGCGGTCGACGACGGCCCAGGTGCGACGACGAGCCGCATCTTGGCATTATGCCGACACCCGAGCCTCGGTGTAGCTTCGCGCCCGTGAGTGTGGACGGCGGACGGGGGCAGGATGCGGCACTGGAGGCCGGTGACGCCCTGCGCGCCTACGCGCTCATGGCCGTGGTCGTGTTCCACGTCGCCGCCGGCGTGGTGATCCTCGACACGCGGAGCCTGGACTTCGACGCCGCCTACCGACGCGTGGGCGGGGCGCTGGTGTTCGGCCTGCAGACGACCGTCTACGTGTTCTTCGCGCTCTCGGCGTTCCTGCTCTCGCGGCCGTTTGTGCGCGCGGCGCTGAGCGGGGCACCACTGCCATCTTGGGGGAGGTACGCGCGGCACCGCGCCGGCCGCATCCTCCCCGCCTTCTGGGCCGCCTGTGCCGTCGTCCTGCTCCTGTACGGGCTACAGGGCTCGGGCATCGGGCACGTCATCGCCCTGGTGACGCTGACGCAGGTCTACCACCACGGGCAGGTGGCCGGGACGATCGATCACGCCTGGAGCCTCAACGTCGAGGCCCTGTTCTACATACTGCTCGTGCCGATGGCGGCGGCGTGCGCGTGGCTGGTGCGCCGCCACCGCGACGGGGGGATCACCGCGGTGGCCCTCCTGGCCGCCGTCGCCGTGGTCGGCGCGATCTTCGGCAGCGCTGGCCTGGACACGGGCGTCCCGCTGAGCCAGTCGCCGCTGGCCGCGCTGCGCACGTTCCTGCCCGGGGTGGCGCTGGCCGTGCTCGCGGTCCGCTGGCCGGTGAGCGGCACCTGGCGCGTCCCGGCCTGGGTGTCGCCACTGCTGCTGGGCGCCGGCCTCGTGCTCCTGTGTCGCACCCCGGTGTGGGCACCCGAAGGGGACGATCTGCGCCTGGTGCTGGGGACGGCGTCCGGCGCCTGCCTGCTCGCCGCGGTCGTGATCCGACAGTACACCGGACGGCCCGTGTGGCGCGCCTTCCGCGGCCCGGTCGTCGCCTGGGTGGGCGAGCGGTCTTACTCGATCTTCCTCGTCCACGGCATCGTCATCTGGGAGCTGCACGACGTGGGTGCGTCGGCAGGCTCCCCGGTGCGGCACTTCGCGATCTCGCTGGCGCTCATGCTGCCGGCGATCATGCTCGCCGCGCAGGTCCTGCACGTGACGGTCGAGCGTCCGATGATGCTCTGGTCGCGGAAGCCCCGGGCGAGTGACCGGCGTACCGTTGTCGTCGGGGCGGACGTCCCGGAGGCCAGGCCGGAGGTCGTCATCCCGGCCTGACGGCGGTCGGGTGTCAGCGGGCGCTCGGGACGCCCGTACGCCGGATGCGCACCGGGTCGCCCGCGGCCACGACGCGGGTCAGGCGCCCCCGGTCCGATCGGTCACTTCGCGCCGTCCCGGGACGATCCGTTCGCCGGGGTTGCGTGTCGGCGTGGTCGTCCGGGGGACGGCGGTAGTCTCGGCGCCAGATGCGCGTCGGTGTGGTTCTCCCCGTGTTCGGCTTCGCACCGTTCCTCACCGAAGCGCTCGACGCTGTGCTCGCCCAGGCGGGGTCTCTTGACGTCGTGGTCGTCGACGACGGCTCGCCGGTGCCGGTCGCGTTGCACCCGGACCACGCCTCTCGGGTGACGCTGGTGCGCCGCGAGCGCTCCGGGGGCCCGGCGCACGCTCGTGCGACCGGGGCCGACGAGTTGTCGGGCGAGGTCGGCTTGGTCGCCCTCTGCGACGCCGACGACGCCTGGAGGCCGGGATTGCTGGCGGCCGCGGTGGGCGCCCTTGAGCGGACGCGCGAGGCGGGCTGGGCGTTCGGCCGCGCCGAGGTCGTCGGGGCCGACGGGCGCCCGACGGGTGAGCGCTGGGCCGAGCCATCGGCCGGCCGCCTGGACGCGCGCGCGTTCGGGGCGCAGCTCTACGCCGCCAACCCGATCCCGACCTCGAGCGTGGTCGTGCGTCGCGAGAAGGTGGCCGCGGCCGGCGGGTTCCCCGGACCGGTGCGCGTGGCCGAGGACTGGGAGCTGTGGCTGCGCCTGTGCCGGATCCCGGTGGACGCGGTCTGCGTCCCGGACGCCGTGGTCGGCTACCGCCGCCACCCGGGCGGCCTGACCGCCGACGTCACCGCGCTGGCGGCGGCGCAGCTCGCCCTCCACGAGGCACACGCCGGCCTCGTGCCGGGCGAGGTGGCGCGGCGGACCGTCGCCGCCGATCACGCCGCGCTCGCGGCCGGGCTGGCCCGGGAGGGGCGCTACGTCGAGGCGCGGACAGCGTGGGCGCAGGTCGCCGAACGGCGGGCCCTGCGTCCGGGTGAGCAGGTCCGGCGCCTGGCGTTGTCGGTGCCCGGGGTGCGTGGCCGCATGGGGCGCGCGGACCCCTACCGCGGGCGCTGAGGACGCCGGCGGCGCAGGGGCCGGTTGGGGACGCGTCGCCCGAGCTCGAAGGCCCACACCGAGGGGCCGTCGAGGAGCCCGAGGACCGCGCCGTCGCGATCGCCGCGCACGAGCGCCAGCACGCCCGCCGCCGCGCGCCGCGTCCCCCACCACAGCAGGCCCGGCCACCGGCGTCCGGGCAGCGAGCCGCGATGCTCGCGCTCCAGCCACGCCGAGCCCGAGCCGTGCCGGGCGCGTTGGCCGAGCAGGCCCAGCACGCTGGTGCGGCTGTCGTGCACCACGCAGGCCGCGTCGCGGACCTGCAGCGCCCAGCCGGCGTCGCGCAGGCGCCAGGACAGGTCGGCGTCCCCGCCCGAGCGCACCTGCGCCCGGAAGCCGCCGACGGCCTCGAACGCCTCGCGGCGGACGGCGGCGTGGGCGGTCTTGGCGAACGACCAGCGCCCGCGACCCAGCGTGCTCGTGTGGGACATGACGGCCTGCAGTTGCGCGAAGCGCGCGGCGGGCGGACCGCCGGGGCCGATGTGGGCGTCCTGCACGCCGCCGGCCAGAATGCCGACCGCCGGATCGGGGGTCGGGGCCAGCAAGCGGTCCAGCAGGTCGGCCGGCGGGCGCACGTCGGCGTCGAGGAAGACGATCCACTCCGCCTGCCCGCGCCGGGCGCCGGCGTTGCGGGCGAAGTAGGAGGTGGGGACCTCCGCGGCGACGAGCACCCGCGGGTCGCTCACCCCGACGCCGCGGTTGTCGACGACGGTCAGCGTGTCGTCCGGCCCCAGGGTCAGCGCGCACATGCGCTGCAGGACCGCCGACAGGCCCGGTGCGTCGGCGGCGACGGGCACGACGACGTCGGCGGCGGGACGCGGGACCGGCACCGCGCGCACGATACCCTCGGCCCCATGCGGACGTCCCCGACGCGCATCATGGGCCGCCGGGTGGCCGCGTGGCTGATCGACGCCGTGGTGGCCGGGGGCGCGGTGTGGGTGGTGTTCTTCCTCGTCGCCGACAAGGTGCCGTCCGACGCGGTGACCGATAGCTCCAGCCAGGCGCACTTCACGCTCAACGGCGAGTCGTGGCAGCTTGAGGGCGCCGCGGCGACGCTGTTTCTCACCGTGTCGCTGGCTGCCTCGCTGTTCTACTGGGGCGTGCTGCCCGGGATGACCGGGTGGACGCCGGGCAAGCGGCTGCTGGGGCTGCGCCTCGTCCGGGCCGACGGGTCGCCGCCGGGCGCGGGCAAGGGCGTGGTGCGGAGCCTGCTCTGGGTCGTGGACGGCTTCCCGTACTTCCTGCCCGGGCTGATCGGCTTCATCGTGGCCATGAGCACGCCGCGCCGCCAGCGGGTCGGCGACCAGGTGGCCCGGACCTTCGTCGTGCGCGCCGGGGAGGCCCCGGAGTCCGAGGAGCGGCCGCTGGCCTCCGACGCCGCGCCGCGGTCCGCGCCGGCCGGGTGGTATGCGGACCCGAGGGGCGAGCAGCGCCTGCGGTACTGGGACGGTGAGGGCTGGACCGCGCACGTCGCGCCGTGAGGCCCGCGTCGGTCCGGTCCGTTCAGGCCGTGCGGATGGTCATCGGCATGCCGTGCTTGGGGGAGATCGTCGGCATCTGGCGGATCGCCAGCCGGTAGCCGGGGTCCGCCTCCAGGCGCCAGCGGCCGAGGATCCCGCGAGCGATGACGTCGATCTCGGCCTGGGCGAAGCGCATGCCGATGCAGGTGCGCGACCCGCCGCCGAAGGGGACGTAGGCCCCCTTGGGGATGAGCTCCCGGCGCCCGGGAGCGAAGCGCTGCGGATCAAAACGATCAGGATCGCGCCAGACGTCCGGGAGCCGATGGCTCGCCCAGGAGCTGTAGTTCACCGCAGCACCACCGGGAACGCGGACGCCGCACAGGTCGAACGGCTCGATCGAACGTCGCGGGCCGATCCACGCCGGTGGGTACATGCGCAACGTCTCGTCCACGAGGAGG
>JBBSUL010000100.1:0-13174 GCA_038234375.1 Solirubrobacterales bacterium | reverse complement strand
CGGGCAGCCGGGGCCGTGGACGAGCTCGACGTTCTCGGGCAGCAGGTCGTCGACGCCGTACTTGTAGATCGAGTGCGTGTGGCCGCCGCAGACCTCCATGATCTTGTAGTGGCGTCCCGGCTGGACGGTGGCGAGGATCTCGTTGGCCAGGGTACGGCCGAGCTCGGGGTCACGGAACTCGTCGACGAACCTCATACGCGAGCCTCCTCCGGGTCGCTGACCTTCATGAGCGCGGTGCCGGCGTGGACGAGCAGCGTGGCCCCGGGGTGCACGTCCTCCACGAGCGCGATCTCGACGGAGCTGTGCGCGCCGTCGGGCCCGGCGCACAGCGCCATGCTGCGCTCCGCGTCGACCTGCAGCACCGTCATCTCGGTGCCCTCGTCCGAGCAGGTGATGCAGTGGTAGGGATCCAGGCTCATTGGATCGCGCTCTCGCGCAGCTCGTTGAGCTCGGCCTCGTAGTCCTCACCCATGGCCTGCAGGCGGGTCAGGGTCTCGTTGGCCTCTTCCTCGTCGACGAGCGACAGCGCGAAGCCGACGTGGATGAGCACCCAGTCACCAACCTGGGCCGGACGCTCGTCGGTGTCGACGAGGCTCACGTTGATGGTTCGATGGACACCGGCCACGTCGACGTTCGCCAACCGCAGCGACTCGTCGACGAACTCGGTGACCCTCCCGGGAATAGCCAGACACACAGAGCGGTCCTACCACCCAGGCGGACGCGGGGTCAACGTGTGCGGGTCGTCACAGCACTGATATGTGAGATGCCAGTCGTGCGCCGACGAATCTCAGCGCACCGTCATTGCCCTGTGGTCTACTGACATCTGAGATGCCAGTCCCGATCGAGCGCAAGACTGCGGCCCGTCACCTGCTCCGCGACACCGCCTACCAGGCCATCCGTGACGCCATCGTCTCCGGCACGCTGGCCCCGGGCGAGCACCTCCACGACGGCGAGCTGTGCGAATGGCTGCACCTCAGCCGCACCCCGGTGCGCGACGCGCTCGCCCGCCTGGAAGCCGAGGGGTTGATCGAGACCGCCCCCCAGCGCTACACGCGGGTGGCACCGCTGAGCCCGCAGGACGCGCGCGACAGCTTCCCGGTCCTGGCGGCCATGCACGCCCTCGCCGCCGAGATCGCCGTGCCGCGCCTGAACGGGGACGCCATCACGGAGCTGCGCCTCGCAAACGAGGCGTTCGTGGCCGCGATGGATGCCGGCGCGGCCACGGCGACCTACGCTGCGGACGACCGCTTCCACGCCGTCTTCGTGGGGGGCTGCGCCAACCCGGACGTCGTCCTCGTCCTTGAGCGCATGGACGCGCGGCTGCACCGCCTGGAGATCCTGCGCAGCGGGGCGCTGCCCGGCCGGCGCTCGGTCGCCCAGCACGAGGCGATCATCGACCGTGCGGCGGCGGGCGACGTGGCCGGGACGTCGAGCGCGGTGCGCGAGAACTGGCTGACCCTCGGCCAGCTCGTCGAGCGGACCCTGGAGATCGCCGAGGTCACCGAGCCGTCGGCCGCTGGCGCGGCCTCGACGCGCTGAGCCGCCCCTCCGACCGGCCGTCGGCCGGTCGAACTGATATTCCGTGTGAACGGTCGCCTTCGCTTGTTGGCGCGTCGGCCGCTGTCGGCGTCGTGTGGCTCCACCGCGCGCGGGCTTATGGCCCAGCCTGCGAGCATGCCGCCCATGAGCACCCCTCCCACCTGCTTCGTGACCGGCGGAACCGGCTTCCTCGGGCGCCACGTCATCGCCGAGCTGCTAGACCGGGGGGCGACGGTCCATGCCCTCGTGCGCACCCAGTCCACCGGTCGGCTGTCGAAGATCGCCGCCGACCTCGGCGTCGACGCCGACCGGCTGGTCGCCGTCCCCGGTGACATCGCCCTGGACGCGGTGACCCGGGAGCCGTACCCCGGCCCGGTCGACCACGTCCTGCACCTCGCCGCCATCTACGACATGGACGCCGACCCGGACGAGATGGCCGAGGCCAACGTGGAGGGCACCCGGCGCGCCCTGGCCTTCGCGACGGCAGTCGAGGCCGGCACGTTCCACATGGTCTCCTCGATCGCCGCCGCCGGGGACCTGGAGGGCACATTCCCAGAGGCCGACCCGCGGCACGGACAGAGCTTCCCGCACGCCTACCACCGCTCGAAGTTCGACTCCGAGATCCTCGTCCGCGACACCGCGACGATGCCCTACCGGATCTACCGCCCGGGAACCGTCGTGGGGACGACCGACACCGGCGCCACAGACAAGCTCGACGGCGCCTATGCGCTCTTCCCGCTCGCCGCCGCGCTGGGGACGCTGCCGGCGCAGATGGTCGTCCCGGTCCCCCGGATGGGCCGCCTGCCCACCGTGCCCGTGGACCGCTGCGCGCAGGCCATCGCCCACATCGCGCTGAACGTCGGCGCCGGCGAGGCGGCCGGCGACACCTTCGGGCTGTACGCGCGCGAGGACGAGCGCGTACACGAGGTGCTCGCCGCCCTCGTCCGCCACGCCGGCGGCCCGCGCATCGCGCCGATCCTGCCCGAGGTCACCGGCACGCTGCCGTTCCTCGCCGCGCAGATCCTCGGCCGGGCGCCGGTGCTCGGCGAGGCGCGCAACCGCGCGCTCACGGCGCTGGGCGTCTCCCCCGGACTCGTGGACGCCGCGCCGTTCCGCTGCCGCTTCGAGACCACCCGCACCGAGGCCGCGCTGGCCGGCAGCGGGATCACCATCCCGCCTCTGCGCGACTACCTGCCGGCGCTGTGGCGGGGCTGGCAGCGGATGCGCGCGGCGGGGGCGTGAGGCGGGGGCGTGAGGCGCACCGGGGTGGGCGGAGGCTCGATGCTGTCTGACGTCAGTGAGGCTCCGCGGAGCCAGGAGCCGGAGTGAGCGAGGGACCGCGTGGAGTCTGAGTGCTGCATGACGTCAGCGAGGCTCCACCCACCGACCCACCGACCCACCGACCCACCGACCCACCGACGGCGGTTACAGACATGCCCTTGTCAGTGCTTACAGCGCGGCACCAGAACGCCGCAGGTGTCCCCCTTACCAGTGAGTGCCACGCGTAAGGTGCGCGAACGCGGTGCCGACGGCGCTGGGGTTCTCGGAGACCGAGGCCTCGTCCTTCGGGGTGGGGGCGCCCTCCGCGGCGGGCGCCGGGGCCGTCGACTTCTTGGCCGCGACCGAGTCGGGGAACATCTTGAAGCCCCGGTTGCGGATCTCGTCCATGATCGCCGGGCTGAACGAGTCCGCCAGCGCCGCCGCGCTGCCGAAGGGCGGCCCGAGGCGGCGTGAGCGGTGCACGATGGCCTGGGCGACCAGGTGGCCCGCGTCCTCCGGCGTGAGCGCGGGAAACCGGTCGTAGAGCTTGGTCGGCGCGATCATCGGCGTGCGCACGAGCGGCATGTGGATCGTCGTGAAGCGCACGTTCTCGTCGTGGACCTCGGCCTGCAGCGAGTCGCACAGCGTGTCGAGGGCGGCCTTGGAGGCGATGTACGCCCCGAAGCGCGGCACCCGCGTCTGCACGCCGTAGGAGGAGATGTTGATGATCTGGCCGGTCTGGCGCTCGCGCATGCCCGGCAGCACGCGCAGGATCATCCGGACGGCCGCGAAGTAGTTGAGCTGCATGGTGCGCTCGTAGTCGTGGAAACGGTCGTAGGAGAGCGCGACCGACCGGCGGATCGACCGGCCCGCGTTGTTGATGAGCACGTCCACCCCGCCGTGGTCGGCGATGATCTCGCCCGCCACCCGGTCGATGGCGTCGAAGTCCGACAGGTCGCACGGCCGGGTGTCCGCCGTTCCGCCGGCGGCGCGGATCTCCTCCGCGACGGCGTCGAGCTTCTCCTTGCCGCGCGCGATGAGCACGACGGTCCCGCCCGCAGCGCCGATCTGCTTGGCCGTCTCCTCCCCGATCCCCGATGAGGCGCCGGTGATGACCACGACCTTGCCGGCGACCGCGCTCTGCAGCGACCCGGTGCCCCGCAGCAGGTCCAGGGGCCGCAGGACCGTCGGCCGGCTGGCCATCTCGCTGAACGCGCCGATCGGCTTGGAGGCGAGCGACACGAGCTGCTGGAGTCCGGGGAAGGCGGCCATGGCCGCGAGCCTAACGGCTGCTTACGGTCAGGGCGCGCGGGACCGCCAGGCCACCGCGCCGGACTACGCTGCGTCGATGGGCACCGCGCACGGCCACCGGGCGGACGACACGCTGTGCCCCTTCTGCGGCCATCCGCTGAGCACGTTCACCGAAGCGCCGCTGCACCGCGGAGAGCGCGCGGCCGAGGGCGTAGAGGACCTGATCGCCTCCTGGTGGTTCCTCGCGAGCCTGCTGACCGGGATCACCGCCTGGGTCGCCGTGAACGTGATCGCACGGCCCTTCGAGCCCTACCCGACCGTCATGCTCGCCGGGCTCGGGGCTGCCCTCGCGACCGTGGCCGGCTGCCAGGGGCCGCTCATCCTGCTCGGCCAACGCCGCGCCATGATGCGCGACCGCGCCCGCGATCGGGAGACCTACCGGGTCGCTGCCCACACCGAGGCCGACGTGCACGCGCTCCGCCACGAGTTGCAGGAGCTGCAGCGCCGCCTGGCCGACGAGCGCAGCTGACCGTCCGACCGGTGGCCGTGGCGCCAGCGGAGAGAGGGGGATTCGAACCCCCGGTACGGGTTAACGCACACACGATTTCCAGTCGTGCCCATTCAGCCGCTCTGGCACCTCTCCGGACCCGCCGGGACCGCACGGGGACGTCGAGGGTACCGGTCACAGGCGCCAGGCGCCGTCCTGCAGGACGGGGACGACGTCGCCCGCACGCGTGACGCCGTCCACGTCCACTCCCGGCCCGCCGATCATGAAGTCGACGTGGATGGCCGAGCGGTTCAGGCGCTCCTGGTCCTGGTCCCCGGCGGTGAACTGGTACGCCTCGCCGAGGGCGATGTGGCTGGCCGCGTTCTCGTCCAGCAAGGTGTCGAAGAAGACGGTGTCCAGCGCCCCGATGCGCCCGTCTCCGTCGACCAGGGCGACCTCGCCCAGCCGCCCCGCACCAGGATCGCGCTCGGCGTACCCGCGCATCACGTCGGCGTTTTGTGAGGCGTCGATGCGCACCGCCCGCCCGCCGCGGAACTCGACCTCCAGGTCGCGGACGATCGAGCCGCCGACGAGCAGCGGCTTGGTGGAGCGCACGACACCGTCGACCCGCTCCGGATCCGGCGCGGTGAACACCTCCTCGGACGGGAGGTTGGGCATGTGGACGATGCCCGCCGCGGTCGTGAACGTCGCCGCCATCCAGCGCGAGCTCGGCAGCAGACCCACGGTCAGGTCCGTCCCGTCGCCCCGGAAGCGCAGCGCGTCCAGGCGGCGCTCGGTCAGGCGCGCGGCGGCGTCCACGAGCGTCGTCTGGCGCTCACCCCAGGCGGCGACCGGGTCCTCCTCGTCCAGGCGGCAGATGTGCAGGATCTGCTCACCGAGACGGGTCCAGGCGGCCTCGGGCTCCAGGTCGGGGTGCACGAGCTGCGCCCACGCACGGGTCGGGCACGGCACCGCCGTCCAGTTCGTCGTGCGCTCGTTGACGACCTGGCCGCCCTCCTTGAGCGCCGGGAGCTGGTCCTGGCTCAGGCGGTGCGGGTCCAGCCCGTCGAGCAGGCCGGGGTGGGCGGGACCCGTAAGGCCGATCCGCGCACAGCGCTGGCGACCGAGCTCCAGCACCCGCTCCCCGTACCACGACGGCACGAAGCCGAGCGTCTCCTCGCGCGCGAGCTCGATCCGCGCCCGCTTGACGTGCAGGTCGAAGTAGGTCACGTCCACGAACCGCGCGCCGTGGCGGTAGCCGCTGGCCGCCAGCGCCCGGGCGAGATCCTCCTTGCCGCCGACCTCGGCCCCGACCGCGAGGACCTGGTCGGGCTGCAGGTTGACGGCGAAGCCGACGACGAGGTCGGCGAAGCGCTCCAGGACGGCGGGGTCGTCGAACGGGCTCATGACCGCGGCCACGCTACCGCGCGTCCGGGCCGACCCGCTTCGTCACGGTCGGCGGAAGTGGACGAAGGCGCTGCCGTCGACGGCCTCGGCGGCGACGGCGGACAGCTTCCTCGCCTCCGCGCCGTCGCCCTGAGGCAGCAGGGACGGCCCGTCCCCGAGGATCACGGGGGCGAGCGTCAGGCTGAGGTCGGTCACCACGCCTTGGGCCAAGGCGACGGCCAGCAGCCGCGGTCCGCCTTCGCAGGCGACCACGTCGCAGGCGTAGCGGCGCCGGGCGTCGGCGAGCACGGAGGCCGGCGACACGTCGGCGAGCCTCACCACGTCCGTGTCGGTCCCCGGCACCTCACCGACGTCGTCCGCGGTGGTGTACACGGTCAACGGCAGGGCGTCGTCGGTGGACAGGATCGCCTCGAGATCCAGGTCCAGGCGGCGGGAGACGGTCAGCACCCGGGGCCAGCCGGGGAGGCCACGGGCCAGGCGCGCATCCGAGTCCGTGTCGGGGATCAACGACCCGTACCGCTCGGTCTCCAGCGTGCGCGCGCCGACGAGCAGCGCGCCGGCCTGGGCCCGCCACGCCTTCAGCAGGGCCTTGTCGGCCTCCGAGCTCAGGCCGCCGCTCTTGCCGTCCACCGCCGCGCGGCCGTCGATCGACGCCACCATCACGCCGATCACGCGCTGCGCCGGGCCGTCGGCGAGCAGTGCCCGCGTGCGCTGCAGCGCCCACGCGCGATGGTCGACCGGCGGCATGCCGCTCAGGCTACCCGGCGTGCGCGCGCTGCCCGGCCCGCCGCTGAGCGGAGGGCGGGCCTCCGCGTCCGCCTCCCCGGCGGCGAGGCTCTGCGACCATACGACGATGAGCGACCACTCGTGGCGTTCGGTGCCCTCACCCGTCGAAGCCACGGTCCCCCTGCGGCGCTGGGTCGCTGCGCAGGCCGACGGGCTGAGCCGTGGCCAGTTCGCCCGCCTGGTCGCCTACCGCGCCGCCGTCCTGGCCGCCGTCGTGCTGCCGACGCTGTGGCTCATGACCGGTCGCGGCGCGTTCTGGCCCGGATGGGCGTGGCTCGGTGTCGGCGTCCCGGTGCTGCTCGACCTCGCCCTGCGCTGGCCCGCGCGCTTCGAGACGACCGCGTCGCGGCGGGTGGCGCTGGTGTGGGCCCTCATCGGGGTGGCCACGGTGACCCTGCTGTCAACGTGGCTGCTCACACGCTCGGTGGCCGGCGTCGCCGGGTTCTGGCCGCGGTGGCCACTGTTCGGCCTGGGCACTGCGGGGACGGGGTACTCCCTGCTGACCCTGCACGACCGTGTCCTCATCGCCCAGGGCCGCCGCGCGCTGCGGGCCCGCGTGGACCTGCTGACCCGGACGCGGCACGAGGCGCTGGACGCCCAGGCGGCCGAGCTGCGACGGATCGAGCGGGACCTGCACGACGGGGCGCAGGCCCGGCTCGTCGCGCTGACGCTCACCCTCGGACGGGCCGAGCTCCGGCTCGACGACCGCCCGGAGGTCCAGCGCCTGCTGCACGACGCGCAGCGCGACGCGCACCTGGCGATCGCCGAGCTGCGCGACCTCGCCCGCGGCATCGTGCCGCCGCTGCTGGCCGACCGCGGGCTCGTGGTCGCGGTGCAGTCGCTGGCCGAGCGCTCACCGGCGCCCACGGCCACCACGGTGCGGGTGGACGACCTTCCGCCGCTCAGCCCGGCCGTCGAGAACGCGGCGTACTTCGTCGTGGCCGAGGCGCTGACGAACACCGCCAAGCACGCGGAGGCCGGACGCAGCTGGGTGCACCTGCGCGGCGAGCGCGGAGCGGTGTGCGTCGAGGTCGGGGACGACGGAGGCGGCGGGGCGGACGACGGGGGCTCCGGTCTGGCCGGCCTACGGGCCCGCGTCGAGGCGCTGGACGGCACCCTGCGGGTGGACAGCCCGCAGGGCGGCGGCACGCGGGTGGAGGTCCGCCTGCCGTGCGGGTCGTGATCGCCGAGGACCTGGCCCTGCTGCGGGAGGGCATCGTCGCCCTCCTGCGCGAGAACGACATCGAGGTCGTCGCGCAGGTTCAGGACGGCCCGGGGCTGCTGTGCGCGATCTCCGATCACCGCCCCGACCTGGCCATCGTCGACGTCCGCCTGCCCCCGACGTTCACCGACGAAGGCCTCCGTGCGGCGATCGAGGCGCGGCGGCGCCAGGATGACCTCAGCGTGCTCGTCCTCTCGCAGTACGTGGAGACCGCGTACGCGCGTGAGCTGGTCGCGGACGACGGCGCGGGCGTCGGCTACCTGCTGAAGGAGCGCGTCGGGGACGTCCGTGCCTTCCTTGCCGCCGTCCGGCGTGTCGCCGGTGGCGGCACGGTCCTGGACCGGCAGGTGGTCGCGCAGATGCTCGCCCCCCGTGACCGCCCCTCCGATGCTCTCGGGACCCTCACGCGCCGTGAACGGGATGTCCTGGAGCTCATCGCCGAGGGCCGTTCGAATGCCGCGATCGCCGAGAGCCTGGTCGTGACCGCCGGGGCCGTGGAGAAGCACATCACCTCGATCTTCACCAAACTCGGACTGCCCAACCAGGGCGACGAGCACCGCCGCGTCCTCGCCGTCCTCGCCTACCTGCGGATCAGCGCCTGAGGCCCGGTAAGGGAGGGGTGTGCCGCTCACGGACGGTGCGAGCGCTGACACTAGCGCGACCGCCACCGCGTCCCGGTGCCCTCAGCTACGGTTCCTCCCGCGATGCTCCGCCCCAGGTTCCTCGACCGCCCCCGGCCGCTCCGGGCCCTGACGGCGACCATCGGCGCGCTCGCGGCCACCGGCGCGCTCGCCACCGCGGCGACCATCGGCGCGTCCGCGCAGACCGGGGAGCCGGTCTCCAGGGTGCCTTCATCTGCGTGCTTCGGCGCACCCGGGCATGACCCGGCCGTGCGCTGCTACGACCCCGCGCTACGGCGCAGCGTGGTCCCCAGCACCGAGGACGCCCTGCTGGAGCCCAACGCCCGGTGCACCCCCACCGGCCGGACGAGGATCCTGTTCCCGTGCGCGTTCGGGGTCCCGAAGGAGCGCGCCGTGGCCGTCGTCGCCCTGATCGGAGACAGCCACGCGGCCCACTGGCGCGCCGCGGTGGACGGCGTGGCGCAGGAGCGGGGCTGGCGGGGGATCTCCATCACCCGCTCGAGCTGCCCGTTCTCGAAGGCCACGGCCCAGCTGGATCGGGACGCCCGGCGCCAGTGCCTGTCGTGGAACCGGGCGGTGCTGGCCTGGTTCCGCGCTCACCCCGAGGTGCACACGGTCTTCGTGTCCCAGCACCGGGGCGGCAGTGTCGTCGTTCCCCGGGGCAAGAGCAACCAGGCCGCTCAGATCAAGGGATACCTCGCCGTGTGGCGCGCGCTGCCCCCGACCGTGAAGCGGATCTTCGTCATCCGCGACACCCCGCGCAGCAGCAGCGCCACCCCCGACTGCATCGACCGCGCGGTCTCGCGCGGCCGGGCCCCGGGTCCCGCGTGCGCGCTGCAGACGAACACGGTCCTCAAGCCCGACCCGGCGGCCATCGCCGCGCGGAAGGTGCGCAAGAGCCGCGTCAAGCTCGTCAACCTCTCGCGCTTCATGTGCAGCCGCCGGCTGTGCCTGCCGGTCGTCGGGGGCGCCCTCGTGCAGAAGGACCTCGACCACCTCACGCAGACGTTCTCGGCGACGCTGGCCCCCTACCTCGAGCGCACCGTGAAGACCTACGGCACCCCGGGGACGCCCAGCATCCCGGATCCCTGACCAGGCGCGGAGGCCCCGGGCCGCCGGGGTGCGGGCTCAATCCAGGCGGAAGCCGAGCTTCACCGTCACCTGGAAATGGGCGACCTGTCCGTTCTCGATGTGCCCGCGCACCTCACCGACCTGGAACCACTCCAGGTTGTGGACCGTCTCGGCCGCCTTGGCCACCGCTCCGCGCACGGCGTCGTCGACGCTCGTCACGGACGACCCGGTGACCTCGATGCTCTTGTAGACGTTGTCGGACATGCACGCTCCTGGGGTTCAGTGGGGACGGGTCCTCCTCTACCCCGGACGCGGACTGCCGACGCTCGAATCCCGCTCGGGCGCGACGGCGTCCGCTTCGACACCGGCCTCCGCGTCCGCATCGGGGATCGTGAACGCGAAGCAGCTGCCGCCCCCGGGGGCCGGCTGCACCGCGATGGTGCCCCCGTGGCGCTCGACGATCTTCTTGCAGATGGCCAGGCCGATACCGGTCCCGGGGAACTCCTCGCGCGAGTGCAGGCGCCTGAACATCTCGAAGACCTTGCCCACGTGCTCGGCCGGGATGCCGATGCCGTTGTCCTGGACCAGCACGCGCCAGGCGTGCTCCTCACGCTGGGCGTGCACGCGCACCACCGGCGGCGCGTCACCGTGGAACTTGACGGCGTTGGCCACCAGGTTGGTGACGACCTGGCCGAGCATGGCCGCGTCCCCCACGACAACCGGGAGCGCGTCGACGTCGACCGCCGCCCCGGCCTCCTCGATCGCCCCGGCCAGCGCCTGCCGCGCGGTGGCGACGAGCTCGCCCACGTCGACGGGCGCCCGTCCCATAGCCTGGCGACCGACCCGGGAGAAGCGCAGCAGGTCGTCGATCAGGGTCTGCATACGCTCGGTGCCCTCGGCGATGTACCCGATGTACTCGTCGCCGCGCTCGTCCAGCTTCCCCGCGTAGCGGCGGCGGAGCAGCTGCACGAAGCCCGACACCGACCGCAGCGGCTCCTGCAGGTCGTGCGAAGCGATGTAGGCAAAGGCCTCGAGCTCCTCGTTGGAGCGCGCGAACTCGTCCAGGCTGACCTCCAGCTCGGCGTGGGCCCGGCGCAGCTGCTGCTGCGAGCGTTCGCGCTCCAGGGCGCGGCCGACCTGCACCGCGACCTGCGCGACGACGTCCAGCACCCGCTGGTCGGGCGGCTCCAGCGCGTGGGAGTAGAACTCCAGGACCGCGAGGATCCAGTCACCGGCCATGACGGGGAAGGCGAAGCCGCTGCGCAGGTCGGTGCCGGCGATGGCCGCGCGGCGCGGCAGGTTCGCGCCGTCGGTCAGCAGCTCCACCCAGACGGGCCCACGCTCGCTGAGCACCCGCCCGGGCACCCCCTCGCCGGCGCGAAAGACCTGACGGGCGGTGGCGTCGCGGAAGGCCTGGTGGCGCACCGGGTTGGCGATGTGCCACACGCCGCTCGGACGCAGCACGTCACCGTCGAGCAGGTAGGCGTGCCCGACCGGCCAGCCGGTGTAGGCGCACAGGTCGTCGAGGATCCGGCCGATGACCACGTCCGGTTCCTCCGCCTCGTTGGCCCCGCGCGCGACGCGCTCCAGCAGCCGCAGGTCCTCCTGGCGCAGGTACAGCTCCCGCAGCGAGGTCTCGGCCAGGTGCTCGGCCTCAAGCCGGGCGGCACGTTCGCGCTGGGCGCGTGCGCGCAGGCGCGCGATCTCCGCGTCGGGGTCCGGCGCGGAGGCCGGCCCGGCGGTCACCGGATCGCCGTCACGACGATCCGGCACTTGTCGTCGCCGCGCTTCATGCAGGCCGTCTGCTCGA
Source organism: Solirubrobacterales bacterium (assembly GCA_038234375.1). Classification (GTDB taxonomy): domain Bacteria; phylum Actinomycetota; class Thermoleophilia; order Solirubrobacterales; family Solirubrobacteraceae; genus Paraconexibacter. The sequence continues at coordinate 1,700 of JBBSUL010000100.1, read as the reverse complement.
TGCGGACCTGCTCGCCGTACACGCCGGCCGCGGCGTCTATGAAGCCCTCGGCCAGCGAGCACAGTCGCCGCGGTGAGTCGTAACCGATGGCCAGCGTGTCCTCGTCGATCGCGTCGAAGTCGAAGACCGGCACGTCGGCGCCCGGGTAGAGCTTGCGCACCTCGGGGTGGATGACGTCGTTGAGGGCGAGCAGAAACGGCCGCAGCGTGGTGTGCGGCGTGAAGAACCCCGGGTAGTCGCGGGCCAGCATCGGCATCGCCTCCTGGCCGAACCAGCGCACGATGGCGTCCTCGTCGAGCTGCAGGCGCGCCGACGCCGCGCCCACGAGTGCCACCAGGTCGGTGTCGGCGTAGCTGCCCAGCGACGTGTACGCGCCGTCCAGGCCGGCGTCCTGGAGCAGCAGGTCCCACGTCTGCTCCCCGTGCCCGCGGGTCACGACGTCCTCCAGCAGGTTGAAGATGATGCCTTTCATGGCGGGCCGATCCGGTCGGGCGGTCACGGTCAGGGGACGACGGGGGCATCGTACGCCCTGTTCGCCCCGGAGTCAGCGCCTCTGACGCCGCCGGCCTCGCCGGGCGTCCCCACGACCTGGCCGCCGGCGCACCCCGCGGCGCCGACACGCCGCCGCGGGTTGGCGACCCCGGCCAGACCGAGCACACCTCCGAGCGCGACGAGGCCCGCCGCGATGGTCATGCCCCGGCGGAAGGCGCGGACCGACGCGCGGCGGACCGCGGTCGACACCGCCGCGGCCTCGGCCGGCGCCAGGGCGGCGGTGTCCGCCCGGGCGAGGGTCTGGCGGCGGGCGGTGGCCACGAGGGAGCGGCCGGCGGGACTGAGGGCGGTGCCCTGCAGCTCACGGTCGATCGTGGTCCCGAACGAGGTGGCGACCGCCGCCCCGAGCGCCGCGACCGTCAGCAGGCCGGCGACGCGCGCGATCGCGTTGTTGATGCCCGACGCGATCCCGGCGTTCTGATCGTCGGCGTCGGCCAGCACGGTGGCGGTCAGCGGGGCCACGGTGATCGACAGGCCCAGGGCGAACACGAGCAGCCCGGGCAGCAGGTCGGTCGCGTAGCGCACGTCGGCGCCCAGCCGCGAGATCCACAGCAGGCCGGCGGCGGCGACCAGCGGCCCGCCGCCCATGAACGCGCGCGGGCCGAAGCGATCGGCCAGCGCGCCGAAGCGCCGCGAGAGGGTGAACATCACCGCCGTCGTCGGGAGCGTCGCCAGCCCCGCGTGCAGGGCACTGTAGCCGGCGACCTGCTGCAGGTAGAGCACGAGCAGGAAGAGGTTGATCGTCAGCCCGCCGTAGATCGTGAGCGTCTGCAGGTTGCCCACGGCGAAGTTCCGCCGGCGGAACAGGCCCAGCGGCAGCATCGGGTGTGCGGTCCGGGCCTCGCGGACGACGAAGGTGACGAGGACGGCGACGCCGCCGAGGATCGGGACGAGCACGTCGCCGGCGGTCCAGCCCGCCACGGGCTGGCGGATGAGCCCGTACCCCGGCCCGGCGAGCCCGCGCGCGCCTAGCACGGCCCCCGGCCAGTCCAGCGGCGGCCTGGGGGCGGTCCGGGCGGGCGCGGGGGGGATCGCCGTCCGGACCAGGGCGAGCGTCACGAGGACGACCGGGACGTTGACGAGGAAGACCCAGCGCCACGAGGCCACGTCCACCAGCCAGCCGCCGGTGAACGGCCCGAGGATCATGG
>JBBSUL010000099.1:0-13298 GCA_038234375.1 Solirubrobacterales bacterium | reverse complement strand
GGCGGCGCGCAGCGCCGCGGCCAGCGGCAGGCCGGCCACGGCGGCGGCCTCGGCCAGCATCTCCGGGTCGTCGATGTCGTACCCGCCGCAGAAGGCCAGGCGGCCGGCCGCCAGCACGTACGCCGCCGCCCGGCCGCGCCCGGCCGCGTACGCCGCCAGCCGCATCGCCGCGCGCGCCGGCTCGGCGACCGGGTCGGGCCACACCAGCGGCATGCCCAGCGCGGCCGCCCGGCGCCCGAGTGCCGCGCGCTGCGCCGCGGTGGCCGTCCCCGCGGGCGCCGCGGTGCGCGTGACCGCGGCGCCGGCGACCGGCACCCAAGCGACGCCCGTGAACTGGCGCTCCACCCGCTCGGCCGCCAGGTAGGTGTGGGGCGAGGCGAGGTCGAACCAGAAGGTCGCCGGGCCGCCGGACGCCGCCGGACGCCGTCCCTCCGGCCGTCGCCGCCTGCGCTGCTGTTGCAGATCCACCACGTCTCCCATGCGCCCGTCCACCTCCTGCTCGCTCCGGTGCCCTCCCGGCACCCGTGGTTCTGTGTAACGAACGGGAGCTTCGATACTGGCGTCCCGCAACCGACGATGGCACGCTGACGTCATGTCAAGAGATGACGGCACTGTCATCTTCGCTAGAAAACCCTTAGCTCGTCTTTCGTTTGGCACGAGTACAGTAGATCGCACGTCCTGCCCCACCTCAGTGTCCGTTCCGTCTTCATCGCACGAAGGAGTCCGCAATCCCCACCCCGCCCGCCCCAAAGCGCCACCCGTACGACCAGTGGGCGCCCGACTCGCGGGCCCTGGACCTGGTCGGCGACAAGTGGACGCTGCTCATCGTCCGTGACCTCGTCGGCGGTCCCCGCCGCTTCGTCGAGCTCCAGCGCACCCTCCCGGGCATCTCGACCGAGCAGCTGCGCTCGCGGCTGAACCGCATGGTCGCCGACGGTCTGCTGACCCGCCAGCGCTACCGCGAGGTCCCGCCGCGCGTGGACTACGAGCTCACCGAGCGCGCGCGCGACCTGCTGCCCATCGTCGGCGCCCTGGCTCGCTGGGGCTACCAGTGGACGTGGAGCGCCCCCCGTGAGGGCGAGGCCATCGACATCGGCGCCGTGCTGCGCTCGCTCCCCGGCCTGGCCGCGCCGAAGGGCGTGCGCGGCAGCGTCCAGCTCGTGGTCGTCCGTCCGGAGGACGAGGGCGGCGACAAGCACTACGCCGTGACGGCCAAGAAGGGCCAGGTCGCCGTCGTCGAGACCGAGCTGACCGACGCCAAGACGACGATCCGCGGCCCCCAGGACGCCTGGGTGCGCGCACTGGGCCCCGACGCCGACCGCAAGGGCCTGAAGATGTCCGGTGACAAGGCCGTCGCGGGTGCGCTGCTGGACGGCCTGGTGCCGTTCACCGCCAGCGTCGCCGCCGTGGCCTGACGCACCTGCGCCCGCAGCAGGGCGGGCGGGGGCTTGACCGCGGCCCGCTCGGGCGGGCCGCCGCTACTTCTTGGCCTTGCTCCCGTAGTCGGCGGCCTCGATGTGCGGCACGAGACGCTGGTTGCCGGCGGGCACCGGCGGGGGCTTGGCCAGGAAGCACGACGGCTTGTCCGAGGTGTCCGGAAGCTCGGTCTGGTACTCGCCGTTGCCCGGCTCGCCGGTCGGGTAGCAGTCGAAGTTCGGGAACATCATGCGCTGCGAGTGCTCGGGGCCCACCAGGACGTTCGGGTTCAGGTAGGCGTTGCCACGCTCGATCTCGCCGGGCGTCGCACGGCGGTCGGCGGCGATCGAGACCGTCGACGGACCCAGCGGTCCGAACTGGCGCAGGTAGTGCCCGCGCTCGCCCTCGGTGCGCGTCGGCACGGTGTCCGCGAGCGCTCCGCCGCCGTTGGCGATGAAGTCCGAGACCGTGAGCTGGTGGTACTCCAGCCACTGCAGGATCGGGTTCAGCTGCTCCAGGAAGCCCTTCGACGACGCGAGCACGGGCGTCGTGCCCTTCAGGACGTCACGCAGCGCCGGCAGCCCGGTCTTGGACGCCTCGATGAGCGGGTCCAGGCGCTGGTACAGGGCGACGAGATCCGGGGACAGCCGCCGCAGGTCGGCCAGGGTGGGCCGCAGGTCCCGGGTCACCGGACGCAAGTCGCGGATCAGCGGATCGGTGTCGCGCGAGAAGGTCTCCAGGCGCGCCAGCGTGGTCTTGGACTCGTCCAGGAAGGTCGGGAAGATGCGGAAGGTCTCGGCCAGCTTCTCCTGCTGGGAGCTCGTCGCGTCGAACGTGTCGCCGGCGTTGACGACGAGGTTGCGCAGCTGCGCCTCGTTCTTGGTGAGCGCGCCGAAGACCACGCCGGTGTTGCGCACCAGGCGCCGCACCCCGGCCCCCTGCGCGTCCAGGACGGTCAGCAGGGCGTCGCCGTCGGCGGCGAAACTCGGCAGGTTGCCCAGGGCGTCGTTGAGGTCGGTGCCCCGGCCGCGGACGCCGCCGGCCAACTGCTGCTGCCAGGTCCGGAAGGCCTGGCGCGTCTCCGGGTCCAGCGCCTGGAAGATCTCGTCCAGCTCGACGGTCTTCTGCACCCTCCCCTGCGCCAGGCGGCCGTTCTCCGGGATCTTCGCGGCCCCCGGCGTGCCGGGCGTCAGCTCGACGTAGGTCTCGCCGAGCAGCGTCTTCAGGCGCAGGATCGCGCGGGCGTCGGAGGCGATCGGCGTGAACTTGGGGTCGACCTCGATGGTGGCGACCGTGAGGTTGGGGCGGTCGGGATCTATCTCCTTCGTGCGCACCTTGCCGATCGAGACGCCGGACATGCGCACGTCGGCCTCGGTCCCCAGCTGCGTGGCCTCGCCGAACGCGACCTGGAAGCGGTAGCCCTTGGGCTGCAGCGGCACCGGGCCGCCGAAGCTCAGCCACAGGAACAGCAGCAGGCCGAAGCACGACAGCGCGAAGGCCACCATGGTGAGGATACGGCCAAGGGTGGGAGCGGTCTTCTGCATCAGAAATCACACACGGAGGGATCCAGCAGGGCAGGGGACAGGACCATCCCGAGCACCGGGCTGGTGTCGGCCGTCTGCTTCAGCGTGCCGCAGGTCCCGGCCAGGGTGATCGGCCGGAAGGTGCCGTTGGCGTCCGACCCGCTGAACACCGAAGCGCCGTTGTGCTGCAGCCAGGCGATCCAGAACAGGTAGCCCTCGTCGCGGCCCGAGACGTCCGGGCCCTGCGCCCCGCCGGGGTTGTGGCCCAGGTAGTTGAACAGGTGGTTGAGCACGACGAACGACGAGGTGAGCTTGGGGGTGGCGTCGGCCAGGTCGTCGGCCGCCGGGCGCAGCTGGCGCACGAGCGGGCGGGTGGCCCGCACGAACGGCCGGATCTGCTCGCGCAGCTGCGGGGTGCCCTGCTTGGCCAGGGGGATGAGCGCCTTGTTGGCCGCGTCGATGCGGCGCACCGCCGGGCGCAGGCGGGTGACCGCCGGGCCCAGGACGTCGGCCAGGGTCTGCACCTTGCCGAGCGTCTGCGTGGTCTCGCGCAGCGTGCCGGGCAGGTCGCTGACGGTGCGGCTGATGTTCGCCTGCTCGGAGGCGAAGGCGCCGAACACGTCGCTGCTGGCCGACACGACCTCGCTGACCTGCTTGCTCTTGCCGGCCAGCTCGCCGTTGAGCTCGTCGAGCGAGTGGATGAGCCGGCGCAGGTTCTTGCGCCGCAGCGCGACCTTCTCGGTGACGCGCGCCAGGTCCTTGTGGGTGGGCTCGAAGCGGCGGAAGACCTCCTGCAGGCTCGAGCCGCGATTCTGCAGCCCCTCGCCGGCGCCGCTGACCAGCAGGCTCAGGTAGTCGCGCGTGTCGGCGTCCAGCGACGACAGGATCTCGTCGGGGTTGACGTCGGGCAGCGTGTTGGCCGCCGGGATGACCCAGTTCTCCTTGGCCACCGGCTCGGACTTCGAGCCCGGGTCCAGCTCGATGAACATGTCCTTCAGGCCGGTCTTCGGGCGCAGCAGCGCCTTGGCGTCGGTGTGAGTGAGGTCCTTGTACTTGCGGTCAACGTCCATCGAGACGATGGCGCGGCCCTCCTTGAGCTGGACCTCGGAGATGTCGCCGATGCGCACCCCGGAGACGCGGACGGTCTGCCCCTGGCCGGGGGTGACGGCCTGAGCGGTGGAGAACTCGGCCTTCAGGACGAAGGGCTTGGCCTCCCACGGGAAGCGGAAGCGCTGCTGGTTCAGGATGTACCCGCCGACGAGCGCGGCGATGATGCTCAGGACGAGGATCGCGGTGAACGGCCGGCTGCCCTCACGGATCGAGCGCTTCATCGTCCCGCCTTCCGGGCGGCGGCGCCGCGCGCGTCGGACCGCGTGCGCCGGGCCTTCAGGCGGACGGCGTCCTGGAGCGTGGCGACCTGGTCTGACACCCGGAACCGCTTGTCCTCACCGGCGGACTTCAGCTCGCGACGCAGCCACGAGACGGCCTTGTCGCGGAGCTTGAGCTGCTCGGGCAGCTTGGACGCCGGCACCGAGGCGCGGCGGCTCTGGACGGTCCCGGGATCGGTCTGCAAGTTGGGCTGCTCCTGGGTCTCGCAGGCCACGTCCGAGCGCAGGGCGCTGCGCTGGGCCGGCGCCGGCGGGTTGACCCCGGCGATCTGCTCGCCGGTGAGCGCGATGCTGCCGTTGCCCAGCGGCGTGGCGTAGGCGCCGCCGCTGACCAGCACCCGGAACCATTGGCCGTTCGCGTCCCCCGAGCGGCTCTCCCCGGCCAGGCCCGGCAGCACCTTGACCGAGTCCTGGAAGACCGGGCCGGTGGCCGGGAACTGCTTGTCCTGGATCGTGTCCTGCGACCAGGGCAGGATCACCTGGTTCTGGCAGCTGGAGGCCGCGCGGACCTGGCCGAACAGCGGGACGCTGGCTTGGGTCAGGCGCGCGAGGTCGGGCACGGTGGGGCGCAGGTCTTTGACCAGACCGCGCAGCTCCGGCGCGCTGACCAGCCCGCGCAACTGGCGCACGAAGGGCAGGCCGGCGTCGATGGCCGGGCCCGTGGAGCGGATCCCGGGGCGCGCGTCCTTGATGAAACCGCGCAGCGGCGGGAACGCGCGGTTCAGGGAGGCGAACGCGGGGCGGGACGCCGCCAGGGTCCGGGGCAGCTCGTTGACCGCCGCCGCCAGGTCGCTCTGGCGGACCGCGAAGGCGCGGGCGGTCGCGTTGAAGTCGGTGACCAGGGACTTCAGGCGCGCGGGATCGGCGTCCAGGGCCCGCGCGGTCGCGCCGGCCGAGGCGATGTACCCGGACAGGTCGCCGTCCTCGGTGCCGAGTGTCGCCTCGTTGACGATCGCCGAGTCGCGGTAGGCGTCCTTCCAGTATCGGATCGACCGGTTGTAGCCGGCGGCGCCCTCGCCGCTGAGGGCGGTCGACACCGAGCCGAGCAGCTTCTGCAGGTCGCGCCGGGTGGGGGCCTGCAGCGTCGTCAGGATCTGGTCAAGCTGCACGGGCGTGGTGGTCTGGTTGACCGGGATGGTGTACCCATCGCCGACCGTGGGCGCGCTCGGGGACCCGGGCTGGATGTCGACGAAGAAGTTGCCCTCCAGGAAGATCCGGGGGCGGATCGCGACCTTGGCGTCCTTGTGCAGCGGCAGGCCCTTGTCCTGCATCTGCATCGTGATCGTCGCCGACTCCGCGCCGGCCCCGGTCTTCTCGATCTTCAGGACCTTGCCGACGTTGACGCCCGCGATGCGGACCGGGGAGTTCTTGCGGATGAGGTTGGCGTCCTTCATCACGGCGGAGACCTGGTAGTGCGACCGCAAGGGGATCGACTTGGCGAAGCCCAGGTAGGCGCCGATCGCGACGAGCGTGAGCACGATCGCGCCGACGGTCAGGTTCGAGAGGCCCGGGCGCTGTCCGCGTCTCATGGCTTCGGACCCTGGTCGGCGACGGTCGCGCCGCGACCGCCGGGCGTGGCGGTGAAGGTCTGGCCGCCCGGCACGCGGTCCAGGTTGCGCCCGATGCCCTTGCCCTGGCGGCTCAGCTGCGCGGAGGTGGGCCCGACGCGCGGACCCGGGGGCGGGTCCACGACGACGTCGCGGTAGGGGTCGCCGGGCACGCTGCGGTCGCGGAACGGGTTCGAGCTCTGGACGTACCCGGTCTGGCCGGCCTGGCAGTCGGCCTCGCCCGTGCTGGTGATCGCCCGGCCGTAGGCGGGCGAGTGCAGGAACTGGCCCTGCTTGCCGTGCGCGAACTCGTTGGCGTCGTCGGAGGAGACGTTGTCGTTCTCGCCGGGGGGCGCCGGGTCGCTGGAATTCAGCAGGGCCCGCTGCTCGCTGCCGATGGCGTCCGGGGCCGAGAGGTGCTCGGCGGCCAGAGTCCAGAAGAAGTTCCAGCTGTTGCAGACGGTGACGAACGGGCCGAGGTAGCGCAGGGTCGGCTGCAGGGTGTCGACGGTCGCCGTGAAGCCGCGCAGCGCGGCCGGCGTCGTCGGGGCGCGCGAGAGATCGCGCAGGGCGACCATCGAGCCCTGCAGGTCGTCGTACAGGCCCGCCGTGCGGCGCGTCACCGGGGTGCCGATCTCCAGAGCGCGGTTGACGGTGGGCAGCGCGACCTTGAGTTCCTGCGAGGCCCCGAGCAGGTCGTCGGAGAACGCGGCGACGTTGTTCAGGAACGGGCGCTGGACGCGCAGCGACCGGGTGCCGACGTCGAGCGTGGGCGGGGTCTTGGAAATCGTGTCCTTGAGCTTCTGCGGGTCGCGGGAGATCGCCTCGAAGGTGTTGGCCATCGTCGTGAACAGCCGCGCCTGCGTCTTGGAGACGGGAGCCACGATGCGGGCCGCGTCGGCCAGTTCGTTGATGAACGTGGGCAGGCCCGTCCGCGGGGACGCGAGGTTGCGGGTGACGCGGGCCAGGCCGTCGAACAGGGACGGGGCGGCCTGCAGGGTGCGGTTGAGGTCCGCGCCGCGGCCCGCGAAGGTGTCGCCGAAGCCCTGCAGGTTCTCCCGGCCGGCGAAGCGCGTGGGCTCGTCGAACGTGTTGAAGACCTCGTCGAGGTCGACGGGGACGGAGGTCTGCGACTCGGCGAGCGTCCCGCCGTTCTCGATCGTCTGCGGGGACGTGCCCTTGTTGAACTCGACGTACTTCAGCCCGAGCGCCGATCGCGGCCGGATCTTGGCGGTGCTGTCGACGGGGACCGCCCCGAGCTTGGCGTCGAGCTTGAGGTGCAGGAGCGCGCCGACCTTGCCGTTCGCCAGCCGCACGGGCTCCATGTCGTCGACCACGCCGACGCGGAAGCCGCCGGAGCGCACCTCATTGCCGGCCACGAGGTTGGCGCCGTTCTTGAACTGGACATCGAGCGCCGTCGTCGGGACGAAGGGCAGCCCGTTGTTGGCGTTGTAGGCCAGGAACACGGCCACGACGAGGATGAGCGTGGTGACCGCACCGACGAGGACGGGGCTGGCGGCGATGGAACCGCGGTTGCGACGGTTCATGGCGCCATCAGGAAGTCGAGGAGAGAGGCGCCGACGTCACGCCGGCCCTGGTTCGCGGTCAGCGCCGTGCGCAGCCGCGCGGCGTCGGCCTGGGTGCGCGACCGGGGGGCGCGGCCGAGGCCGAGCGCGCCGGAGGTGCGGCCGCCGAGCTCCTTCAGGCCGGGCACGTTGACCGGCGGCAGGCTCGGGAGCGGGAGGTTCAGGCCGGGCAGGACCGGGGTCGACGGCGCGGACGGCGCGCCGGAGGGCGGAGCGGTCTGCCCGGGGGCGGCCGGTGCGCCCGAACCGGTCGCCGCCCCGGTGGAGCCCCGGCCGGCGGACGTCTCGTCGTCGGTGACGCGACGGGTCAGGGCCGTGTCGGCCCGCGCGGTCGGATCGGTGAAGTTCAGGCCCGGCTGGTTGGGGCCGAGGTGGTCGTCGCACTCGTCCTTGACCTCCTCGTAGCGCTTCTGGTCGGCGTAGGCCGCGCAGGCCGACGTCTGCGGGATGACGCCGATCTTGAGGACGTGGGCGTTGGCGTCGTAGACGTTCGTCGACAGCGTCTGGTCGTAGGCGTAGGTCAGCAGCGCCTCCAGTCCGCTGTAGCCCGTCGGGGCGGCCCGTCCCGTCGCCTGCGCGGCGCGCGGGTCGACCTCGACGGCCTTGCTCGGGTCGTCGAGATGGCGCAGGATGGCCGACAGGTTGCCGCCGAGCTCGGGCGTGCCCTGGGCGAAGGTCGCCAGTTGCTTGACGACGGGGGTGGCGGCGCTGACCGCCTCGCTGCCGGTGTCCGCAGCCCGCGACAGGGCGGTCAGCGCGGGCCGGTTGGCGTTGCTGAACGGCACGAGGTTCTTGAACAGGCGCTCGAGCTGGTCGGCGGACTGGCTGAGGTTGCGCAGGGCGGGGGCCTGGGCGTCGGCGGTGGCGCCGAGCGCGGCCATCGTCGGGCGCAGCTCCTCCAGGAACCCGGGGAGGCGGCGGAAGCCCGCGGCGATGTCGGCCTTGCGCTCCCGTGAGGCGACGGCGGTGTCGCGCGCCTCCTCAACCCAGCGCCCGACGTCCTTCTTGTTGGCGGCCAGGTCGCCGAGCACGGTGTCGGCGTTGACGGTCAGGTCGGCCAGCGTCTGGTTCTGCTTGGCCAGCAGGGCGAGGACCCGGTCGGTCTCGCGGAGAGCCGGCGCGGCGCGGCGGACGGCGTCGTCGAGGTTGCGGCCGTTGCCGGCCACCCCCGCCCCGAGCTCGTTGATGAGGATCGCCAGGCGCTCGCGGTAGGGGCGGCGCAGGACGTTGTTGACGAGGTCGGGCGGGATCGTCGAGCTCGTCCGCGACACCGGGATGCGCGTGCCGGGCTCCAGCTCCTTGGCGTCGGTGCCGGGCAGGCAGTCCAGGAAGTACTCGCCGATGAGCGACTGCGGGCGCGTCTCGCAGCGGGTGTCGGTGCGCAGCGAGCCGAAGCCGGTGCGGGTGATCTGGAAGCCGACGACCGCGCGGTTGGCGTCGTTGAGGCCGAGCGAGGTGATCTTGCCCGCGCGCACGCCGGCGATCTTCAGGTCGGCGCCCTCGATGAGGCCGAAGGCGTTGTCGAGCTCGACCGAGTACTCGGGCTGGTCGGAGGTGTCGCCGGCGCCGCCGCCGAAGACGCCGAAGCTCACCGCGAGCACGCCGAGGAGCAGGAGGGCGGCCAGGCGCCTCATGGGCCCACCGGAACCTGGGTCGCGTCACACGTCTGCGGCGTCGGCTGCCACAGTGCGCCGCGCTCGATCGAGCCGGGGCAGCGGTTGCGGTCGTTCAGCGAGGCGGTGGACTCGAGGACCTGACTGCCAACCGTCGGGTCCAGGATCGGCTTCAGGACGCCGTTGAGGTTCGTGAACGCGTTGACGTACGGCGCGGCCCGCGAGGCGCCGCCGAGGGCGTCGTAGATCCCCGAGTGGCTGAAGTCGTCAAACCAGCCGGTCAGGTCCACCGCGTAGGGGCGGGCGAACCCGAGCTCGGGGCCGGCCTGGTCCAGCGCCTTGACCGTCTCCCTGAAGGCGCCGTCGCGCTCCTGGCCCGTGCGGTTGGCCCGCTTGGTGGTGATCTGCGCCAGCGGCACGGTCAGGCGCGTCAGCTCGACGAGGTCGTTCGCGGACCCCGAGCGCCGGATGAGGGCGGTCAGGTCGCGCAGGGTGGGCCGGGCGTCACGGGCCAGCGGGCGCAGCGCGGCCAGGAACGGGCGCAGCTTGCGGGCGACCGGCTTGGAGTCGGCCACGAGCGGGTCCAGGTCGTCCAGCGTGGTGCGGAGGTTGACGAACGTCGTGTCCGTCCGGCGCATGAAGTCCGGCAGCGGGTTGATCGACCGGGCCAGCGCGACCTTCTGGCGGCCGAGCGCCCCGGTCGTGGTGGCGAGGTTGTCGACGAGGCCGGACAGGTCGTCCCTGCGGTCGGCCACGTCGGTGACCAGGGCCGAGCTGGCGGAGATGAAGCGCTGCAGCAGCGGCGTGTCGCGGTTGACCTCGCGGAACAGGCGGCTGGTGGCCGCCAGCGACGGGTTGAGGTACATCCAGCCCGCGTTGGCCTGCTCGGAGCGCCCGTCGTAGGACCGCGAGAAGCCTTTGATGACGCCCTGCAGCGCCTCGCGGGACTTCGGGTCGAAGGTGTTGAACAGCTGGTCCAGGTCCACCGCGCTCGTGGTGTCCTTGGCGACGAGCGTGCCGCCGCCCGAGATCTCGGGCGGGTCGCCTCCGGGGAGGCGCAGGTCCACGTACCGGTTGGCCACGCCCGACAGCGAGGCCTGGCGCACGGTGGCGATCGTCCCCTCACGCAGGGGCGCGTAGGTGTCGTCGTCGATTCGCAGGGTCAGGTCGGCCTGGCCGTCGTCGGTCAGGTCGAGCTCCGTGACCTTGCCGACCTTGATGCCGGCGACCTGCACGAGGTCGCCGGTGACGATCTGGCTGGCGTTCTGGAAGCGCGCGTGCACGACGTACGAGCTGCCGCCCGTGCTCAGGAGGGCGACGGCGATCACCGCCACGGCAGCGGCCGCGACAAGGGTGGTCGTGATTGTGCGCGTCATCCCCGAGTCTCTCTCGCGCCGGCTGCCCCTTCCTGGTGCACCCGGCGACCCTGACTCTAAGCTGGGGCTTCGGCAGAAGTCAATTTACAACCGTCCTGTGCAACGCGATGTCGCAGTTCTTCTTTCTCGTCGCATGTCGGGGCCCGCTGGGCCATCCGTCCACCTACCGCAACCCCGACCGGCCGCCGGGGTTGCCGCGGGCATGACACTTCCCCGAGCCGTCCTCGTCGCGCTGCTGAGCACCCTCCTGCTCACGCTCGGCACCGGCCCCGCGCAGGCCAAGACGAGCATCGCCGTGGGCATCGGCGACCAGAGTCCGGAGATGTTCTCGGCGCCCGCCTACAAGGCGCTGAAGCTCAAGAAGACGCGCTACTTCATCCCGTGGAACGCGATGAAGGACAGCACCCAGCGGGCCCGGGCCGACGCGTTCGTGAACGCGGCCCGCAAGGCCGACGTCAAGGTCTTCATGCACATCTCGACCGACGACTTCACCGCCAAGAAGGCGAAGCTGCCCTCGGTCAAGGCGTACAAGAAGGAAGTCCGCCGGCTCATCCTCCGCTACAAGCCCAAGGGCGTGAAGGAGTGGGGCGTGTGGAACGAGGCCAACCACAAGTCCCAGCCCACCTACCGCAGCCCCAAGCGCGCGGCGCAGTACTTCACGACGATGCGCACGATCTGCAGCGGCTGCACCATCGTGGCCCTCGACGTCCTGGACCAGAAGGGCGTCGCCACCTACATCCGCAAGTTCTACTCCTACGTCCCCAGGTCCAAGCGCAAGTACGCCAAGATCGTCGGGATCCACAACTACTCCGACGTCAACCGCAAGCGCTCCTCCGGGACGAAGACGATCCTCCGCGCCGTCAAGCGCGCCGACGTCATCAAGACGCAGTTCTGGCTCAGCGAGACCGGCGCGCTGGTCTCCTTCGGGAGGTCTTTCCCGTGCTCGGAGAGCCGCGCCTCAAGCCGGATGACCTACATGTTCAGCCTGGCCAAGAAATACCGCTCGGACGTCAAGCGCCTGTACTCCTACAACTGGCAGGGCACCGACTGTGACCCGGGCTTCGACGCCGGACTCGTCCGCCGCGACGGCTCGACGCGGCCCAGCTACGACGCGTTCAAGAAGGGGGCCGGCTCGTTCACGCGCTGAAGCGCGACGGTGGAGCCGTTACCCTGTCGGTCGAGGCGGTGGCCTGACCGGGCCGCCGCAGGCGCAACTTCCCGCCGCGCGGGACGTTCTCGCGCCGACGGATACGCACGACACCACGTGGAAGTCTCCAGCCTCAAGACCTACGGCGCAGCCGGCCTGCGAGGACCCACTCCGCTCCTGCGGATGGCGGGCGACGAGCGTCTGGTCGCCCTCACCCGGCGCGGCAACCAGGCCGCCTACGAGGCGCTCGTCGCGCGTTACCAGTCGCGGCTGCTGGCCTTCTGCCGGCACATGCTCTCCTCGCGTGAGGACGCCGAGGACGTGCTGCAGGAGGTCTTCGCCGCCGCGTTCAACGCGATGCTCGCCGACGACCGGCCGATCAACGTGCGGCCCTGGCTGTACCGGATCGCCCGCAACCGCTCGCTGAACCACATGCGCCGGCAGACGGCGATCGGCGTGGACTCGATGGATGTCCACTACGCCGACCACGGGACCTCGACCGCGGACAAGGCCCACGCCCGCGAGGAGTTCCGCGAGCTCATCTCCGACGTGCAGGAGCTCGCCGAGACCCAGCGCACCGCGCTGCTCCTGCGCGAGATCGACGCGCTCAGCTACGAGCAGATCGCCGAGGCCATGGAGACGACGGTGCCGGCCGTCAAGTCGCTGCTCGTACGGGCCCGGGTCTCTCTGGCCGAGGCCGCCGAGGCACGGCGCCTGACGTGCGAGGAGGTGCGGGACGAGCTCGGCGAGGTGGCCGAAGGCCTGAAGCGCCGCAGCCCGCCGGTCCGCCGGCACCTGCGCCAGTGCGACACCTGCCACGCGTTCGACAAGGATCTGCGCAGCACCAACCGGGCCCTGGCGGCGATGTTCCCGCTCGGCCCCCTGCTGCTGCTCAAGAAGTTCCTGATCACCCACGGCGCCGGCCAGGCGGCAGCGGGCTCGGCCACCGCGGGTGCCGGCGCGGCCGTCGCCGGGGTCGGTACGGGCAGCGCCATCGGCGCCGGTCTCGGTGCCGTCGCCACGAAGACCGCGGCCGGCCTGGCCGCCGCCGCGATCGTCGCCGCCGGCGCCGTCGAGGTCGAACCTGTACGCAAGCGCCCGGCCGCGCCGGCGTCCAGCGCCAGTGTCGCGGTGCCGCCGGCCGCCGCCACGGGGGGCGTGTCGTCACCGGCCGCCGTCACCCCGGCCCGCGTCGCGCGCCCCGAGGTCGTCGTCTCCACCCCCCAACCCCTGGCCACGGGGCCCGAGACCGAGGCCATCGCCACGCCGCGCGCCGAGGCCGCCCCGTCCTCGAAGCCGGCGGTGGAGCCCAAGCCTGCCGAGCGTGCACCGGCTCCGGTCCCTGCCGCGCCCGCGGTCGCCCAGGTCCCCCAAGTCCCGAAGCCGCAGCCGGTCGCCCCCGCCATCGATCCCGCGCCCGCCGTGACGGCGCCCGTTCCCCTCCCGGCCGGGCCCCCGCAGACCGGGTCGGACACCGCGACGCTCCCGCCCCGCCCCGCCGACCCGGCGACCGGAGGCCCCAAGGCCCCGACGCAGGCCAAGCCCGCCATCGGCGGCGCCGTCGCCCCCGGTCCCGACGGGACCACACCGTCGGGCGGCTCCGAGACCGCGCCCGCCACCGGTTCCACCAAGCCGGCAGCGGCCCCCCCGCCTGCGCCGGCCCCGCAGCCCGCGCCCGCCGCACAGCCGGCGCCCACTCCCG
>JBBSUL010000098.1:0-13323 GCA_038234375.1 Solirubrobacterales bacterium | reverse complement strand
GGCAACGCGACCGGCCACCCGTCGTTCGTCATGTCCAACTCGTTCGCCAACCAGACGATCGCCCAGATCGAGCTGTGGACGAAGAACGACGACTACGACAAGCAGGTCTACGTGCTGCCCAAGCACCTGGACGAGAAGGTCGCCCGTCTGCACCTGGGCGCCCTGGGCGCCAAGCTCACCGAGCTGCGTCCCGACCAGGCCGCCTACATCGGCGTCGCGGTCGAGGGGCCGTACAAGCCCGACCACTACCGCTACTGATCAGCGGGCGCCCCGGGGCGCCTGGCGGCACGCGGCGGCGCGGGGGTGGCCAACATCGGCCTACCCCCCGCTTGCCGCGCACCCCCAGGCATCCCCGCTGATCCTTGTCCCGGGGTGCGTGGAGCCTCGTGTGCGTCATACGACATCGAGGCTCCACGCAGCGCCGCGCCATGGCGCGCGGTTCGGTGGGTGGAGGCTCACGTACTTCGTGCAGCAACGAGACTCCACCCGCGCGCTTGATGCCGCGGTGCCGTAGCTCCCAGCCCATGACCACGCCCACCTCCTCGATCGCCGACCCGACGCTCGCCGCCTACGGTGAGGACCGGATCGACTGGGCCGACGCCCAGATGCCCGTCCTGCGGTCGATCCGCGAGCGCTTCGCGTCCGCCCGTCCGCTGGACGGGATCGCGGTCGCCGCGTGCCTGCACGTCACCGCCGAGACGGCCAACCTGGTCCGTGTCCTGCTGGCCGGCGGCGCCCGGGTGGCGATCTGTGCGGCCAACCCGCTGTCCACCCAGGACGAGGTCGCCGCCGCGCTGGCGACCTTCGAGGGGGCCACTGTGCTGGCTCGCCGCGGCGAGGACATGGAGACCTACGTCGAGCACGTGAGCACGCTCGTGGCCGCCGAGCCGCAGGTCACGCTCGACGACGGCGCCGACCTGCTCGGTGTCCTGCACGCCCGTCCCGAAGGCCTGCCGGCCGGCTTCCTCGGCGGCACCGAGGAGACGACGACCGGCCTCGTGCGCCTGCGCGGCCTGCATCAGGCGGGCACGCTGGCCTGCCCGGTGCTCGCGATCAACGAGGCCCGCACCGAGCGCCTGTTCAACGACCACTACGGCACCGGGCAGTCGACCCTCGACGGCATCCTGCGGGCGACGAACCTGCTGCTCGCGGGCCGCACTGTCGTCGTCCTCGGCTACGGCTTCACGGGCAAGGGCGTCGCCACGCGCGCCCGCGGCGCCGGCGCGCAGGTGATCGTCTGCGAGGTCGACCCGATGCGCGCGCTGGAGGCGCGCATGGAGGGCTTCCAGGTCATGCCCGCCCTCGACGCCGCCGTGCGCGGCGAGGTCTTCATCACCGTCACCGGCGCGCCCGCGGTCCTCAGCACCGAGCACTTCGCCGTCATGCCCGACGCGGCCGTCCTGGCCAACGCCGGACACTTCGACGTCGAGATCGACCTGCCCGCCCTGACCGCCGCGGCGACCGGCGGGGTCCGCAACGTGCTGCCGCTGGTCACGCAGTACACGCTGGCCACCGACCCGGCCCGGCGGATCAACCTGCTGGCCGAGGGGCGCGTCGTCAACCTCGCCGCCGGCCAGGGACACCCGGCCGCCGTCATGGACATGACCTTCGCCAATCAGGCGCTGGCCGTTGAGCATCTCGTGGCTGCCGCCGGTACTCTGCCCCCCGGCGTGCACGGGGTGCCCGACGCCGTCGACCGCGAGGTCGCCAACCTGAAGCTGCATTCCCTGGGCGTCCGCATCGACGCGCTCAGCGAGGGCCAGGAGCAGTACCGCCACCACTGGACGTGACGGCGCCCGATTCTGCTCGGCAACTACGATCCACTCCGTGTCGACCGACGATCCTGAGACCGCGGCGGAGGCCAAGCTGCGCGCCGCGGGGGCCGGCGAGGCCGGCGTGCAGACGTTCCTGGCGCAGCTGCGCCGGGTCATCAACGGCGAGCGCGGTGCGCTCCCCGAGGCCGACCTGGAGCCGGTGGCCGACATCCCCGACGCCGACGCGCTGGCCGCCCGGGAGCCGGAGCAGGCGGCGGAGCTGCTCGGCCAGGCCGTCGTCGTCAAGCTCAACGGCGGGCTGGGGACGTCGATGGGCCTGGACGGGCCCAAGGCACTGCTGCCGGTCCGCGGCGAGCTGACCTTCCTGGACGTCATTGCGCGGCAGGTCACCTACCTGCGCGAGCACACCGGAGCCCCCGTGCCGCTCGTCCTCATGAACTCGTTCGCCACCCAGGAGCCCTCCCTGGCCGCCCTGGCCGCCCACGACCTGGACCAGGACGTCCCCCGCGACTTCCTGCAGAACAAGGTGCCGAAGCTGTGCGCCCGGACGCTGGCACCCGTCGACTGGCCCGCCGACCCGGAGCTGGAGTGGTCGCCGCCCGGCCACGGCGACCTGTACACGGCGCTGGCCACCTCTGGCATGCTCGCCACCCTGGTGGCGGCCGGCTACCGGTACGCGTTCGTGTCCAACGCCGACAACCTCGGCGCAACGCTCGCCCCGGAGCTGCTGACGTGGTTCGCCGCCTCGAGCGCCCCGTTCGCGATGGAGGTCGCCGACCGCACCGCCGCCGACCGCAAGGGCGGGCACCTGGCCCGCCACCACCGGCCCGGGGCCACGGGCGAGCCGACCCTCGTGCTCCGCGAGCTGGCCCAGACGCCGGCGGCCGACCGGGACGCCTTCCAGGACGTCGAGCGCCACCGCTACTTCAACACGAACAACCTGTGGCTGGACCTGCACGCTCTGGACGCCGCCATGCAGTCCTCCGGCGGGATCCTCGAGCTGCCGCTCATCGTCAACGAGAAGACGGTCGACCCCCGAGACTCCGACTCGCCGGCCGTCCTGCAGCTGGAGACGGCGATGGGGGCGGCGATCGACGCGCTGGACGGTGCGGTGGCCATCCGTGTGCCGCGCACGCGCTTCGGGCCGGTGAAGACCACGAACGACCTGCTCGCCGTCCGCTCGGACGCGTACGTGCTCGCCGACGACGGCGCGGTGGCCCTCGACGAGCGGCGCGACCACGTGCCGCCGGTCGTCGACCTGGACGCCGGGCACTACCGGTTCGCCGCCGACCTGGACGCGCACTTCCCGGACGGGCCGCCGTCGCTGCTGGCCTGCGAGCGCCTGAGCGTGGCGGGCGACGTCAGGTTCGGGGCTGGGGTCGTGGTTCGCGGCGAGGTCAGCGTGCGCCAGGACGGCGCCGACCCGATGACCGTGGCCGCGGGCACCGTGCTGGACGGCACGCCTGCGCGGACCTGACGCCCGTCAGGACACGTCCTCGTACTGCTCGGCGCGGGCGTCGTCACGC
This sequence comes from Solirubrobacterales bacterium, assembly GCA_038234375.1. GTDB lineage: Bacteria > Actinomycetota > Thermoleophilia > Solirubrobacterales > Solirubrobacteraceae > Paraconexibacter. The sequence goes on along the minus strand of JBBSUL010000098.1, from coordinate 10,022 downwards.
TCGCTCTCGGCCAGCGCGCGGATGAACAGGAAGGCCAGCGCGATGCCCATGACCACGGACTGCTCGATGGCCATGATCGCCCCGGCCAGTGACTGGTCGTCGGTCGCCGACAGGCCCCACACCCGTGGAGCATCCACGTAGAAGTCGTAGAGCGCGTTCGGGGCGAAGGTGAGGGCGATGCCCAGGAAGCCGACCAGCAGCTTGGCGACGAGCATGTAGACGACGGGTCCGAACGGCCCGGGGCTCATGCGGCTGCGGATCGGCGACAGCAGATGCCACCAGTACAACAGGCCCGCGCTGAGCAGGCAGACGTGCTCGAACACGTGGACCACGGCCTGCTGCAGGGCGGCGTCGTACAGCGCGGGGATGTGCCAGACCCACATGACGACGACATACACGAGCACCGCGCCCGCCGGATGGGCGAGCAGGCCGGCCGCCTCCTCCAGCCGCTGCAGGCGCCGCGTCACCGGGCGCATCAGCACCTTGGTCAGCGACAGCATCACCAGGACCGGCACCACGTCCAGCAGCAGGACGTGCTGCACCATGTGCATGGCGAAGACCTGCTCGCCGAGCACGTCGAGCGGCGACATGAGCGTGGCGACGAGCACCATGATCGCCGCTCCGAAGGCGAGCGCGCTGGTCACCGGGGCCCCACGGGCGCCGCCGGCCTTCCGGCGCACGCGTCGCCAGCGCACGCCGTACGCGGCGGCGGCCGCCACCGTCAGCGCGATCGCGCCGGGCTCCAGCGTCCACGAGGTGTCGACGGCCACCGGATGATGATCGCACCGGTACGGGTTGCACGGGACGCGCAGCCACGCGAGCGGATCGGCGCAGAGCCGGCACAGGAGCGTGGTGGCGCCGGTGCAGGGTTCGCACCGACGATCCGCGGATGCTCGGAGCCTTGCTGGATCTCGTCGTCCCCCGGTCGTGCCTGTCCTGCCGCGGGCCGCTGCCCGAGCAGGCCCAGCACGTGTGTGGTCCGTGCCGGCGCCGGCTGCGCTTCCTCGACACCGCGGCGGCGTGCCCGCGCTGCGCGCTGCCGCGTCCGTGCGCCCGGGCCGGACGGTCGTGCCCGGCGGCGGACGCCGGCTGGGAGCAGGGGTGGGCGGCAGTCGCCTACACCGGCAGCGCCCCCGCGCTCGTGGCCGCCCTGAAGTTCCGCGGGGCGCTGCCGTGCGCCGCGCTGATGGCCGGGCAGATGGTCGCCGGCGCGCCGCCCGGCCGCTTCGGCTCTGGCGTGGTTCTGGTGCCCGTCCCGACGGCGCCCTCGCGACGCCGCACCCGAGGCTACGACCAGGCCGACGTCCTCGTGCGGGCGGTGTCGACCCGGACCGGGTGCCCCCGGCACCCCTGCCTGCGCCGCTCGGGCAGCGCCGCGCGGCAGCTCGGTGCGGGCCGCGAGCAGCGGCTGGCCGCCGGACGCCTGGCCGTCCGCTGCGTCGGACCGGCGCCGCAGCAGGTGGTGCTCGTCGACGACGTGCACACGACCGGGGCGACGCTGCGCGCGTGCACCGCGGCGCTGCGGGAGGCGGGGACCCGCCGCGTCGCGGTCGTCAGCTGGGCCCGGACGCTCTGACCTGCGCGCCCGGTACCGGACGCTCCGAAAAGGCGTCCCATAGCACATTCGTTGCCCGCATGTTGACGACATCCGGTGACCGGGCTACGGTCTGAACCGACCAACGCATCCCGAACAGGAAGGCACCTTATGCAGATCGAGCTCAAGGGTCGCAACGTTCCGGTTACCGACGACCTGCGCGAGCACGTCGACAAGCGGTTTCGAAAGATCTCGAGACAGGTCCCCGATGTCGTGCGCATGGAGGTGGAGTTCGCGCACGAGAACAACCCGTCGATCCCCGAGCGAGAATGCGCCGAGGTGACGCTCTACCTCAAGGGCAAGACCCTCCGGGCGCACGACCACGCCCGTGATCTGCACCACGCGATCAACCTCTGCGAGCAGGAGCTCGCGCGCCAAGTCAAGCAGTACCGCGTCAAGCGCCGGCATCGCCGCGAGGCGCGCACGGCCGCTGCGGCCGGCCGCATGCGGCCCGCCCTCTAGCCGGGGTACGGCGGCGGTCGGCCCGCGGGGTCGGCCGCCGCGGCCCGCCCTGCCGGGACCACGAGCGCCCCTCTAGACTCAGCACCATGGGTTTTCTCGATCGCGCGCTCAACATGGGCGAGGCCAAGCAGTTCAAGCAGTACGAGAAGCGCGTCGCGGCGATCGGAGCCTTCGAGGCGGAGCTCGAGCTCGAATCCGACGAGGAGCTGCGTGAGCGATACGAGGATCTCAAGCGCGCCGTCCGCGAGGACGGCGAGTCCCTCGACGCTGTCCTCCCCGAGTGCTTCGCGATCACCCGAGAGGCAAGCAAGCGCACGATGGGGATGCGGCACTTCGACGTGCAGCTCATCGGCGGCATGGTGCTGCACGGCGGCAGCATCGCCGAGATGAAGACCGGCGAGGGCAAGACGCTCACCGGCACCCTGGCGATCGCCCTCAACGCGCTGGCCGGCAAGGGCGTGCACATCGTCACCGTCAACGACTACCTCGCCAAGCGCGACGCCGAGTGGATGACCCCGATCTACAGCTTCCTCGGCCTCGCCGTCGGTGTGCTGCAGAACATGCAGGAGTACGAGGACAAGCAACGCTGCTACGCCGCCGACATCACCTACGGCACCAACTCGGAGTTCGGCTTTGACTACCTGCGCGACAACATGGCCACGTCGCTGGAGGAGAAGGTCCAGCACGGCGGGCGCATCACCGAGGACGGCCGCCCGCTGGCCACCCACAGCTTCGCGATCGTCGACGAGGTCGACAACATCCTCATCGACGAGGCGCGCACGCCGCTGATCATCTCCGGCGCCCCGGAGGCCGCCGCCGACTGGTACGGCAAGTTCGCCAAGCTCGCGAAGGGCATGGAGGCGGGCAAGGCGCCCGAGGGCATGGACCCGCGCACCAAGAAGGAGTTCGTGGCCGACTTCGACTTCGAGTTCGACGAGAAGCACAAGACCGTCGCAGTCACTGAGCGCGGTGTGGAGAAGACCGAGCGCTTCCTCCAGATCGACCACCTGTACCGCGCCGAGAACGGGCCGCTCGTCAACCACCTCATCCAGTCCCTCAAGGCCGAGTCCCTGTACAAGCGCGACGTGGACTACGCCGTCGTCGACGGTGAGGTGAAGATCATCGACGAGTTCACCGGGCGGATCCTCGACGGGCGCCGCTGGTCAGAGGGGCTGCATCAGGCGGTGGAGGCCAAGGAGGGCGTCAACGTGCAGGAGGAGAACCAGACGCTGGCCACGGTCACGCTGCAGAACTACTTCCGCCTGTACGACAAGCTGGCGGGCATGACCGGCACCGCCCTCACCGAGGCGACCGAGTTCATGAAGATCTACAAGCTCGGCGTCGTCCAGGTGCCCACCAACCGGCCGCTGGTCCGGATGGACCAGAACGATCAGGTCTACAAGACCAAGGACGGCAAGTGGTCGGCGGTCGTGCGGGAGATCGCCGAGCGCCACGCCAAGGGCCAGCCGGTGCTCGTCGGCACGATCTCCGTCGAGATCTCCGAGATGCTCGGCCGCGAACTGGCGGCCAAGGGCATCAAGCACGCCGTCCTCAACGCCAAGCCCGAGTACGCGGCGATGGAGGCCGAGGTCGTCGCCGAGGCCGGGCAGCCGGGCGCGGTCACGATCGCCACGAACATGGCCGGTCGCGGGGTCGACATCAAGCTCGGCGGCAACGCCGAGCACCTCGCCGAGACCGAGGTGCGCACCAAGCTCGGCGTGCCGCCTGAGGACCCCGAGTTCGACGAGCACCTCAAGTCGGTGCTGCCGTCGATCCAGGCGCGGGTGCAGGAGGGCCGCGAGCAGGTCGTGGAGGCCGGCGGCCTGTTCATCGTCGGCACCGAGCGCCACGAGTCACGTCGGATCGACAACCAGTTGCGCGGCCGCTCCGGCCGTCAGGGGGACCCCGGCGAGTCGCGCTTCTTCCTGTCGGCCGAGGACGACCTCGTGCGCCTGTTCGCCGGCGACCGCATCTACAAGATCCTCGACAAGCTCGGCACCCTCGACGAGGCGGGCCACGAGGAGCCGATCGAGGCGGGCATGCTCTCCAAGCAGATCGAGAAGGCCCAGAAGAAGGTCGAGGAGCAGAACTTCCTCCAGCGCAAACGCGTCCTGGAGTACGACGACGTGATGAACGAGCAGCGCCGCGTCGTCTACGAGTACCGCGACAACGTCCTGGAGGGCCAGGACATGAGCGAGGCGGCGAGCGAGCAGATCGCCGAGGCCATCTCCCGCGTCGTCGACGAGTACACCGCGGGCGACTACCTGGACGACTGGGATCTCGATGCGCTGTGGGGCGCGATCGCGGATATCTGGCCGGTGAGCTTCGCCACCGCCGACATCGACCTCAACGGCGTCGACCGGGAGACCCTGGCCCAGACCCTCGCCGACGATGCGCTCAAGCAGTACCAGGAGCGCGAGGCCGAGCTCGGCTCCGAGCTGATGCGGGCCCTCGAGCGGTACCTCCTGCTGCAGATCATCGATCAGAAGTGGCGTGAGCACCTCTACGACATGGACTACCTGCGGGAGGGCATCCACCTGCGCGGCTTCGCTCAGATCGACCCGTTGGTCGCGTACAAGAACGAGGCGTTCGACCTGTTCACCGATCTGATGAACTCCATCTGGTCGGACTTCGCTCGCCTCATCTTCCACGTCGAGGTGGAGGTCGAGGGGGACGAGGCCCAACCGGGGATCCCGCCGCCGAGCTTCGACCCGTCCGTCGGGGAGATGTCCTACACCGGGGGCGCGGGCACGACGCAGCCCAGCCCTTTTCAGGCCGCCGCCCAGCCTGGAGCCGCCGGCGGCTCCGAGCCGTTTTACGCCGACCACGGGGAGGGGGCCGACGACATCCCCGCCCCCGTGCAGCAGCGCGTGCTGGATCCCACCGAGCAGACCGGCCGCAACGACCCGTGCTGGTGCGGGTCCGGTCGCAAGTTCAAGAAGTGCCACGGGGCATGACGACGTGACCACCGCGGCGGCGGGCTGAGCCCGGATGGCGACGGCGCCGATGCCCACGCGCGTGGCGGCTGCCGCCCAGGACCACGCGGTTCCCTTCGGGACGACCCCGCTAGAGCGCGCGACGATGTCGCGCGCGCTGGCGTGGCTCTTCGCCGCCGGCGGCGTGCTCGTCATCGTCACGATCGTGCTGCCGCACAACAGCAACACGACCGACGCCGGGATCGTCGGCGCCGGCCTGATCGCTTTCGTGGTGGCCGCCGGGCTCATCGGCAACGACGAGCACATGAGCGTCCGGGCGCTGCAACTCGTACTCGCGCTCGGCGTCGTGCTCATCACCGCCTGCGTGGTCTACGGCGGCGACTCGGCGGGCGCGTACCCGTTCATGTACCTGTGGGTGTCGCTGTACGCCTACTACTTCTTCTCGCTGACCATCGCCACCGTGCTGATCGCCTGGTGCGCCGGGATGTACGGCGTCGCCGTCCTGTTGTTCGAGAACCAGACGCCGGTCCCGGCGGTGCACTGGCTGATGGCGACCGGCACGATCGTCGTGGGCGGCATGCTCATCGGCCGGCTCACCGCCGCCATCCGGGCCCAGGCCGCCGACCTGGCCACCGTCAGCCAGATGTCCGTCGGACTCTCCGACGTCGACGACTTCGCCCAGCCCACCTGCGAGTCGCTGCGGGCCTCCAGCGACGCCGACGTGGTGATCTTCATGGAGCTTCTGGCCAGCGGCGAGGGGATGCAGGTGTCGGCGATGGCCGGCGCCCCGGAGGCTGGGCTGGCCTTCACCCCCGACGAGGTCCGCGAGGGGCTGGAGCGCGCGCTCCGGGACGCCCGGCCGGTCGACCTGGTGCTCGCCGAACCCGGCCGGGGACTGCACCGCTTCGACGGGACGGTGGTCGGTCTCGCGCAGCCCGTGGTCCGCAACGCCGTCGCGGAGGCGGTCATTGCCCTGGCGTGGACGAGTCCGCGGCGCACGGTGCCCGAGCGCGTGCGCGGTGCGGCCCGGCTGTTCGCCGCCGAGGCCAGCCTCGCGCTGGACCGCGCCGACGAGGTCTCGCAGGAGCGCGAGCGCCAGGCGCTGGAGATCAACGACAACATCGTGCAGGGCCTCGTCGTCGCCAAGTACCGGGCGCAGCGCGGGGACACCGCGGAGGCGGTGCGGGCGCTGGACGAGACGCTGGAGCGGGCCCGGCAGCTGATCACCGACCAGCTGCAGACCGTCGCCCACGGCCGGGGGGGCGGCGTGCGGCCGGGGGACCTGGCGCGCTCGGAGGCCTCCAGCGTCGGGGGTCCGGCCCCCGCGGCCACCGACGGCCCGTAGGCCGTCACCGGTCGGCGCACGTCAGTGCGTGTGCCGCTCGCACGGTGCCCGCAGGGGATCAGGCGCCCTTGCGGGGCGAGGGGCTCGTCCCGCCCGCGGCGCCGCGGGCACGGGCACCGCCGGGCCGCCGGTCCACGATCCGGCCGGCGCGCTCGATGGCGCCTTCCAGCGGCTCGCCGAGGTCCAGCGCGCGCTGCAGGAGCGGTAGGGCGGCGGCGATCTCGCCGCCGCGCAGGGCGATCTCCCGGCCGATGGCCTGGGTGCTGCGCGCCTCGGCCAGCAGGCCGTCGCCGAGCTTCTCGAACTGGTCGCCGAGCGCGGTGATGTCGCGCCCGCGCTCCTCCAGGGCCCGTCCGAGGGCCATGCCCTGATCCAGCTGCTCCTCGATGCGCCCGGCCCGCGCGTCCAGGCGCTCCATGATCGTCACGGCGCGCTCGGCGGTGGTGGCCAGCTTGTGCAGGTCGTCCAGCGTGCGCAGCGCGAGCTTCGGGGGCAGGACGACGGCGTCGATGAGCGACCTCACGCCCGCGACGATAGCCTCCCGGGCCGATGGCCACCCCGTCCGACGATCTCACCGTCCGTCAGCGCCTGACGCGGATCGCCGCGTCGGTGGCGCAGCTGCGCGAGGGGATCGACCCCGACGCGCTGGCCGCCCGCTCGTCGCAGCTGGAGGCGCACATGTCCGAACGTGGCTTCTGGGACGACTCGGAAGCCGCGGCGAAGGTCGCCGCCGAACACGCCCGCGTCACGCGCAAGGCCGAGGCGTTCGGCAGGCTCACTGTCGATGCCGAGGACCTGGAGGCGCTGGCGGAGATGGCCACCGAGGATCCCGAGCTGGCCGCCGAGCTGGCCGAGCAGATCGCCGACGTCGAGGCCCGCCTGGCCGCGCTGGAGGAAGAACGCCTGTTCAGCGGCAAGTACGACGCCGGCGACGCGCTGGTCACCGTCAACGCCGGCGCCGGCGGCACCGACGCCCAGGACTGGGCGGAGATGGTGCTGCGCATGGAGATGCGCTGGGCGCAGGCGCGAGGCTTCACCGTCGAGCTGCTGGAGGCCAGCGCGGGGGAGGAGGCGGGCATCAAGTCCGCCACCTTCCGCGCCCAGGGTGAGAATGCTTACGGGCTGTTCGGGGCCGAGAAGGGGGTGCACCGCCTGGTGCGCATCAGCCCGTTCGACTCCCAGGCACGGCGCCAGACCGCGTTCGCGGGCCTGGAGGTCGCGCCGGTCATCGACGACGTGGGGGAGATCGTCATCGACATGGACGACGTCGGCGTGGACACCTACCGCGCCTCAGGGGCGGGCGGGCAGCACGTCAACAAGACCGACTCCGCGGTCCGCCTGACGCACCGGCCGTCGGGGATCGTCGTGCAGTGCCAGAACGAGCGCTCGCAGACGGCGAACAAGGAGACCGCGCTGAAGATGCTGCGCGGGCGCCTGGCCGAGCTGCGCGAGCGCGAGCGCTCCGAGGAGATCGCCCAGGAGAAGGGGGAGGCCCAGGAGGTCGGCTGGGGGTCGCAGATCCGCTCCTACGTGCTGGCGCCGTACACGATGGTCAAGGACCACCGCACGAACGTCGAGGTCGGCGACCCGACGCGTGTGCTGGACGGGGACCTGGACGGTTTCGTCCGCGCCGAGCTGCTGCGGCGTTCCGGAGCGACGCGGCCGGCGGACGCCGAGGGGACCTGACGGCGTGCGGCGCAGGGCTGGTCGGATCGCCTACTGGGCGGCGGTGGTGCTCGTCGCGCTGGCCTTGGTCGTCGCGCTCATCCTGTGGCTGTCCGCGCGCGACTCCGGGTCGGTGCAGACCGGCGCGGCCCCGCGGCCGGCACGGGCGTCGCACTGCGCAGGCGCGCGAACACCACGATCCGCTGCGAGGCGCTGTACACCGGATGGCAGGCCGTCAGCACGAGCCGCTCGTAGCCCACGCGCCTGATGACCGACAGGGTCTGCGGCGAGACGATCCGCGTCCCGGTCACCGCGTAGACGAAGCGCCCGTAGGGCATCGTCACGATGATCTCGTCGTCGCGGCGCAGGCGGTCGATGGTCCGGAACGGTGCCAGGTAGGTGGTGCGGTGGCCGGCGATCGCCACCGTTCCGCCCTGACCGGGGAACGGGGTGGACGGGTAGTGCCCCGGCCCGCGCTCGAGGTCTCCTTCTTCGACGCCCTGCACAGCCGCGTAGGAGCGGTCGAGCGTCGGCAGCTCGATCCGTCCGAACGCTCGCCCCGCCCGGGCCTGCGTCGCGGACGCCGCGGCCAGGGCGGCCAGGAGCCGGCCGGGGTCGGCCACGCCGCGGGTGCGGCCGCGACCGACCGCGGCCCGCTGGGCGTCGAGCTGGCCCTCCAGGTCGGATTGGGCGCGCGTGGCGACGATGGCGGTCACCGGCTCCTGCCAGGCCAGCGTCGCCCCGGCGTCGAAGAGGAGCAGCGCCCCGGAGACGGTGAGCACGGCGCCGCAGAACCGGGTGGCGACACGGACGGCGGATCCCGGGGAGCTCATCGGCCCGGCGGCTTGGAGGGCTTGACGAAGCGGATGGCCTGGAGGATGGCACGTGCCTCCCGCAACCGCCGCGCTGACGGCGACGCCGACGTGATCAGGGTCACGGCGTAGGTGCGGTACGGCGTGTCGTCGACCAGCGCCAGCGCGCGGACCGGACGCCCGCTGGAGCGACCCGCCAGCTCGACGCTGTAGACCTTCCGCGGCCCGAGGCGCGCCGGTCCGGACCGCAGGGTCCGGGCCGGGGCCAGGCGCTTGCGCAGCGAGGCCAGCAGGGTGCGCTTGACGTCGGCCGGACGGCGCCCGGCAAACGGCGATGCGGCGGTGAGCAGGATCGAGCCCTCGGGGCTGCGCAGGCGGATGACCTTGGCGTCGACGGTCTGCGTCCAACTCGGCGGGTAGACCACGGCCAGCCCGAGCTGTGGCACGAACGCGGTCCGCGTGGTGGGCGTCACCGGACCGCCGCCCCGGACGTCGACCGCGGTGTCCTCACCGCCGCCGAGCAGCGCCGTCAGCGCCAGGACGGCACCCGCCAGGACCGCGGCGGCTCCGGCCAGGAGCCGCCACGGTGCCCGGGCCAGTCGCTCTCGCACTAGCGGCGCGGGAGCAGGCCCTCACGGCGGCGCAGGACGAGCCCGCCGCCCATCATCATCAGCCCGGCGAGGACGAGCTGGACGACGTCGATGCCGGTGAACGGCAGCGAGCCCGACTGCACCGCGGAGCCCTCGGAGTCATCGCGAGAGTTGTACGACGCGGCGTTGTCCGCGTTGCCGTCGGTGTGGCAGCCGGGATCGTCCTCGTCGGTGAGGCCGTCCCCGTCGTTGTCGCTGTTGTCCGAGCACTGCGGCGGGGAGCCTCCGCCGAAGTCGACGTTCTTGAGCGTGCCACCGTTGCCCGACCCGCCGGCCTCGGAAGTGTCGTTGGCGTCGAACGAGTCGGGGTTGTTGGCGTTGCCGTCGGTGTGGCAGCCGGGGTCGGCGGCGTCGACCTTCCCGTCACCGTCGTTGTCCTTGCCGTCCGAGCATGCGGGGGTGCCGTTGGCCTCGGAGGTGTCGTTGGGGTTGAACGAGTCGGGGTTGTTGGCGTTGCCGTCGGTGTGGCAGCCGGGGTCGGCGGCGTCGACCTTCCCGTCACCGTCGTTGTCCTTGCCGTCCGAGCATGCGGGGGTGCCGTTGGCCTCGGAGGTGTCG
>JBBSUL010000097.1:0-13586 GCA_038234375.1 Solirubrobacterales bacterium | reverse complement strand
GGGCGGGGGGGGGGCGGCGGCGGGGGGGGCCCCCCCCCCGCCCGCCGCCCCCCGCCGGCCCCCCGCCCCGCGCCGCGGGGGGGGGGCCGCCCCCCCCCCGGCCCTCCATCTCCTCGCCCCGGAGGCCGCCGGCTTCCACGTGCTCGCCCCGCTGGAGGTCACGTCGCTCATCGAGGTCACGCGGACGCCGGCGAGCGACCCCATCGCCGTCGAGCGCCTGACCGAGCTCGTGGCCACGCTGGGCAAGGTCGTCGAGGAGGTCGGCGACGGCCCGGGCCTCGTCCTCGGCCGTGTCGTGGCGCAGGTGGTCAACGAGGCCGCGGTGCTCGTGGGCGAGGGCAACGGCACCGCCGCCGACGTGGACGTCGGGATGCAGCTCGGGCTCAACTACCCGGTCGGACCGGTCGCCTGGTCGCAGCGAGCCGGCCTGGACCACGTGCTCGCCCTGCTGGACGGCCTGGCCGACGACCGCCGCGAGGCGCGCTATCGCGCCGCCCCGCTCCTGCGCTACCGCGCCGCGCTGGGCGCCGGCCTGGCCGACTGACGCGGAGACTCGACGCGTCGGGGTAGCGAGGAAGGCCACACGCGGCGCTCCCCGGTCGGTCCCGCTGGGCGCGACCGACCGGTAGGCCGAAATGAGACGGTGCGCGGGCCGGTGGCGTACCTTCCCCGGCGTGCCGTCGGCGAACGTGCGGCGCGGATCCGTGCGGCGGGTGTTCCCGGCCCGGTGCCGCACCTTCCCGGGCCTGGCGTCAGGAGACGTGCGGCGCCGACCCGTAGGGGCGCATACCAGGGGCGTTGACCTCGCGCGGGGTGGTGTCCGGCAGCAGCTGGTACGTGCCCGCTCGGTCATCCACGTCAGCCACGAGGCCGTGCGCGTCGCGGCGTTCCTCGGCGCGTGAGTGGCGCCGTCGCCGATCAGGCCTGCGTGGCGTCGGCGGTGAACGTCACCGGCATCTTCACCAGGCCGTTGGCCCACGAGGACGGCAGACGCTCGACGTCCCCCGCGAGCTGGAGGTCCGGCATCCGGGTGGTGATCTCCTCCAGGGCGATGCGCAGCTCGGCGCGGGCCAGGCCGGCGCCCAGGCAGAAGTGCCGGCCGCCGCCGCCGAAGGCCTTGTGCTCGGGCTTGGCGCGGTGGATGTCGAAGGTCTGCGGGTCGTCGAAGACCTCGTCGTCGAACGAGGCGCTCGCGTACCACAGGATGACGCGGTCGCCCTCGGAGATCTGCTGCCCGCCGAGCTCGGTGTCCTTGGTCGCCGTACGGTTGAACCAGCGCACGACGCTGGTGTAGCGCAGGATCTCCTCGACGGCGCCGGGCATCAGTGACGGGTCGTCGATCAGCTCCTGCAGCTGGTCGGGGTGCTGGAGCAGCGTGTGCATGCCGTTGGCCAGCGTGTTGCGCGTCGTGTCGTTGCCGGCGAAGGCCAGCAGGCCGAAGAACACGAGGATCTCGGGGTCCGAGAGCTGCTCGCCCTCGACCTCGGCCGCGCGCAGCTTCATGACCAGCGAGTCCTCGTTGCCCTCGGCGATCTGCCGTTCGATCTGGGCGTGGATGTAGCCGGCCATCTGGACGAAGACCTCAGACGCGGCGTTGGGCTCGGGGGAGCGCTGGGCCTCCTCGATCTTCTCCGTCCACTCGAAGAACTGCGCGATGTCCTCGTCGGGGACCCCCATGAGCTGGGTGATCATCCCGAGCGGGATCGGGACCGCGATGTCGTCGACGAAGTCACACGACCCGGCCTCGAGGACCCGGTCGATGGTCTTGGTCACACGGGCGCGGATCGTGTCCTCCAGCGCCGTGACCGTCCGCGGCGTGAACGCCGTCTGCAGGATCAGGCGATACTTGGTGTGCTGCGGAGGGTCCATGTACAGCAGCAGGTTGCGGGCGAGGTCCAGGGGGAGCACCTGGTCGGGGTGCAGGAAGATGCCCGCGCGGTGCGATGAGAAGGTCTCGGTGTCGCGGCTGACCGCGGACACGTCCTCGTGGCGGGTGACACACCAGCAGCCGGAGCCGTCGGGCAGCGGGTTCCAGCGCACCGGCGCCTCGCTGCGCATGCGCGCGAACAGGTCGTGCGGGGTTCCGTCCTGAAACCATTTGGCGTCGGTGATGTCGATGTCGGTCAGGTCGACGGTGTCGGTGCGCGTGGGGGTCATGATCTGCCTCGGCTGGGTGGACGACGGACGACGGGCGCGCGGCTCACGCTGACCGTACAGCGCGTTCCTGCCGGGAGGGCGCGGATCTCTGACGATACAGGACATGTTGTCCGGACACCACGCATGGTTCGGGTAGCATCGCGGCGATGGACGCTCCGATCCTCACCTCGCTGGGCGACGGTGTCGGCACCCTGACGCTCAACCGTCCCGAGGCGATGAACGCGATCACGGTCGACCTCGCCCGCTCGCTGGAGCAGGCGCTGTCCGAGCTGGCGGGGCGGGCGCGCGTCATCGTGATCCGCGGGGCGGGCGGGAACTTCTGCGTGGGCGGCGACTTCCACGACCTGCAACGCCTGCGCGCGGAGGGCCCGGCCGCGATGGCCGAGCTGTTCGCCGCCTTCGGCCGCGCGACCGCGCTGATTCCGACGCTGCCGGTCCCGGTCGTCGCCGCTGTCGAGGGGTGCGCCATGGCGGGGGGCTTCGAGCTCATGCAGGCCAGCGACATCGTGATCGTCGCCGACGAGGCGAAGATCGCCGACAACCACTCGAACTTCGGGATGATCCCCGGCGGCGGCGGCTCCCAGCGCCTGCCGCGCCTGGTCGGGCGCCAGCGGGCCCTGGCACACATCCTCACCGGTGACCGTCTGCGCGGCCCCGACGCCGTGGCCTGGGGGCTGGCCTACCGCTCGGTCCCCGCCTCAGACCTCGACGCCGAGGTCGGGCGCCTGACCGCCCGGCTGGCGGCCAAGAGCCCCGAGGCCCTCGCGCGCAGCAAACAGCTGGTCCACGAGGGGCTCGCCGGGCCGCTGGCCGACGGCCTCCAGCGCGAGCGCGAAGCCGTCGTGGACCACATCGCCTCCGCCGCCGGCGCCGCCGGCATCGACGCCTTCACCACGAGCAAGGAAACCTGACATGACCGCACTGATCGACTCGGGCACCGTCCTGCTGGACCTCGACGAGCACGGGGTCGCGCACCTGCGCTTCAACCGCCCGGAAGCCTCCAACGGCCTGGACGTCCCCTTCCTGCAGTCGCTGTACGCGGCGATCATGCGGATCAGCGGCGAGCCGGCAGTGCGCGCGGTGCTCATCACCGGCGAGGGTCCGCACTTCTGCGCCGGCGGGGACGTCAAGACCTTCGCGTCCAAGGGCGAGGCGCTGCCGGACTACCTGCGCCAGGCCACCCAGTGGCTGCAGATCTCCGCTTCGGCCCTCATGCGCCTGCAGGCCCCGGTCATCGCCGCCGTGCACGGCTTCGCGGCCGGGGGCGGCGGCTTCGGCATCGTGTGCGCTGCGGACATGGTCATCGCGGGCCAGTCGGCGAAGTTCATGCTCGGCGCCACGCGCGTGGGTATGGCCCCGGACGCCGGCGGCTCGGTCACCCTGACCCAGCTCGTCGGCCTGCGCAAGGCGATGGAGATCGCCTTCACCAACCCCGTCATCTCGGCGGCGGAGGCCGTAGAGATGGGGCTCATCACCCGGGTGGTGGCCGACGACGCCGTCAAGGGCGAGGGTCTGGAGCTCGCGCAGGAACTGGCCGCCGGCGCCACCCTGGCCCTGGCCGCGACCAAGCGCCTGCTGTGGGACGGCCTGGGCTCCACCGTCGAGGCGCGCCTGCCCGAGGAGGCACGGACCGTGTCGGAGCTGTCGGGCACCGCCGACTCGCGCGAGGGGCTGGCCGCCGTCATCGAGCGCCGCTCGCCGACGTTCACCGCGCGCTGAGCGCCGCGCCGTCGAGGCCCTCGCCCCGAACCGGGTCCATGTACGGATTACGGGCGAAGCCTCCCGAGGTCGGTCGCCTGCGATTCAGCAGTCCACGGTGGCGCCGGCGACGCGGCAGATCTCGTGCTGTCGCGCGCCCAGGCTTCCAGCCGCGCACAGACGTATGACGCCGGCCGCGGCCGGAAGGTGAACCGTCATTCCGCTCGGACAGTCCGAGTCAAGTGACGGGTCAGATCGTCAGCCGGGACCCGCGACAGGTGAACCGTCATTCCGCTGGGATAGTCCGAGTCAAGTGACGGCTCAGCCACCGCCACCGCGACCGCGACCGCGGGCGGCGGTCGCGCGACGGGCCCAGGGTCAGCGACCCCGGAACTCCGGCCGGCGCCTCTCCTTGAACGCGGCCACCCCCTCCGCGTAGTCGGCGGTGGTGGCGTGGGCCTGCTGCAGCTCGGCCTCCAGCGCCAGGTGCGCGGCCAGGCCGGTCTGCGTGGCCGAGGCCAGCACGCGCTTCATGTTCGCCAGCGCGACCGTGGGGCCCGCGGCCAGGCGCTCGGCCAGCTCCCAGCCCCGCGCGTGCAGCTCGTCGTCGGGGACGACCTCGTTGACCAGGCCCCACTCGGCCGCGCGGGCCGCCGGCAGGCGCTCGCCGAGCATGACCAGCTGCGCCGCGCGCACGGCGCCGACGCGCTGGGCGAGGAACAACGACGCGCCCGCATCGGGGATCACGCCGAGGTGCACGAAGGCCAGCAGCAGGTAGGCCGATTCGCTCGCGAGCAGCAGGTCACAGGACAGCGCCAGCGAGCACCCCAGTCCGGCGGCGGCGCCGTGGATTGCGCCGATCACCGGCTTGGGCGCCTCACGGACCGCGAGCATGATCGGGTTGTAGATGTTCCGCAGGCGGACGCTGAGGTCGGGGTTGCCGTCCGGGGTCAGCTCGCGCGGGCTCTTGACGTCGGCCCCGGCGCAGAACGCGCGCCCCGCGCCCGTGATGAGGATGGCCCGCACACCGTCGTCGGCGGACGCCCGCCGCACCGCCGCCAGCAGCTCGTGGCCCAGCTCCGGCGTCCACGCGTTCAGCGCCTCCGGTCGGTTGAGCTGCAGGTGCGCCACGCCGTCGCGGTGCTCGACGGTCACCAGCGCCGTCGTGGTGGACCCGTCGCCGTCCGCGGTCATGTCGGCCATCGTGCCACACGAGCGGACGACCGGTCCGGACGCGTCGTCCGACCGCCGCGCGAGCCGCCGAGCGTGCGCACGGCGCTGTTCAGGTTCGGCGTCGTGACCGGCGACCGCGCCGCCGCCACGCGGTCGAGGTGTCCCGTCGATCGGACACGATGTCCATACCTGTTGTAGCCTGGCGGGTGTCCGCGCAGTTCGCGCGGAGGTCACGACGAGAGGGAATCACGAGGATGTCCACGGCCGAGCAGACCCGAGGGGCGACCACGTCGCCGGCCACCGTCGACGGTGACCGGGCTGTCGTGTGGTCGCGCGGGGGCAGCTGACGTGTGCGGTGGCATCGTCGCCGACGGGGCCTACGTCCCGCGCCACCGCCTGCAGCGCGCCGAGCTCGCCGCCGCCCTGGCCGGTCACGGAGGCAAGGGCGCGCGAACTGTCGCCTCTTACGACGAGGACTCGACCACGATGGGCGTCGAGGCGGCGCGACGCGCGATCGGCGATCGGCGACCGGGGGCCATCCACTTCGCCACGAGCACGCCGGCCTACCTGGACAAGACGAACGCGACGGCGATCCACGCCGCGCTGGACCTCGGGCACGAGGGCTTCGCGGTGGACATGGGCGGCGCGCCGCGCTCGGCGGTCGGGGCCTTCCGCGCCGCGGCTGCGAGCGGCGGCCTGGCGGTGCTGTCGGACCTGCGGACCGGCCTGCCCGCTTCGGCCGACGAGCGCGGCGGCGGCGACGGGGCCGCGGCCTTCCTGTTCGGTGATGAGCCCGACGCGATCGCCACCGTGGTCGCGCAGGCCTCGGCCACCGCCGAGTTCCTGGACCGCTGGCGTGTCCCCGGCGAGATCGCCAGCCGCTCCTGGGAGGAGCGCTTCGGGCAGCAGATGTACACCCCGCTGATCACCGACGCGGTCAGCCGCGCCCTGGCGCACGCCGGGATCGAGCAGGCCGACCACGTCATCGTCTCCTCGCCGCACGCGCGGACGGCTGCGGCGGCGGCCAAGGCCCACCCGGGCGCTGTCCCCTCGCAGGAGGGTCCGCTCGGCTACGCCGGCGCCGCCGACGCGTGGCTGAAGCTCGCCGCCGTGCTGGACCGCGCCGCCGCCGACGAGACGATCCTCGTGATCAGCGCCGCCGACGGCTGCGACGCCATCGTCCTGCGCACCACTGCCCGCCTGCCGGACGCCCGGGCCGCGCTGCCCGTCCGGACCCAGCTGCAGAACGGTCGCGACGTCGTCTACGCCACCTACCTGACGTGGCGGGGGATGCTGGACCGCGAGCCGCCGCGGCGCCCGGAGCCCGACCGCCCGGCCGGCCCGCCGTCCGCGCGGACGGAGGCGTGGAAGTTCGGCCTCGTCGGCTCGCGGTGCACGAACTGCGGCTTCGTCTCGCTGCCGCCGCTGCGGGTGTGCAAGCGCTGCCACCACCTCGACGAGATGGAACGCATCGGGCTCGGCCGGGTCGACGGCACGGTCGCGACCTACACCGTCGACCGCCTGGCGTTCTCGCCGTCCCCGCTGATGATCAACGCCGTCGTCGACTTCGACGGGGGCGGCCGGTACACCCTCGAGGTGGCCGACGCGTCCCCGGAGGAGGTCCAGATCGGCACCCGCGTGCAGATGTCCTTCCGGCGCCTGTACACCATCGATGGCATCCACAACTACTTCTGGAAGGCGACGATCCTCCGCGTCGCCGACGGGGAGGCATAGCGCATGGCCAGCAATGGGATCCGTGACCGCGTCGCGATCGTCGGAATGGGGTGCACGCCGTTCGGCGAGCACTGGGACCGCTCGGCGGACGACCTGATGGTCGACGCCATCAAGGAGTGCTTCGCCACCACCCCGGAGCTCACGCTCGAGGATGTCGACGCGTTCTGGCTGGGCACGATGAACTCCGGCCAGTCCGGCGCCGTCCTCTCGCGCCCGATGGCGCTGGACTACAAGCCCGTCACCCGGGTGGAGAACATGTGCGCCACGGGCTCTGAGGCCGTGCGCAACGCGTGCTACGCGGTGGCCTGCGGCGCCTACGACACCGTCATGGCCGTCGGCGTGGAGAAGCTCAAGGACACCGGCTACTCGGGCCTGGTGCGCTCCAACGTGGCCGGCGACGGCACCGCGCCGGAGATGACGGTCACCGCCCCGGCCGCCTTCAGCCTGCTCGATCCCGCCTACTGCAAGAAGTACGGCGTGGACCAGCAGGCCATGCGCGACGCGATGACCCACATCGCCTGGAAGAACCACCACAACGGGGCGCTGAACCCGCGCGCGCAGTTCCAGAAGGAGGTCTCCAAGGAGAAGATCGCCGCCTCGCCGCTCGTCGCCGGACGCCTGGGCGTCTTTGACTGCTCCGGGGTCTCCGACGGCGCCGCGTGCGCGCTCATCGTCCGCGCGGAGGACGCGTACAAATACACCGACCGGCCGATGTTCATCAAGGCGCTGGCCCTCGCCGCGGGGCCGGCGAACGGGCCGATGGACCCCGGCTACGACTACACGACCTTCGAGGAGGTCGTGCGCTCGTGCGCCGACGCCTACCAGCAGGCGGGCATCACCGACCCGCGCACGCAGATCGACCTGGCCGAGGTCCACGACTGCTTCACCCCCACCGAACTCGTGCTCATGGAGGACATGGGCTTCTCCGGCCGCGGGCGGGCGTGGCAGGACGTGCTGGACGGGGCCTTTGACCTGGACGGGCGCCTGTCGGTCAACCCAGACGGCGGGCTGAAGTCCTTCGGGCATCCCGTCGGGGCCAGCGGCCTGCGGATGCTCTTCGAGAACTGGCAGCAGTTCCGCGGCGAAGCCGGCGAGCGCCAGCTCGACGATCCGAAGGTCGGTCTGACCCACAACCTCGGTGGCCGGCCGGGCACCTGCGTGTCGTTCGTCTCGATCGTCGGGTCCGAGCGCGACTGAATTAGCCGCCGACATCGTCGTTGCCGGCTACGCGAGGGACGGGCCGCTGCACAACGTCACCGACGCCCAGTACCAGGCGATGCTCGACATCCACACCCTCGTGCCTGCGGGCCGCGCCACCGCACCGGAGAAGGCCGAGGGGTCGAGGTCTTCCGCAAGGTCGTCAACGTCACCTCGCGGGCCGGGGTCATTGGTAACGTCGGCAGGTCGCCTACGCCCCGGGACCGCGTGGCCTCAGCGGTCGTAGACGTCCCGCCGGTGGCCGAGGGTGACGATGACGATCAGCAGCTTGTCGTCGACGACCGTGTAGATGATGCGGTAGTCGCCGACCCGCACACGCAGACCGGGCCGGCCACGCAGGGAGCGCGCGCCTGGCGGGCGCGGGTCGTCGGCGAGCAGCGAGATCGCGCCCTGGACGCGGCGCCGGACCTGCGGGTCGAGCTTGCTCAGCGCCCGTACGGCGGCCGGCCGCAACTCGATGCGGTACCGCGTCACTCCCAGCCGAGGTCGGCCTTGGCCTGCTCCCAGGGGATGTTCTGACCTTCCTCGGCCATCGCCGCATCGAACGCGGCGACGTCCTCGGCCTCGTCCAGCGCGGCGATCAGGCGATCGTAGTGCTCGGGGCTGATCAGCACGGCGGTCGGGCGCCCGTAGCGCTCCAGGAAAACCGGCTCGGTGCGCGCCTGCTCGACCGCGTCGGTCAGCTTGTCCCGCGCTGCGCTGATGTTGAGCGTTGCCATCGGCAAAGCGTACAGTTCTGTACCAGTGTCGTACAAGTCTCGCTCGCTCGACCACGCGCTGGGGCCGGATCACCGTCGGCGAGCGGGGGAGGTCGGGGGCGACAGAGCGTTTGGGCACGTTGTACGATCCGCTCGATGGCCACCGCCGTTCCGACCCGGGAGCCCGATCGAGCATGAGCACCGCCGAGAGCAAGCACGTGGACGTCCTCGTCGTCGGAGCCGGGATGGGCGGCCTGTGCGCGGCCGCGCGTTTGGCGCACGCCGGGGTGAGCGTCCTGCTCGTGGAGCGCGAGGACCGCGTCGGCGGGCGCGCGTCGACCTTCGACGTCGACGGCTTCAAGGTCAACACGGGCGCGGTGGCGATCGAGAACGGCGGCGAGATGGAGCAGACGTTCGCCGACGTCGAGGCCGAGCTGCTGCTGCGTTACCCCGACCCCGCCAACGTCTTCCGCGTGAAGGGCAAGACGGTCAACCCGGCGCGCGGCGGCTGGTCCTTCCTGCTGGACCAGATCACCAAGAAGGGGGCCAAGATGCTCGGTCAGCTCGGCGCCGCGCGCCAGGGCGAGATGCCCGAGGAGCAGCTGACCCTGGAGCAGTGGATCGCCTCAGCGACCTCCAACGAGACCGTCCACCGGCTGTTCCGGAACCTCGCCGCGGCGATCTTCGCCGTCAACGCCGACGAGATCCCGGCCAAGGCGTTCCTGACCTACTTCATGCAGAAGGGCGCCTTCCGCAACTTCGGCTTCCACCCCGACGGCACGATCGGGGTCTGCCAGGCCCTGGCCGCCGTGGTGACCCGTGACGGCGGCGAGCTGTGGCTGGACGCCCCCGTCACCGCGCTGCACACCCGGGACGGCCGGGTCACGGGCGCGACGATCACCCGCGACGGCGCCGACGTCCAGGTCACCTGTGGCGCGGTCGTATCCAACGTGGGCCCGACCGCCACCATCGCCCTGGCTGGCGAGGAGGCGCTCGGGGCCGCGTACGTGTCGGCGATCCGGTCCGGCGCGCGGCCCTCGGCGAACATGATCATCCACGTGGCCAGCCGCAAGGCGCTGCTGGACACCCCGGGCCTGATCGTCTTCTCGGCGACCGACCGGATCTGCAACGCCGGGAACATGACGGCCACCTGCCCCGAGCTGGCGCCCGAGGGCTGGCACCTGACCGTTGTCTACGCCGTGCCGCGCCCGGCGATCGGCGACTTCGACTCCGAGGCCGAGCTCGCGCTGGCCCTGGAGGAGTTGCACGCCGAGCTGCCGGGCATGAGCGACCCCGAGACCCGCGTCATCGACGCCCGGGTGATGCGCGACGACTGGCCGGCCCAGCGCGCGGCCTCCGGCTACGAGCTGCCGCGGACGACGCCGCTGGACAACCTGCTGCACGTCGGCGACGGCGTGCGCGAGTACGGCGACGGCGGCACGCAGTCCTGCGCGACGACCGCTCGCCTCGTGGTCGAGGAGCTGCTGGCCGAGCGCGCGACGGCCTGACCCGCACGCCGGTCGGTCGCTCGGACATATTGTCCAGACAGATCGTAGAAACCTTGTACCATGCGCGGATGTCGACCGTCGAGTCAGCCGTCAGCTGGGACGACCTCATCCAGCCCGGGCGCGTGCACGGGTCCGTGTACACGGACCCGGACATCTACGTCCGGGAGCTGGAGCGCATCTGGTACACGACCTGGGTGTACGTCGGGCACGTGAGCGAGGTGCCCGAGCCCAACGACTACGTGCTCAAGTCGATCGGGCCGCAACCGGTGATCATGAGCCGCGACAAGCAGGGGGAGATCCACCTGCTGCTCAACCGCTGCACGCACCGGGCCAACCTCGTCTGCGACGCGGCCAAGGGCAACTCCTCGGCCTTCCGGTGCCCCTACCACGGCTGGACGTTCTCGAACACGGGCAAGCTGCTGGGCTACCCGTTCAACAGCGGGTACGACGGCACGGAGGCCAAGGCTCAGCTCGGGCTGGGCCGCGTGGCGCGCGTGGCCAGCTACCAGGGCTTCGTCTTCGGCTCATTCGCCCAGGACGGCCCGACGCTGGAGGAGCACCTGGGCGCGGCCACCGAGGCCTTCGACCGCCTCGTCGGCCTCTCTCCGACCGGCGAGGTGGAGCTCACCGCCGGCTGGCTGCAGCACAAGTGCAAGGCCAACTGGAAGATGCTGCTCGAGAACGAGACCGACGGCTACCACCCGCAGTTCGTGCACGCCTCGATCTTCAGCGTGTCGGCCAGCGGCATCGGCGACCTGTACGGCGACAAGTCCACCGCCGTGTGCCGCGACCTGGGAGGCGGGCACACGGAGAACGACCTGCGCCCGGAGTTCCGTCGCCTGGACCAGCCGCTGGGCTGGTTCGGTACCGACCCGGCCAAGGTCCCGGACTACGTCGACCAGCTGACCGCCCGGCACGGCGACAAGACCCGCGAGATCCTCATCGACGGCTCGCCGCACGTCATGGTCTTCCCCAACCTCTTCATCGCCGAGATCCAGGTCTTCGTCCTGCAGCCGACCGCCGTCGACGAGACCGTCCAGCACGTCACCGCCGTGCAGTACAAGGGCTCGCCGGACATGAACCGGCGCATGCTCCAGCAGACGATCGGCTCGGTCGGGCCCGCCGGCTTCCTGCTCGCCGACGACTCGGAGATGTACGAGCGCAACCAGCGCGGCGTCCAGGCTCGCAACCCCGAGTGGCTGCAGATCCGGCGCGGCATGCACCGGGAGCGCATCGACGCCGACGGGCACACCATCGGCGACGCCACCGACGAGGTGCCCCAGCGGGCGATCTGGAAGCACTACCGGTCGCTGATGAAGGACGCGTGATGCACGCGGCGGCGAGCAGCGCCACCGACGCGCCCGCGCGGCCGGCCCTGGACCTGGAGCTCCTGCGTGAGGTCGAGCAGTTCGTCTACCGGGAGGCCCGGCTGCAGGACGAGCTGCAGTACGACGCGTGGGAGGCCCTGTGGACCGACGACGGGGTCTACTGGGTGCCGGCGAACGGCAACGACTCAGACCCCACGCGCCAGGTGTCGATCATCTACGACAACCGCGCGCGGATCGCCACGCGGATCAAGCAACTGCACACCGGCAAGCGCCACTCGCAGACCCCGCCCTCCAGCCTGCGCCGGCTGGTCTCCAACGTCGAGCTGCTCGACGACGACAAGGACGGGAACGTCCGCGTCGGAGCCAACTTCCTCGTCTACGAGTCCCGCGAGCGCGGCGTGACGCTGTGGGCTGGGCGCAGCGAGTACACGCTGCGCCGGGTCGACGCCGGCGGAGCGCTGCGCATGGCTCATAAGAAGGTCACGCTCGTGGACAACGACCGCCCGCTGTACACCCTGGCCTTTCTCATCTGATGACTGCCGGCACCCCGCCGCCGGGCGAGCTGAGCAGCGAGTTCGCCTCGGTGCAGGTGGCGATCGACCACGACGCCAACGGGCCGCGCCTGCGCGTCGAGGACCTGCGCACCGGGCAGGTCGGCTACCTGGACCCGCTGGAGCTCGAGACGCTCGCCTGGCTGCCTGAGGGCGGCCTGCACAGGCTGCTGGACCCGTCGCTGCACCGCTGGCGGGACACGTCCGTTGACTCCAGCAACCCCGGTCCCGCCGGCTGACGCGGCCGCCGCCTGACGGCGGTCACGTCCGGTGGAAGCGGATGACCTCGGCGCTGCGGTCCTCGGTCACCCGGCCGTCGGCGATCAGCAGATCCACGTGCCCGAGCACCTCGCTGAGGGTGAGGAAGGCCTGGGTGAAGGCGACCTCCCCGAACGTCACGGTGGCCAGCTCGTGGGCGGTGAGCGCCCGGTCGCCGAGACGCTGCAGCAGCCGGTCGGCCCGGTGATCGTGCTCGGCCAGGCGGGTGGCGATCAGGGCCTTGTGGTCGCCGACGGGGTCGCGGTGGCCGCCGAGCATGATGTCCACGTCGAGCTCGGCGGTGGCGCGCAGGGAGGCCCGGTACTCCACGAGCGGGGTCGGGCGCCGGCCGTCCCAGTCGGGCGTCAGCGGGCGCGAGATCACCGCGTTGGAGGAGATCTCGGCGAGGACGTGGTCGCCGCTGAGGGCGATGCGATTTGCGTGGTCGACGAGCACGGTGTCCGACGGCGAGTGGCCGGGACGGTGCAGGACCTCCAGGCGCCGGTCGCGCAGCTCGATCTGCTCGCCGCTCGACAACAGCCGGTCCACGCGCGAGGACGCGCCCCAGCCACGGACGATGTCGGCCATCGCGCGCAGGGCCACGGCGACGTGCTCCTCGACGCCGTGGCGGCGCATGAGCGCCAGGGCATCGTCGTCGTCCTGCGAACCGTGCCCCTCCCAGTCCTCGACGACGGGGCCCAGGACGTCCAGGCAGGCGATCTGCGCGTGGCCGCGGTCGGCGAACACGTGGGCCAGGCCGGTGTGGTCGATGTGCTGGTGGGTGACGATCAGCAGCTCGATGTCCTCGATCCGGTGCCCGAGGTCGCGCAACTGGTGCTCGAGCGCGAGCAGCGAGGTCCCCGAGTTGGGCCCGCAGTCCACGAGGGTCAGCGGATCGTCGTCGATGAGGTAGCAGTTGATGTCCCCGACTCCGAACGGCGTGGGGAGCGGGAGGCGGTGGATCCCCGCGGCACGGGCGACGTCGAGCATGGCGGGGAGTAGACCAGCCCGGCGGGCGACGGGGTCGGGCGGGGACGCGGTCGCTACAGGTCGAAGGACCTGCCGATGACGTCGAGCATGATCTCGTCCGCACCGGCGCCGATGCGGTACAGCCGGATGTCGCGGTACACGCGGGAGATGTCGTACTCGGCCATGTAGCCGGCGCCGCCGTGGATCTGCAGGCACTGGTCGGCCACGCGGTCGGCGACCTGGGTGGCGAAGAGCTTGGCCATGGAGATCTTGCGGACGGGGTACTCGCCGGCG
>JBBSUL010000096.1:0-13595 GCA_038234375.1 Solirubrobacterales bacterium | reverse complement strand
TAGTGCCGGCGCCGTCCGGGGGTGGGTGGGGGGGTGGTGGCGGACCCCCCGCCTGGCGCCGGGGTGGTCGGCCCCCCCCCCCCCCGGCCGTGCGGCGGGGCGGCCGCCCCCACGGGGCGCGCGGCGCCGCCCGCCGCGGCGCCCCACCCCCCCCCCCCACCCACCCCCGGACGGCGCCGGCACTAGCCTGGGCGGGTGCCGTCGACCCTGACGCTCGCCGCCTCGGAGGCCGACACCGACCTGGTCCTCTTCGGCGTGCTCGTCGCGGTCGCGGTCTTCCTCGTCGCCGCCCACCGCAGCGGCATCCCCTACCCGATCCTGCTCGTGGTCGGGGGCGGCCTGCTCGGGTTCGCGCCCGGGGCGCCGGACGTGGTCCTGGATCCCGACCTCGTGCTCATCATCTTTCTGCCGCCGCTGCTGTACTCCGCGGCGTTCTTCTCCTCGCTCCACGACCTGCGCGACAACGTCCGGCCGATCTCGCTGCTCGCCATCGGGTCGGTGCTGCTGACCACGCTCGTCGTGGGGGTCGTCGCCCACGCGCTCATCGATTCGTTGAGCTGGGCGGCGGCCTTCACGCTCGGGGCCGTTCTGTCGCCGACCGATCCCGTCGCGGCGACCGCGATCGCGTCGACCGCCCAGGCGCCCAGGCGCTTTGTCACCGTCATCGAGGGCGAGAGCCTGGTCAACGACTCCACCGGCCTGATCGTCTACCGGTTCGCCGTCGCGGCCACGCTCACCGGCAGCTTCTCGCTGGCCGCCGCCGCCGGCTCCTTCCTGCTCAGCGCGGCCGGGGGCATCGCCATCGGCGTGCTGGTCGGCGTGGTCATCACCGCCCTGCGCCGGGCGACCGACGACGCGCCCACGGAGATCACGACCTCCCTGCTGACCCCGTACTTCGCCTACCTGCCGGCGGAGGCCGCGGGAGTCAGCGCCGTGCTCGCCGCGGTGACGGCCGGCGTCTGGCTGGGGTGGCGCTCGCCCGAGCTCATCACCCCGTCCACGCGGATGCAGGCCTTCGCGTTCTGGGACATCCTCGTCTTCGTCCTCAACGCGACGCTGTTCGTGCTCGTCGGCCTCCAGCTGCCGCGGATCCTCCAGGACGCCCGCGACACCACGAGCGACGGCCGCCTGGCCCTCTACGGGCTCGTCGTCACCGCTACGGTCATCGCCACGCGCTTCGTGTGGGTGTACGTGGCCACCTACCTGCCGCGCCTGGTCGGCGCGGGCACGCCCTCGCGCGGTCCCGTGCAGGGCGGGGCGGGCGCGTTCCTCGTCGCGTTCACCGGGATGCGCGGGGCCGTGTCTCTCGCGGCCGCGCTGGCGATCCCGGTGCTCACCGACGCCGGCGACCCGTTCCCGGCGCGCGATCTCATCATCTTCCTCGTCTACGTGACGATCTTCGTCACCGTCGTCCTCCAGGGCCTGACCCTCGGCCCGCTGATCCGGCTCCTGGGCGTCATGGACGACGGGGAGGACCAGCGTGCGCGCGAGGACAAGGCGCGCCTGCGCGCCGCCCACGCGGCCATCGGGCGCCTGGAGGAGCTCACCGGCGAGGACTGGGTACGGGAGGAGACGGCCGACCGCATGCGCCGCGCCTACGAGTTCCGCGTCCGGCGGTTCGGGGCGCGCTTCGACGACGAGGACGACGGGGACATCGAGGCCGGGTCGATGGGCTACCAGCGCCTGCGCCGGGAGATCCTGGCCGCCGAGCGCGGCGAGATCATCCGTCTGCGCAACCAGGGCTACATCAACGACGACGTCATGCGCCGCATCGAGCGCGACCTGGACCTCGAGCACGAGCGCCTGGAGATCACCTGACCCGCGGTCCGGCGCGCAGCGGCGGAGCGGGTGGGGCGGCCGGTCAGGCGACGGAGGCGCGCTCGCGCGCGGCCCGGCGGGCGGCGGCGTCCCGGCGCAGCTGCTCGTGCTCGATCTGGCGCTTGAGCTGCTGCAGCGACCGGTTCAGGTGGCGCTGCACCTGCGGCGCGGCGACGCGCTCGGCGACGAAACCGAAGAACCCGGCGCCGGCCACGCCGTAGGAGAGGCGGAACTCGACGTGCGTGCGCGCGCCGTTTGCGCGCTCGCGCAGGCGCCAGCGCCCGCGCTGGTCCAGGCCGGTGACCGAGACCCAGGCCATGTCGCGCTGCTCGACGGCCTCGACGACCTCGATGAGCGAGCCGACCTCCGCCGAGCCCACCCGCATGAGCAGCCGGTAGCGCGCGCCCACGCCACGGTCGATCGGGCCGGCCACCTCCCAGCGGGTGATGCCGTGCATGAAGTGCAGCTGCTGCGTGGGGTCGGTGATCGTGTCCCACACGGTGGCCGACTTCGCGGCGATGTCGATCTGGGTGCTCAGGCGCACGGTGTCTCCGTTCGGCTAGCCGAGGATCGGAAAGCGCCGCTCGGCGGCCAGCGCGTCGAGGGTCTCCTGCATGAGGCGCACCACGTGCTCGTAGACCTCGTCCACGTCGGGCTCGGGCCCGAACTCGTCCCGCAGGTGGATCGGGGGCAGCACCTCGATGACGATCTTCGCAGGCAGCGGGATATGGCCGCCGAAGTCGCCGACGTTCAGGCCCCACGGGAGGGCGAGCGAGATCGGCAGGACCTTCAGGCGCAGCAGCCGGTCCAGGCCCAGCGTCCGGGCCAGGCGGTCACCGCGCGCGAGGAAGAACGCCGTCTCCTGGCCGCCGATCGACACGACGGGCACGATCGGCACGTCGTGGCGCAGCGCCTCGCGCACGAAGCCACGGCGGCCGGCGAAGTCGACCGTGTGGCGCTCGAACGAGGAACGGTGCACCTCGTGGTCACCGCCGGGATAGACGAGCAGCGCCGCCCCCGAGTCCAGCGCCGTCTTCAGGTTCGCCGGCGACGCGGCCACGGTGCCGAACTTGCGCAGCATCCCCAGCCCGGGGGCGGAGAGCACGAGGTTGTGGGCGAGCGAGTGAAAGCGCCGCTCGACCCCGAAGTACGTGGAGAACGCGAGGGTGAGCACGAGCGTGTCCGGCGTCATATTGCCGCCGGAGTGGTTGCCGACGAGCAGGGCGGGCCCTTCGTCGGGCACGTTGCCCAGGCCCCGGACCTCGCCACGGAACCACAGGCTCGACAGCAGCCACAGCCGCGGGAGGTTGTCGCGGATGAAGTCGGGGTCGCGCTCGTCCAGGTCGGCGCGGGGGATGCGGCCGGCCACCGCGCCGGTGACCGCGCGCGCGGCCCGGCCACCCAGGCGCCCGGCCAGGCCGGCCAGGGCGGTGACCGGGTTCGCGCCGCCCTGCCCGGCGTCGGCGGCCGGCGGCTGGGCCGGGGTCGGCGGCCCGGACGTCGACCGGCCGTTCGGCGAGCGGGGGACGGTGGACGGGTCGGGCGTCATCGGCGAGGCCGATCGTAGCCCGCGGTGGCGTCCCGCGCATCGGGACCGTCATCACGCCGCACGGGCGACCCCATGCGGCACGCGGTCGGTGCCGTGGCCGCCGGCCTCCGCGCGGGCGAGGAAGGCGGCGACCATGGGGTGGATCTCCTCGCCGCGCTCGATCTGGGGGATGTGGCCGCAACCGTCGAGCGTCACCTGCTCGGCGCCGGGCAGCCACTCGCGGACGTGCTGCGAGAAGGCGGCGGGGACCAGCGGATCGCGCGAGCCCCAGACGAACAGGGCCGGCGCTTGCAGCCTGGCCAGGCGTGGGTAGAAGCCGCCGGCGCCGAACGGCTGATCCAGGTAGATGTTGCGCGCGGAGCGCAGGAAGGCCAGACGGGCGCCGGCGGACTCGTAGATGCGCCGGAACTCGTCGACCGCCACGTCGGCCTGCGCGGGGTCCATGGCGTCGGGATCGGCCAGCATCGCGCCGAGCTGGGAGGCGACCGTCGACCGCGCGAAGCGGTGGGGCAGCAGGCCGAGCTCGGGGCGCAGGACGCCAACGAGGGGCAGCATGTCCCGTCGGACGAAGGCCACCGCAGGGCACAGGAGGGCCAGCGCACCGACGCGCTGCGGGGCGCGCAGCGCGACCTCGATCGCCACGCGCCCGCCCATCGAGTTGCCGACCAGGTGCGCGCGGTCGATGTCCAGCGCCTCCAGCAGGTCGATGATCTACACTCGGCCCTCGCGCAGGCGCAGCCAGGTGGCGGCGTCGGTCCCGATGACCACGTCGGGCTCCAGACCGGTGACGCCGGCGCGCACCCGCGCCCCGTGGCGGGTGCAGCGCACCTCGTAGGTGTGGCCGATGTCGGCGAGGCGGACGTGGTAGGTGGCGTCAAAACCGGTCGGGGCGCCGAGGTAGCGGTCCGGCAGGCTCGCGAAGGCGGCCTGCGTGGCGGCGAGCAGCGGCTGACGCGACGGGGTCGGGACCGACCCTACCGTGCGTACCTGAGCCCCCCGTCACCGTGACCGTGCGTTCGCCGACCCTCGAGGCGTAGATTGAGGGCGGATGCGCCCGATCCGCCTGCACGACACGCACGCCGGTGCCCCCGTCGCCCTCGAGCCCCGGGACCCGGACCGGGTGGGGATCTACGCCTGCGGTCCGACGGTCTACAACCGCATCCACGTGGGCAACGCGCGGCCGTTCACCGTGTTCAGCCTGCTCAAGCGCTTCCTGGCGCACGAGGGCTACGCGGTCACGCTGGTGGTGAACATCACCGACGTCAACGACAAGATCTACGGCGCGGCGGTGGCGGGCGGGGTCGGGTCGCAGGAGCTGGCCGACGAGATGGCGGCCCACTACGTCGCCGACACCGACGGCCTCGGTCTCGGTCGTCCCGACCACGAGCCGCTGGCCTCGGCGTCGATCGACGGGATCGTCGACCTCATCGCCGCGCTGATCGCGCGCGACGCCGCCTACGCGGTCGACGGCGACGTCTACTTCCGGGTGCGGGCCGACGCCGGGTACGGCAGCCTGTCGCACCGCCGCGTCGACGACATGGACCAGGGCGAGGGCGGCGAGGGCCTCACCCGCAAGGAGGACCCGCTGGACTTCGCGCTGTGGAAGGCGCAGAAGGCGGGGGAGGACACCGCCTGGGACGCCCCGTGGGGGCGCGGGCGGCCGGGGTGGCACATCGAGTGCTCGGCCATGGCCGAGGCGATCCTGGGCGTGGACTTCGAGATCCACGGCGGTGGAAACGACCTGACCTTCCCCCATCACGAGAACGAGGCCGCCCAGACCCGCTGCGGCCGCGGCGGCGAGCTAGCCCGGATCTGGATGCACAACGGGATGCTCCAGCTCGGCGACAAGATGTCCAAGTCCATGGGCAACGTCGTGTCGCTGCCGGACGCGCTGGAGGCCTACGGCCGCGACGCGCTGGTCATGTTCTTCTGCGGCGCCCACTACCGCCAGCCCGTGCAGTACGACGACGAGGCCCTGGCCGGCGCCGCCGCCCGGGTCCGGCGGATCCGGGAGGCGGGGCGGCGCCTGAGGCCCGGGCCCTCCCCGGACTGGTCGGCTGTGCTCCGTGAGACGTTCTTCGACGCGCTGGCCGACGACTTCAACACGCCGCGCGCGCTGGCGGCGGTCTTCGACTGGGTCCGCGCGGCGAACTCCGCGGACCCCGGCGTGGGCGACGCCGACCTGCGCGAGATGCTCGACGTGCTGGCGCTCGGCGGCCTGCTGGACGCCGACGCGTCCGGCGACGCCGGACCGCCCGCCGAGGTCGTGGCGCTGGCGGACGCGCGGACCGCGGCCCGGGCGGCGAAGGACTTCGTCGAGTCCGACCGGCTGCGTGACGCCATCACGGCGGCCGGGTGGACGGTCCGCGACGGTCCCGACGGCTCCGAACTGCTGCCCGCGTGAGCGGCCGGAGTGGGTCGGGAGGCCGTGGTGGCCGACGGCCGGCGGGCGCCCAGGACGGTCCGGCCGACCGCGGGCCCGGGCGGTCAGGGACCGCCGGCGCTGGCGGGCGGGGCGGTCGCGGACCGGGGGGCAGGCCGCCGTCCACGTCCGCCGCCGCCGGCACGCGCCTGGAGCCGGGGATCATCTACGGGCGCAATGCCGTCCGCGAGGCGCTCGCGGCCCGCCTGCGCCCCGTCCGCGACGTGTGGGCGACCGCCCCGGCGGCCCGGGAGCCGTGGCTGCGCGGCGTGCCGGTCCGCACGGCGACCGGCGACGAGATCACGGCCCGCTGCGGCTCCGACGGTCACCAGGGGGTGTGCGCGAGCGCCGGGCGTTTCCCGTACGCCGACGCGGGCGCGCTGCTGCGGTCCGACGCGCCGCTGCTCGTCGCCCTGGACGAGGTGCAGGACGTGCAGAACCTCGGGGCGATCGCCCGGACGGCCGAGTGCGCCGGGGCCACGGGCCTGGTCATCCCCGAGCGCCGGTCGGCCGAGGTGACCCCGGCGGCGGGCAAGGCCTCCGCCGGGGCGGTCGAGCACCTGCCGATCGCCCGGGTGCGCAACCTCGCCGACTTCCTCGGCGAGGCCAAGAACGCCGGGCTGTGGACGTACGGAGCCGCGGCGGCGGCGGGCGCGACGCCGTGGACGGGCATCGACTGGACCGGCGGGGTCGTGCTGGTGCTCGGGGCCGAGGGCAAGGGACTGCGCCCGCGCGTGGCCGACACCTGTGACGCGCTCGTCGCGTTGCCGCTCGGCGGCCGGATCGCCTCGCTGAACGTCGGTGCGGCCGCCGCGGCGCTCCTGTTCGAGGCCGTCCGGGCCCGCGGGGGCTGACCGCCGTCCCGGGCGGGCGCGATGAAGTTGGATACCGGGATGCACATCGCCGCCACCACCGGCCTGGACATCGGCTTTCCGGAGGCCTCTGTCGCCCTCGGCCTGCTGCTCATCATCAGCGCGTCGGTGTCCGGGCTCGTCAACCGGACGGTGCTGTCGAACACCGTCTTCGCGGTCCTCGCCGGTGCGCTGCTGACCGGGGTCGGCCTGTTGGACGTCTCGCCCGGCGCCCACAGCATCGTCGTCATCGTCGAGATCGTCCTGCTCATGACGCTGTTCTCCGACGGCCTGCTCGTCGAGCAGGACATCCTGCGCCATCACTGGTCGCCGGCGGCGCGGGCGCTGGTCATCGCCATGCCGGTCAACGCGCTGTTCGTGGCCCTCGGGGCCAAGCTGCTGTTCGGGGTGCTGACGTGGTCCGAGGCCTTCCTGCTGGGCTTCCTGCTCTCGCCGACCGACCCGGTCGTCACCTCGTCGCTGGTCGCCTCCAAGGGCGTGCCCGCCCGGGTCCGGCACACGCTCAACCTCGAGTCCGGTCTCAACGACGGGCTCGCGCTCCCGTTCGTCCTGCTGTTCGTGGCGATCACCGAGGACCCGGAGGCCTCGGTGGTCGCCGCGGGCGGGGAGCTCGGACTGCAGACCCTGCTCGGGTTTGCCGCCGGCGGGCTCATCGGGCTGCTCGTGAGCGGGGTGATCGGCCGGCTGCCCGCGAAGGCGATCACCGGAAGCCACGAGGGCCTGGTGCTCCTTGGCGCCGCCGCCCTGGCCTACGGGGCGACCGAGCTCGTCCACGGCAACGGCCTGATCGCCGCCTTCGTGGCCGGGGGAGTCGTCGGGCTCCTGCGTCCCGAGGCCCCCGACCTGTTCCACCGGCGCAACGAGAACGTCGTCAACGTCCTGCACCTCGTGGCCTTCGTCATCTTCGGGGCGCTGGTCCTCGAGGTCGGGTACTCGGGCGACGTGCTGGCGCTGGTCGCCTTCGTCGTCTTCGCGCTCGTCGTCGCGCGGCCGGCCTCCGTGCTCATCTCCTTCTTCGGGGTGGACCTGCATCGCCCCGAGCGGCTGTTCATCGCCTGGTTCGGACCCAAGGGGGTGGCCTCCATGCTCTTCGCGCTGTTCGTGCTGGACTCGACCGCCCAGGACAAGACGCTGATCTTCGAGGTCGCCGCGTTCACGATCCTCGCGTCGATCGTCGCGCACGGGCTCACCGACACGGTGGGGGCCAAGCGGATCGAGACCCTGATGTCCGAGGACACGCCCGGCCCGGTCGCCGAGCCGAGCTGACCGGTGGCCACGCGGAGCGGTGAGACGCAACCGCTCTTGCATCGTGTCCGGCGCCCTTGACAACGGTCCATAAGGCCGTCTAGGTTCATCGGAATAACTGTCAACCTGAGGTTGAGAAACCTGCAGGTTTGTTCAGATGGCGCCAGGGGAGGAGTGCGCCACTGAGTCAATCTCACCTGCGTCCGCGCAGGGCCGAAAGGACGACTCGTGGCACGTATTTCCTCCCAGGCTCAAGGTCAGCTTCAGGTTGATGACCGCTATCTCATCGCGTTGGCCAAACAGGGCGATCCGACCGCGTACGACCGGATCGTGCGCCGGTACTACGGGTTCGTGCGCCTGAAGGCCAGCTCCTACTTTCTCGCCGGCGGTGACGGAGACGACCTCATCCAGGAGGGCCTCGTCGGCCTCTACAAGGCGGTGCGCGACTACCGCACCGACCGCGAGTCGAGCTTTCGCAACTTCGCGGAGCTGTGCATCACCCGGCAGATCATCACCGCGGTGAAGACGGCGACGCGCAACAAGCACACGCCGCTGAACCAGTCGATCTCGTTCTCCTCCAGCCCGTCGGGGGCGATGGAGGGCGAGCCGACGCTCGACGAGATCATCCCCGGCCCCTCGGTGCACGATCCGGTCAACCAGGTCATCAGCTCCGAGGAGCTGCGCTCGCTGGTCGACTGCCTGGCCAGCGCGCTGTCGGAGCTGGAGTCCCGCGTCCTGGCGCTGTACCTCGACGGGTACTCCTACGAGCAGGTCGGCGCCCGGGTGGGCTGTGACACCAAGACGGTCGACAACGCGCTGCAGCGCGTCAAGCGCAAGATCGGCGCGCACCTGGGCAGCCGCGCGGTTCTGAACTGAGGCGGTCGGGCGGCCCGGCGCACCGGCTCCGCCCCTGAGAGCGCGCTCATCTACCCTCTGCCGGGTGAACACGCTCGACATCGTCCTGCTGGCGATCGCCGCCGCCCTCGTCGTCGTGGTGGTCGTGGGGTCCTCGATCGCCCGCCGCCGGGCCGACGCGACCGCCGCCGAGCTGCTCGCCAGCCTGACCGCCGCCAACGGGGCCCTGGCGCAGGCACACGCCGAGGACAACGGCTGGGCTCGCGAGGCTCTGGAAGCCGCGGCCCACAAGGCCGCGGGCTCACCGGCCGGCGCGGAGTTGCACCTCGTGCAGGTCATCGACCGTCCGGGGATCGAGAACGACGAGGCCGTCTACTCGGTCGTGGAGGGCGGGCAGACCCGGGAGATCCGGCTGGCCCGCACGCCCGAGGGCGACTGGGTCGCGCA
Organism: Solirubrobacterales bacterium; assembly: GCA_038234375.1. Classification (GTDB taxonomy): domain Bacteria; phylum Actinomycetota; class Thermoleophilia; order Solirubrobacterales; family Solirubrobacteraceae; genus Paraconexibacter. The sequence continues at coordinate 4,387 of JBBSUL010000096.1, read as the reverse complement.
GTAGCCGCCGACCGCCGCCGGGGCGGGTGGTTTATGTATCAGGCGTCGCCGCTCTTGCTGCCGCAGTGCACGGCACCGAAGGCGTCAAGCTGCGCGTCGGTCTTGTCGTTGCTGGCCGACGTTGCCTTCGCCACCTTCGCGAACGACTTCTCGTCCCCCGCCTTCAGCGCCGCGGCGGCCGTACGGGCCGAGGCCAGCTGCTCGTCGTAGATGGCCAGGATGGAGTTCCACAGCGCCTTGGCGTCGTCGCTGGGATCCAGCGCGTCGAGCTCCTTGCGTCGCTCCTCGGCCAGCGGGATGTAGTCAGCAAAGAAGGCCTTGGTCGACGCGACGTCGTTCGGCTGCGCGAGCGCGTTGATCTGCGGCGAGTACTCCAGGCAGATCGCCTCGGTCTTGTCGGCCAGCGCCTTCTTGTCCAGCGGCCCGGACTCTCCGCAGCCGGCGACGAGCAGGACGGCGGTGACGGTGGCGACAAGGGCGGGACGAGGCTTGAGCAAGGGGTTCTCCGCGACGGGGCGCCCGTCCGGGCGCGTGACGGTTCGGTCCTCCCGAGCCTAGCGGGACCCTCGCGGGTGGGAGCCGACCTGGAGTCTTGGCCGCGTGCGCGGGTCGCTGGAGTCTGGCTGCTGTGCGGCAGCGGTGAGGTTCCACGCAGCCGCGGGCCCACGGGGGCGCGAGCCGTACGCGGGCCTGGGTGCTGTAGAGCAGCACCCGCCCTCCACCGAGCCGCGGCGGTGGTGCGCCGGTGTGCGTGGGATCTGGTTGCTGTATGGCAGCACCTATCCTCCACCCGGTTGCGGGGGCGGTGGTGTGCGGCACCCGCGCGGAGCCTCGTTGTCCCATGACGACGGTCAGGTTCCACGGACCCGGGCGGCCCGGCCCCTCACGGCGCGGCCGGCTCGTCAGCCGTGCATGAGCTTGCCCGGGTTCATGATCCCCGTGGGGTCCAGGTGGGCCTTGGCCGCGCGCAGGACGCCGAGGCCGAGGTCCCCGATCTCGGCGCCCAGCCACGGGGCGTGGTCGCGGCCGACGGCGTGGTGGTGGGTGATGGTGGCGCCCGCGGCGACGATCGCCTCGCCGGCCGCGCCCTTGGCCGCGCGCCATTGGGCGATCGGGTCCTCTCGCTGCGCACGCGCGAGGAAGGTGAAGTACAGCGACGCCCCCGTCGGGTACAGGTGGCTGACATGGCAGCCGACGAGTGGCGGCGTGCCGTCCGCGGTCAGGCTCTGGCGCAGCGCTCCGCCCACGCCGCGGTACAGGTCCAGGAGCGCGCTCCACGCGGTGGCGGTCTCCAGCGTGTCGACGAGGTAGCCGCAGCTCATCAGCTCGTCGCGCAGGTAGGGGGCGTGGAAGCGCCCGGACTCCCACGCGGCACCGGGCCGGGTCCCGAGTTCCAGCGCGTCGTGACGGTGCAGGACGCGGGCGGCGCGGCGACGGCGCTCCAGGACGTGGTCGGCGCTGCCGTCGAAGGACAGGATGAGCACGCACGGCCGTGACCGCCCGCGGGCACGCAGGTACAGCGAGAGCGCGGACGCGGCGGTCCCGCCCGCGGCGAGGTTGAAGCGCGACTCCTCCTCGTCGGCCAGGCGCGTGACGTCGGCGGCCACCCCCGACTGCTCCAGGTCCCGGATCGCCTCGACGCCGGCGGCGAAGCCGTCGATCGCCCACGCCTCGCTGTGGCGCGTCTCCGGGACCGGCCGCACGCGGACTGTCGCCTCGGTGATGACGCCCAGCGTGCCCTCCGAGCCGACGAGCAGGTCGCGCAGGTCCGGTCCCGCGGCCGTGCCCGGCAGCGTCAGCGGCGCGATCTCGCCGGACGGCGTGGCCATTCGCAGCCCGCGCACGAGCGCGTCGATGCGCCCGTACCCGGTGGACGCCTGGCCCGAGGAGCGCGTGGCCACCCAGCCGCCGACGGTCGAGAACTCGAAGGACTGCGGCAGATGCCCGAGACACAGGTCGTGCTCGGACAGCAGCGCCTCGGCGTCCGGGCCGTAGGTCCCGGCGCCGAGTGTCGCCAGCTGCGAGACCGGGTCCACGTCGACGAGCGCGTTCAGGCGCGTGAGGTCCAGGCAGACGGCGGCGTTGTGGTCGCCGCGCAGGGCGTCGACGCCCCCGACCACGCTGCTGCCCCCGCCGAAGGGCACGACGGCGATCCCGTGCTCCACGCAGACGGCCAGCACGGCGGCGACCTGCACGGCGTCGGCCGGGAAGACGACGGCGTCCGGCGCGCACTCCAGCCGCCCGGCCCGCAGGCGCACGAGGTCCGGGTAGCTGCGCCCGGCGGCGTGCGACACGCGCTGGCCGTGGTCGTCGGTGACGAACGGTGGACCGACGAGGGCGACCAGGGCGTCGCCCGCCGCGCCCGGCAGGTCCGACGGCGGCAGCACGACCGCGTTCAGCGCCACGGGGTCGACACGGTCACCCGGATCGCCGAGCTCCTCGGCCAGCAGCGTCGCGATGCCGTCGCCCAAGGGTGAGTCGTGGCCGTCCTGGCCCCAGCCCCACCAGCGCTGGCGGGGCACGGGGGCGGCATCGGTCGACACGACGGCCACGGCCGGATCGCCGGTCACGCCGGGACCTCAGCGAGCAGTTCACCCATCAGGGCGCGCACCGCCGGCTCGGCGGCCGCCCGCCACGCGGGCACGAGCCCGATCCGGGTGCGACGGTCCAGCACGTCGGCGACGGTCAGCGCCCCCTCGTGCTCGACGGCCCAGCGGACCTCGGCGCCGACGACGGGCACCCCGGGGGCCAGCGCGTCGAGCAGGTCCGGCCGGCCGTCGGCGAGCGCGAGCACCGCGGCGGCCTCGGCGCCGTAGCGCCGCGTGAGCGTCGCCGGGACCCCGGGATCGCGGTGCTGGGGGGGCTGGGCGCCGACCACCGGGAGGTCGTGCGTGAGGCAGCGGGTCGCGCCGACGCCGGGGCGCGCCGCGATGCGGTCCACGACGTCCTGCGCCATGCGGCGGTAGGTCGTCAGCTTGCCGCCGACGATCGTCAGCGCGCGGGTGTCCGGATCCTCGATGACCGCGTGGCGGCGGCTGACGTCGGCGCTGCTGGCGCTGCCGTCGCCGGTGTCCAGCAGCGGTCGCAGGCCGGCGAAGCGCCCGACGACATCGTCGGCCGTGAGCGGGCGTTCGAGCGCAGTGGACACCGTCTCCAGCAGGAAGCGCTCCTCGGCCTCGGTGACCAGTGGCACGTCGGGGACGGCGCCTTCGGTGGGCTCGTCGGTCAGCCCGACGAGCACGAGCCCGTCGGGGCGGGGCAGGGCGAACACGAAGCGGCCGAAGTGCCCGGCGACGGGGACGTTCAGCGCCGCGGCCGGGTCGCCGAGGCGCGCGGCGTGCAGCAGCAGGTGCGAGCCGCGGCTCCGGCGCAGCCGCACGCCGGGCGCGAGCTTCTGAGCCCACACGCCCGTCGCGTTGACGACGTGGCGGGCGCGGACCCGGAAGGCGTGCCCGGAGAGGACGTCGACGACATCGGCGCCGTCGGCGTGCAGACGGGACACGTCCGCGTGGGTGACGATCCGGGCGCCGTGGGCGGCGGCGGTGCGGGCGAGCGCGACGACGAGGCGCGCGTCGTCCTCCAGCTGACCGTCCCAGGACAACAGAGCGCCACGGAGGCTTCCGGCCTCCAGCGCCGGGACCCACCGCAGGGCTTCGGCGGCGGAGATCCGGCGGGCGCGCGGCAGCCGGCGGCCGCTGGTGCGCGCCGCCTTGCGCAGGCCGTCGCCCATCCGGACACCGGCCTCGTACAGGACGCCACTGGTCGCCGAGACCCCGTCGCGCAGGGCCATGACCTGGGGGAGGGCGCGCACGAGGTGCGGGGCGGTGCGGTCCACGAGGATCGCCCGTTCGGCGGCCGATTCCCAGGCCACGCCGACGTCGCCCTTGGCCAGGTAGCGCAGGCCACCGTGGGCGAGCTTCGAGGACCAGCCGCTCGTGCCGCTGGCCAGGTCCTCACGCTCCAGCAGCACCACGGACAGGCCGCGGGTGGCGGCGTCCAGGGCGACGCCGACGCCGGTGATGCCACCGCCGACGACGAGCACGTCGACGACGTGGCTGCCGGTGAGCCGGTCGATGTCGGCGGCCCGGCGGGCGGCGTCCAGGCGGGGGGATCCGGGGGTGCGCGTCACGGCGCGATCCCCGCGTCGAGCATGTCCGCGAGGCGGTCGCAGAGCGCCGCTCGCTGGGCGGTGACCTCCTCGGTGCGGGCCCCGAGGACGACCCCGCGGAGCATGAGCTCGATGCTTGCGGCCAGCAGCTCGGGGTCCTCGTCCCGGATCGACCCGTCCGCGATCCCCTCCCGGATGACGCCCGCGAACGCGTGCAGGACCGCGCGCTGGAAGGCGCCGTAGCGGTGGAAGGCGTAGGGCATCAGCAGCTCGGGGTCG
>JBBSUL010000095.1:0-13737 GCA_038234375.1 Solirubrobacterales bacterium | reverse complement strand
CGGGACCGTCGTCGCGCTGCACGAGCGCGACTGCTCGGTCCAGCGCCGCCACCAGAAGGTCATCGAGGAGTGCCCGTCCCCCGCCGTGGACGCCGACCTGCGCGCCCGCATGAGCGCCGCGGCGGTGGCCGCCGGCGAGGCGATCGGCTACGTCGGCGCGGGGACAGTCGAGTTCCTGCTCACAACCGAGGGCGAGTTCTTCTTCCTCGAGGTCAACACCCGCCTGCAGGTCGAGCACCCGGTCACCGAGCTCGTGACCGGCCTGGACCTCGTGGAGCTGCAGCTGCTCGTCGCCGAGGGTCGTCCCTTGCCGGACGCCGCCCGCGACGCCCCGCTGCGTGGGCACGCCGTGGAGGCGCGCCTGTACGCCGAGGACGCGGCCAACGACTTCCTGCCGGTGACGGGCACGCTCTCGCGCTTCTTGGTGCCCGCCGGGGTCCGCGTGGACACCGGTGTGGAGGACGGCAGCGAGATCTCGCCGTTCTACGACCCGATGATCGCCAAGGTCATCGCCCACGGGTCCACGCGCGAGGAGGCGGTGCGCCGGCTCGCCGACGCCCTGACCCGCGCCCAGGTGCGCGGCATGACGACCAACCGCGACTTCCTCGTCCGCGTCCTGCGCGACCCGGTCTTCGCGGCCGGCGACGCGGACACCGCGTTCCTGGACCGGGAGGATGCGGCCGCCCTGGGGGCGCCGCTCGTCGACGGCGACGAGGCCCGGACCGCGGTGCTGGCCGCCGCGCTGGCCGGGGCGGCGGCGCGCCGGACCGAGGCCGGCGTGCTCGGTACGCTGCCCAGCGGCTGGCGCAACAACCCCGCGGTGCCTCAGCAGGCCCGGTTCGCCCTGGCCGACGGCGAGGAGCTGGAGGTCACCTACCGCTTCGAGCGCGACGGCCTGCACCTGGCCGAGCCGGCAGGCGTCGTCGTGCACGCCGCGACGGCGACGCGCGTGGACCTGGAGGTCGACGGCCTGCGCCGCCACTACGACGTCGGCCCGGACGCGGTGTCGACGCCGTCCGGTGAGCTGGTGCTGCGCGAGCTGCCGCGGTTCGTGGACCCGTCCGCCGTCCTGGCCGCCGGATCGCTGACCTCCCCGATGCCGGGCACGGTGCTGCGCACGCTCGCGGAGGCCGGGGCGGAGGTCGCGGCCGGGCAGCCGCTGCTCGTGCTGGAGGCGATGAAGATGGAGCACGAGATCCTCGCGCCGGCTGCCGGGACCCTGGCCGAGCTGCCGGTGACCGCGGGTGACCAGGTGCAGGCCGGGGCGATCCTCGCAGTCATCGGCGACGGCAACACCGGGTCTGCCTGACGCCGCGGGTCGCGCCGTGCTGCTCATCACCGCGGCACACCCCGAGGACCCGGCGCAGGACATGGCGCTCAGCGAGGTCCTGCTGCGCGCTGTCGCCGCGGGGACCCAGCCCGCATGCGCGCGGGTCTTCCGCCCCGGCCCAACGCTGGCCTTCGGGCGCCGTGATGCGCTGCTGCACGGGTACCCCGCAGCCCGTCAGGCCGCGAGCGCCCACGGCTTCGTCCCGCTCGTGCGCCTCGGGGGCGGGCACGCCGCCGCCTACGACGAGGGCGCGGTCATCGTCGAGCTCATCACCCCCGAGGCCGGAGTGGGCGTCGGCCTCCAGGAGCGCTTCGCGTCCGCCGCCGCGCTGCTGCAGGAGGCCCTGGCCGACCTCGGGCTGCCGGCCGAGGTGGGGGAGCTGCCCGGCGAGTACTGCCCGGGGCGCTGGTCGCTGCACGCGACCGGGTCGACGGTCAAGCTCGCCGGCCTGGCGCAGCGCTCGATCCGCGGTGCCGCGCTGACCACCGCGGTGCTCGTCGTCGAGCACGGCGCCCGGCTGCGAGCGGTGCTCGTGGACGTATACGCCGCGGTGGGCCTGGCCTGGGACCCGGCCACCGCGGGGGCGGCGGAGGACGTGCTCCCCGGGCTGGTTGCTCAGGACGCGGCGCGAGCGGTCTTCGCGGCGCTTGGCCGGGGCGGCCCCCTGGTCGCCTCGAGGGTGGAGGACCAGCTCGTCGCCCAAGCCCGCACGCTGGCGGCCGGTGCGCGCTGACACACGACCACTTGTGTTTCTGGTCTGTCGGGTCGAAGTGCATGCGGCTGCGCGGTCTCGTGAGGAGGCTTGCGAGCCACCCGTCGAACACGGCGGCCTGCGCAGATACCTCACAGCGTGACCGAGCGCGGAGGCCGCCGGAAGCAAGGCTGCCCGGCCGCGCGTTCGGTGAGGGCGCGAGGCCCGGTGCGGTCTGACGGAACCGATATGTTCCGGTGATGCGGTCACCGGTGGTGCGGGACCCCGTTCCTCACGGAACCGAGCTCCTCGAACGGGCCGGGGATCTCGACCTGATCCACGCAGCGGTGGAGGCCGCCCTGGCCGGGGAGGGGTCGCTGCTGGTCCTGGACGGGCCGCCCGGGATCGGCAAGACCCGTCTGCTCGACGCCGCTCGCCGCCGGAGCGGCGAGCGTGATCTGCGCGTGCTGGTCGCGCGCGGGGGACGCCTGGAACGCAACTTCTCCTACGGCGTCGTGCGGCAGCTGCTAGAGCGTGCGGTCGTTGGCTCGGACGCACCGGCGTCGGTGCTGCTCACCGGTCCCGCGGTCCACGCCGGGCGTGCGCTCGGGCTCGAGGCTGCGCCCGAGCAGCGCGCCACGGAGGATCAGGCGTTCGCCGTCCGTCATGGCCTCTACTGGCTGGCGGCGAACCTTGCGGCCGCCGGGCCGCTGCTGATCGTGGTCGACGACGTCCAGTGGTGCGACGGGCCGTCGCTGCGGTTCCTCGCCTACCTCGCCCGCCGTCTGGAGGGCCTGCCCGTGCTCGTCGCGGTCACCGCGCGCACCGGAGACCCGGAGACCGACGAGCAACTGCTCGCCGAGCTCGTGGACGATCCGGCGGCGCGCCGGATCTCTCCTCCGCCGCTGAGTGTCGCGGCCACCACGCACCTGCTGGCGCTCGCGTTCGAGGACCCGGTCGAGCACGCGTTCGCGACCGCGTGCCAGACGGCGACCGGCGGCAACCCGTTCCTGGTCCACGAGTTGCGCGCCGCGCTGCAGGCCGACGACGTGCGGCCGGTCGCCGCGAACGCCGGGCGCGTGGCCGAGCACCGTCGCGCGCTCGCTGATCCTGCGCCTCGGGCGGATCTCCGCTGCCGCGGTCGATGTCGCGCGGGCCGTCGCGGTCCTTGGAGCGGGGACCGAGGTCGCGCACGTCGCCGCACTGGCCGGGCTCGAGGAGCCGGTCGCCGGTCGCGCCGTCGACGCCCTCGTCCGCGCCGGCGTCCTGGCCCCCGAGCGCCGGGTCCGCTTCACCCACCCGATCCTGCGTGATGCGGTGTACCGAGATCTGGCCCCCGCGCAGCGGGACGACCTCCACGCACGAGCCGCCGAGCGCCTGCGGGGGACAGGCGCTCCCGCGACCGAAGTTGCCGCGCACCTGCTGGCGACGTCGGCGAAGGGCGCTGCGGCGACGGTCGAGGTGCTGCGCGAGGCCGCCCGCGGTGCCCTCTCGCAGGGTGCCGCGGAGATCGCCGTCCGCTACCTGCAGCGTGCGCTGCAGGAGCCACCGGCGACCGTCCTTCGAGCTGGGGCTCTCGGTGAGCTCGGCCGCGCGATGTGGCTGGCCGGTGCCGATCCGATAGGCGCCGTCGACTGTCTGCGCGCGGCGCTCGCCGGAACCACCGACGAGCAGCGTCGTCCGGAGCTGACGCTCGCGCTGGCGCGTGCGATCCTCTCGATCGGCGACATCACCGGCGCCGCGCTCGTGCTCGAGCAGGAGCTGTCACGTCCGGTCTCCCGGCCCCGCGACACCCGGCTGCTGCTGGAGGCCGAGCTCGGCTCGATCTACCTCCTGCATCGGGCGACCCCGGAGAACGGCCGGCGGATCATGTCGTTCGCCGGCCTGCCCGGCGCGACTGTCGCGGAGTTGCTGGTGCTCACCAACGTGGCCGCGTGGCACTGGCTCGCGGGCACGGCCGATGAGGGCCTTGAGTACGCGGAGCGGGCGCTCGGGGACGGCCGGGCCGTCGCCGCCGCCGGAGCGGACTCGATCGCGATCCTCCAGGGCGCCTGGACCGCCACCTACGCCGACGGCCACGCGATCGCGCAGACGACGATCGACGCCACGCTCGCCGACGCGCGCCGCACCGGATCGGTCTTCGGACTGACCACCTCAGGGGCGATGGCCGCCCTGATCGCGTTTCGCCGCGGAGACATCGTCGGAGCCGAGAGCGAGGCCCGGGTCGCGATGGCGGTCCCGGGGCTGCCGCCGTTCGCGCACCCGACCCTGCACACGGTCCTGGCGCTTGCGCTCATCGAACGCGGCACGCTCGAGGAGGCCGACGCGGTCGTCGCCGCGAGCTGGGTCGGGCCCCACCTGCCGCTGTTCGCGCAGATGACACCGGCCTTCTGGGCGCTGGGGCGCCTGCGCATGGCGCAGGGCCGGGCGCAGGACGCCTACGAAGCGTTCCTGGAGGGACTCCGCCGCGACCGGGAGACCTACGTCCACAACCCCGGGGTTCCCTGGCGCACCGAGGCCGCGCGGGCGTTGCTCGTCCTCGGGGACCGGGAACAGGCCGCGCGCCTGGTCGCCGAGCACGAGGGCGACGCGCGCCGCTGGGGCACCGACAGCGCGGTCGGCGGGTGGCTGCACGCCGACGGTCTGAGCACCGCGGACGACACGGTCGCCGTCGTCCGCCTCCAGGAGGCGGTGGAGGTGCTCGCGCGTTCCCCGGCGCGACTGGACCACGCACGAGTCGTCGTGGATCTCGGCGTGCGCGCGCGGCAGGCCGGTGCGCGCATCCGCGCCCGCGAGCACCTGCAGACCGGACTGGAGCTCGCCCGAGCGTGCGGCGCGACCGCGCTGACGATCCGCGCCCACGACGAGCTGCGCGTGGCCGGCGCGCGCCCCCGGCAGCTGCAGTTCAGCGGCGTGGAGGCACTGACGGCCAGCGAGAGACGGGTCTGTGACCTCGCCGCGGCCGGGCGCAGCAACCGGGAGATCGCGCAGGAGCTGTTCGTGACGCCGAAGACCGTCGAGAACCACCTCGGGCGCGCGTACGGCAAGCTCGGCATCGGCTCCCGCGACGAGCTCGCAGAGACGATCGGCGCCGCCGGCCACTGAACGGGTTCGGCGTACCCCCAGACGCGGACGGCGGCAAAGTTGAGGGTCCGTCCCTCATGACGTGAGCGCCGCTCAGGGTCAGGCTGGGCCGGTGTCCTTGTCGCACCGTGTGACGCTCCAACTCGAGTTCGACCTCGCCGCCGAGCCGATCGAAGGCGAGGTTCGTGAGGTCACGGGCCGGATCCACCCGTTCGTCGGGTGGCTCGGCCTGGTGACCGCTCTTGAGTGCGCGGCGATCGACACACCCGCCGGTACCGACCACCATCCCGAAGGAGATCTCCATGTTCCGTAAGACCGTTCACCGCCCGAGCGCAGCGTTGCTCGTAGCGATCCTGGCCGTCGTGCTCGCGACGGCCGGCACCGCGACCGCCGCCAAGCTGATCACCGGGGCGAGCATCAAGAACTCGTCGCTCACTGGTGCCGACGTCAGGAACTCGTCGCTCACCGGCGCGGACGTCAGGAACTCGTCGCTCACCGGCGCGGACATCAAGAACGGCTCGCTCGGAGTCTTGGACCTGTCCAAGTCCGCGCGGGCGTCGCTGAGCGGGACCAGTGGTGCGGCAGGGGGGTCGGGGGCCGCCGGGCCCGCCGGGCCCGCCGGGGCGCCCGGCGCGACCGGACCCGCGGGCGCGGCCGGTCCCGCCGGCCCCACCGGTCCGAAGGGGACCGACGGGACCGCCCGCGCCTACGCTCAGGCCACCTCGAGCCCGTCGCTGCAGGCCAACCGCACCAAGGGCTTCACGGCGATCAACCGCCCAGCGACCGGCACGTTCTGCCTCACGCTCGACCCGGCCCTGGGAATCAATCCCTCGACGGCGCCGATCGTGGTGTCGGTCGAGTACGGCAACACCGACCCCGGCGCCTTCAACGGCCACGCGATGCCGCGGTCGAGCAACTCCTCCTGCGCCGCCGGCCAGTACCAGGTGATGACCGTCAGCGCCGCCGGGACGCCCAGCAACGACGTGGCGTTCAACGTGATCGTGCCGTAGCGCGCGGACCGACCGCAGTCCGTCAGGCGGCGTTCCCGAACGGGCGCTCCCGGCGGACCGCGCTCGGCGACCCAGACGATCGAGGTCCAGAAGACCGCGGTGTCAGGAGGCCTCGGGGCCGCGGACCGACTAGGTTTGTGCGGATGCCCGAGGCCTCCCGGCTGCCGCCGATCGCCCCGCCGGCCGACATGGCCGACGCGCTGTTGCGCTGCGTCGTGGACGGCCTGTACGTCGTGGACGCGTCGGGGTGCCTGCGCTTCCTCAATCCGGCGGGTGAGGAGATGCTGGGCTACGACGAGACGCAACTGCGTGGCCGCGACGTGCACGAGGCGATCCACCACCAGGACGGGCAGGGGCAGCCGCAGCGGCGGGCGGACTGCTCGCTGCTCGGCGTCCTGGCCACCGGCCAGGCGGTCCGGGTGGAGTCCGACTGGTTCACGCGCAGCGACGGCGGGATGATCGAGGTCGCCTACTCGTCCTCGCCGATCATCGAGGACGGCGAGGTCGCCGGTGCCGTGGTCATCTTCCACGACATCACGAGCCGGCGCGCAGTCGAGCGGCGCGAGCGCCGGCTGACGGTCGAGCGCGAGCGCGCGGGGGTGGAGTGGCAGCGCAACCTCATGCCCGCCGAGCTCGCCGAGGTCCCGGGCGTCGACGTGGCCGTGAGCTTCCGGCCTGTCGGGCGTGACGCGCTCGTCGGCGGCGACTTCTACGACATCGTGCCCACCGGAGACGGCCACCTGCTCGTGCTCGGCGACGTGCGCGGGAAGGGGCCGGGCGCTGCCGTGATCGCGGCGATGGTCCGCTACCTGCTGCGCGGAGCCGCCGACGCCGGGACCCCGACGCAGGGCCTGCTGGATCTCGTCAACGCGGAGCTGCTCACCCATCCCTCCGAGCGGTTCGTCACCCTGGCGCTCGTCCACCTGCGCCGCCAGTGCGGCGATGCCCTGGAGGCCACGATCAGCTGCGCGGGCCACCCGCCGGTCGTGGTGCTGTCGTCCGACGGTGCGGCGCGGACGGCCGGAGGTCGGGGGCCGCTGCTCGGCGTGTTCGAGCAGGCCCCGGTCCCGCCGGAGACGGTGATCCTGGACCCCGGGGACACCCTCGTCCTCTACAGCGACGGACTGGCCGACGTGGGACGGGGCGCGACCGGTGTGTCGGCCGACGTCCCCTCACTCGCGGCCGGTCTCAGGGGCACGAGCGCCGAGGTCGTGACCGCGCTGGAGCTGGCGGCCGGCGTGGTCGACGTCGAGGACTCGCCCGACGACGTGGCGATCCTCGTGGCCCGCTCGACCCCGGGGGCGCTCCCGAGGGCCTCGGCGGCGCCGCCCGCGTCCGGGACGGTGCCGGCGGACGCCGGGGAGATCGGAGAGGTCGAGGCCGCCGTGCGCGATCACAACGAGCGACTGGCCGCCGGGCGACCCGCCGTCGAGCCGACGATCGCGGTGACGTGCGAGTGCGGGCGTGAGGCGTGCGTCCGGCTCATCGAGGTGCCCCACACCGTCTACAACGCCGTGCGCGACGACGACCGCCGGTTCGTCCTCGTCTCCGGCCACGAGATCCCGCGGGCCGAGAGCGTGGTGGAGCGCCACACTGACTTCGTCGTCGTGCGCAAGCACGGTGAGGCCGGCGACGTCGCCGCCGCGGCCGCCGCGGACGACGAGAACACCCCGGCCGTGCCGGGCTGAATCAGGCGTGCACCGCGGCTTCGATGCAGCATCGACGCGCTGGGTGGTCCGCCGGCATTCGAGCCGCGCTCGCTCAGTGAGGCTTGCTTTCAACCCAGGATATGGAGGGGATAGGAAGCACGCCTGCTCGCTGCGTACGCTCGGCGCCGAGGTGGTTTCCGCGGAAGCGGCACCGGGGGGTCAGGCGCTCACGACGGTCTGGCGCAGCAGCGAGGCGCCGGGCAGGCTGTCCTCGTCCCCGCGCCGGACGGCGTCGACCACGCCGTCCGCCGCGCACGTCTTGCTGTCGTAGACCACCACGAGCGACTCGTCGCCGGCGGTCAGGAAGGTGGTCGCGCCGAGCTCGGTGTACCGCGTCGCACCGATGCCCACGAGGACCGACGGCGGCCGGCCGGCTGCGGCGAGCGCCGCCCCGACGTCCTCCAGCGGCGTGTCCGGCGCGCCGCGCTGGTGGTTGAGGCGGTCGACCATCCACTCCAGCAGACGGCTGCCGTAGTAGGAGTAGCCGGTCAGCGGACTGTCGACGCCGTAGGGATGGGTCTGCCCGTCGCGGCGCAGGAAGCAGGTCAGGCGCAAGGTCCGGGTGGGGCCGTCGTCCTCCAGATCGTCGACGGCCAGGCACTCGGCGGCGATGCCCTTGGACTCGGAGCTCCAGTTCTTCTTCTGGCTGATCTTCGGCGTGCCGGGCCGGCGGATCGAGCAGTCGTTGAACGCGCCGAGCAGCTCCGGGATGAGCGTGACGACGGTGCCGTCCTCCGCGTAGCGCACGGCGCACACCACCGCGACCTCGGGCTCGATCTGCAGGTTCAGCGGCTCCTCGGAGGCGGGGAGGACGATCCGGTCGTGCGACAGCGGGAAGGTGCCCAGGAAGGTGGTCGACCCCGGGACGTACCAGGGGAAGATGCCCTTCGGCGCCTCGTCGTCCTCGCAGTGGACGGCGACGAAGTCCGCGTCCTCACCGGCCTGCTCCAGGTGCCCGGCGAAGTTGCCGGCCACGCCGAACCCGAAGGTGCCGTGCAGGTCCTCAAGCCGCAGGCGCATGCCCGGGCACGCTACCGGCCCCCCGCCGCCGGCGGATGGCCACACCCGCGGCGACGAGCCCGCAGGCCAGGCCGGCGGCGGCCCACCCTGCGAGGATGTCCAGGACATAGTGCTCGCCGCCGTAGACCAGGGCGGTGCCCATGGCCAGCGTGTAGAGCCCCAGGAGCACGCGCACGCGTCGGCCCGAGGGCCAGAAGAAGGCCAGCAGCATGCACGGGTAGGCGGCGTGCAGCGACGGCATGGCCGCGACGGCGTTGACGAACGCGTGGTCCTCGTACAGCGAGCCCGCCGACGGGACGCCGAGTTGGTCCCAGACCTGCGGGACGACACGGTCGACGGGGGCCAGCGCCCCCTCCCGGGCGGAGAGCCACGGCGGCTGGGCCGGGTACAGCCAGTAGGTGGCCAGGGCGATCAGCGTGAGGACGACCACGAGCGCGGCGTACCGGGCGAAGCGCTCGTGGCGCACGCGCCACAGGACCGCCGCGACGATCCACACGACGAAGAAGTGGGACATGTAGACCGCCCACGCCGCGTAGTCCCAGACGTGCAGGTGCGCCGGCGTCCACAGGTGGTCCTGCAGCCAGGCGGTGGGGTCCGTGCCACCGGCCAGCGCGCGGTCGAAGGCAATCTGGGTGCCCTGGTGGGCGCGGTCGTCGGCCACCGAGGCGGCCCCGCGGGCCAGGTCATAGCCGACGAGCAGGCCGTAGAACGGCAGCCACTCGGCGACCATCCGCCCCCAGGTGCGCCAGCGCGCGACGCTGAAGGCCAGCAGGCCCAGGCCGAGCCAGAAGAACAGCTGGTCGCGGGCGATCGGCAGGCCCCACACGGCCACTGAGGTCGCCAGGGCGCCCACGAACACCAACGGGGCGCCGACGACGACGGCCCGGGGCGGTCCAGGCTCCGCGGAGCGACTCGCGAGGACCGGAGGGACGGCGGGAACACGGTGGCGGCTCGAGGTCGGCGTCGACACGGACGCCCGCCACCCTAGCCCGCGGACCTTCCGGCGGGAGCGGGGCCCGCACGATCGCGATGTGTGAGACGGCATTCATACGGCCCCGGTGGCGCTGACCCGAGGGGCGCGGTCGGGCGCCATCTTGCGGCCTGCGGCGCCCGCAGGAAGACTAGGCTTTGCTCTTCCCGAGCCAGGAGAGCTGCGCACCGTGCCGTCCGACGAGTCCTCCACACCCCTGCCCGCGCCGCCGGTCACGCCCGGCGAGCCCGAGCCGATCACGCCGCCCGACACGCCGGGCGAGCCGCCGCCTCAGGAGCTGCCCGACGAGCCGATCTCGCCGGACGTGCCCGACTACCCGCCGGCGCCGGAGACGGACCCGGCCCGCGCGATCAACTAGTGGAGCGTCAGGCAAGGTTCGCCGGGTCAGGGGTGCGGCCCGAACCCGGTGAAGGTTGCCGGGAGCTCCACTAGGACACGAGGCCGAACCGGAAGCGCAGGACGAGGTCGACCACGACCACGGTCGCGGCGACCGTGGCCACGACGAACGCGGTAAGCGTCCGTCGTGTCCGGTGCGCCACCCGCTGCCCGCCCCGGCGCATGGCAGCCGGCAGTCGGCGCTCGACGCCGAGCATGACCAGCGCGCCGCCGACGCCACGCCCGTAGCGGGAGCGCTCGGCCTCGACGACGCGCAGCTCCCAGCGCCGCACGTGTTCGCGCGCCTCCCGCCGGTCGCGCACGGCCCGGCGCGGCAGCGACAGCGCGCGCTGCTCCCAGTAGGCCAGGGCCTCGCGGGCGTCCTGCAGCTCGTCGTCCACCGAGCGTCCGCTCCTCTCCGGGCGGCCGGAAGGGGCGCGGTCGCGCGAGCGCATCCCCGGGAGGACCATCCCCTGAGGGTAGCCGGGCGCGGCCGACGGGGGCCGAGATGAACCTGATTCACTACGGACATGAGCGACACGCACGAACGTCCCGGCGGGCCGCTGCACGGCGTCCGCGTCCTGGAGGTCGGCGGCATCGGGCCCAACCCGTTCGCCGGCATGCTCCTGGCCGACATGGGCGCGGACGTCCTGCGCCTGGACCGCCTGGGGGAGGGTGCGCTGTTCCCGCCGGCCTTCGACCCCACCAAGCGGGGCCGCGCCACCGTCGGGGTGGACCTGCGCACCGACGAGGGCCAGGCGCTCGTCCTGGACCTCGCCGCCGAGGCCGACGCGCTCATCGAGGGCTATCGCCCCGGCGTCATGGAGCGCCTCGGCCTCGGCCCCGCCGACCTGCACGCCCGCAACGAGCGCCTCGTCTACGGGCGCATGACCGGGTACGGGCAGGAGGGGCCGCTGGCGCCGGTGGCCGGCCACGACATCAACTACATTTCGATCGCCGGGGCGCTGGGGGCGATGCGGCGCCAGGGCGAGCGCCCGCTGGCCCCGTTGAACCTCGTCGGCGACTACGGCGGCGGGGCGATGTTCCTGGCCTTCGGCGTGGTCTGCGGGATCGTCGAGGCACGGACCTCCGGCCAGGGCCAGACCGTCGACGCGGCGATGGTCGACGGCGTGGCCCTGCTGAGCTCGCTCATGCACGGCCTGACCGCGGCCGGCGCGTGGTTCGACAAGGAGCCGGGCACGAACCTGCTGGACTCCGGCGCGCACTTCTACGAGACGTACGCGACCTCCGACGGGGGCCACATCGCCGTCGGCGCGATCGAGCCGCAGTTCTACGCGCGCCTGCTGGAGCTCATGGGCCTGGACGCCGAGGCGGTCCCCCAGTTCGACCGCGACCGCTGGCAGGAGCTCAAGGGCCGCTTCGCCCAGGTCTTCGCGACGAAGACGCGGAACGAGTGGGCGGCCGTCCTCGAAGGCGAGGAGGCGTGCGCTACGCCGGTGCTGACCCTCGGCGAGGCAGCCGGTCACCACCACCTGCAGGCACGCGGCACCTTCGTCGAGCTCGACGGGATGGTCCAGCCCGCGGCCGCCCCGCGCTTTGGCCGCACGCCGGGAGCCGCCCGCCCCCGCCGCGAGGACGGCGACGCCGTCCTGGCCCAGTGGGGCGTCGACGCCACCCGCCAGGCCACGCTGCGTGAGGCGGGCGCCCTGGGGTGACGGCGCGCTGACCCACGGCACAGACCGGCACGGTCCCGTCACGAAGGCCGGGGGCGAGATCGGCGGCGGAGACCCTAAGGAGGGTGCGGCCGCCCGGTCGCATCCGCCCATCCAAGGAGGCATCCCGTGTCCGTCAACATCAACTGCGTCGTGCTCATCGGCCGTCTGACCAAGGACCCCGAGGTTCATGGTCGGCGCTGCACCATGCGCCTGGCCGTGAGCGAGCGCCGCCACGACGCCGTGACCGCCGAGTGGTACGACCGCCCGAACTACTTCGACATCGTCACCTTCGGGGCGCTGGCCCAGCGCTGCGCGGACCACCTCGTCCGCGGACGACTGGTCGCGATCAACGGGTCGCTGTCCTGGCACGAGTGGCAGCCGGAGGAGGAGGGCGCGCCGCGCCGCCAGCGGGTGGAGGTCATCGCCGACACCGTGCGCTTCCTTGACGCCCCGCCGACCGCCAGGCCGGCCGTCCACGCCGCGCCGGAGCCCGACACGGCGGGGGCCCCCGACCCGGACGCGGTCACGGCCGACGTCGGTCTCCACGCCGGCGCCGACGACGCCCGGGCCCCCACCCCCCAAGAGGACGAGACGCCCGCCGGGGCGCCGGCCTGAGGTCCCGCCGCGTCCGCCGCGGACCCGCGGACGCGGCCGGATACCCTGGCGGCATGGCCTACACGACGGCGCAGGCCCAACAGGAGATGCTCGACGAGATCGCGGCGGCCACCGACGACATCGGCGTCGCGCTGACCGCGCTCGGCGAGGCGTACGAGCTCGTGGACGAGACCACCGGGGAGCGGCTGGAGGGTGAGCTCTTCGCGCCGGTCCAGCACGCCTACGGGCGTGCCAAGCGCACGGGCACCGAGTTCGCCGGCCGCCACGACCTGGCCGTGCGCGCGCCCGCGGCCGCGATCCCCGGACACCCGTCGCAGGGCGTCAAGGGCTTCGTCGACTCAGCCGTCGCCGCGATGGCCTCCGCCGACGCCCGGCTGGCGACGCTGCAGGACTCGATGATGACGATCGAGGTCGGCGACGCCGAGCTGCGCGAGGGCCTGTCGGAGGTGCGGCGGCTCGCCCACGAGGTCCCCGGCCGCGCCCGCCTGTTTGCCCGCACCCTCGGACGCTGAGCGCCCACGCGGCGTTGCTAGCGTCGCGCCATCTCCGGGACTTCCCTCACCGCGCGCCAGCAGCGCCTGATCCTCGTCGCGGCGATCATGGGCTCGTTCGTCGCCGCCCTGGACGCGACCGTCGTCAACGTCGCACTGCCCTCGATCCAGGACGACCTCGGGGGCGGGCTGGCCGGCCAGCAGTGGGTGTCCAACGCCTACCTGCTCATGCTCGGCTCGCTGATCCTCGTCGGCGGGGCGCTGGGCGACCGGTTCGGCGCGCGGCGGATCTTCGCACTCGGGGTCAGCGGGTTCGGCGCCGCCTCGCTGCTGTGCGCGGCGGCACCCAGCGTCGAGCTGCTCGTCGCTGCCCGGGCACTGCAGGGCGTCTTCGGCGCGCTGCTGACCCCGAGCGCGCTGGCGGTCATCGTCTTCGCGTTCCCGCCGGCCGAGCGTGGCGCGGCGATCGGCTCGTGGACGGCCTGGTCGGGGATCGCCATGATCCTCGGGCCGTTCACCGGCGGCTGGCTGGTGGACGTGGCCTCGTGGCGCTGGGTCTTCCTCGTCAACGTCCCGTTCGTCCTCGTGACGCTCGCCCTGGTCCGGACGGCGATCCCGCCCGCGCCGTCCCGGACCGCCGCCAGGCCGCCGCTGGACTGGCCGGGGGCCGTGCTAGGCGCGCGCGGGCTCGCCGGGCCGGGGTACGGGCTCATCCGCCAGCCCGTGGCGGGCTGGACCGCCGGCG
>JBBSUL010000094.1:0-14087 GCA_038234375.1 Solirubrobacterales bacterium | reverse complement strand
TTGCCGCGGATGTAGACCATCGCGTTCATGGAGCTGCAGCCGCCGAGCATCTTCGCCCGTGGCAGGTAGCAGTGGCGGTTGTTCAGGTGCGGCTCGCGCTCGGTGGCCATGTCCCAGTCGCGGCGGCCCTTGAACAGGGCGCCGAACGCGGCGGGGATGTGGATCTCGTCGTCGGTGTCCGGGCCGCCCGCCTCCAGGACGGCCACTTTGACCTCCGGATCCTCGCTCAGACGCGCGGCGAGCACACAGCCCGCCGATCCGGCTCCGACGATGACGTAGTCGTACATGCGTTATCTCCTTCTGGAACACCGGCGCTTTACCGGCGGGGACGGGACTTGACGTCGTGTCAACCTATCCGCTGCGGGCGGTCGCGTGGAAGGGATGTCCCCGATCGTCGGACCGTGTCGCGGGCCCGCTCGATCAACGCGGCGGCGGCGGGCCCGGTCCGCCCCCCCTGTCCTCGACTCCCGGCCACCCGCGACGCGGCGGGGTCCGCGCGGTCCACCGTTGGGCCGTCGGCACGGACTTGGCGCGCCGGCGCGCTTGACCTGACACCAAGGTGACAGGCTTACGCTGAACCGATGCAGCTGACCGTCAAGCAGGTCGCGGACGCGGTGGGCTTTCCCAGCCGCACGGTCCGCTACTACGACCGCATCGGCCTCGTCTGCCCGTCCGAGCGCTCGACGGCGGCTACCGGCTCTACGACGCCGAGGACGAGGGCAAGCTGCGCTTCGTCCGCCAGGCCAAGAGCCTGGGCTTCGCCCTTGATGAGATCCGCCAGCTGGTCGCGGCGGCGCAGAACAGGTGCTGCGGCTCCCTCGTTCCCGAGCTCGAGCGGCTGCTGCACGACAAGGTCGACGAGATCGACGGCCGGATCCGCCGCCTGCAGACGTTCCGCCAGCGCCTGGTCGACTACGCCGACGGACGCGCCGGCGCGTGTGCGTGCTCGTCCCACGGCGCCTTCTGCGGCTGCCTCAACGATGTCCCCATCCGTCAGACAACCGACCATGGAGGTCACATCATGACCAACCACCAGACCGTCACCGCGGCGACCGCCGCCGCCGACAAGCCCACCGGCGAGGCCGACGAACTGAGCCGCTGCGGCTGCGGCCCGTCGTGCGGCTGCACCCCCGCCGCGGACGGCCAGAGCGGCTGCGGCCCGTCGTGCGGCTGCACGACTGCTTCCGCCCCGAACGCCGACCACTGAGCCCGCACCACGCAGCTCCACCTGGATCGGTGGGGAGGCGGGCGCGCCTCAGCCCGCGCCGCCCGGCGGGGTGCGGCGCCGCGCGGCCGGCACATGACCCGCGCTCCACCCCCATGCGGGGGGACATGTCCGACCATCCCTACCGGTCGCCGGCCTACGCGTGCTTGCCTGAAGCGCAATGACCTTCCTGCTCACCGGCGCCACGGGCTTTCTCGGCATGGAGCTCGTGGTCCGGGCCGTCGCCGCCGATCGCGCCGACGCGGACATCGTCTGCGTCATCCGCGCCGACGATGACGCCCACGCCGCCCGTCGCCTGCGCGACACGCTGATCACCCTGTACGGCGATGACATCCCCGCCGCCGCCGCGCGCCGACTGACCGCCGTGGCCGGCCACCTGGAGCGCCCTGGCCTCGGCCTGAGTCCCGTCGCCGCCGCCCTCGTCGACGAGCGGGTGACGCGGATCGTCCACAGCGCCGCCTCGATCAGCTTCGACCTGCCGCTGGACGCGGCCAGGGCGGTGAACGTCGACGGAACCGCCCACGTGCTCGAGATCGCCCGGCGCCTGCACGACCGCGGCCGTCTGGAGCGCCACCTGCACGTCTCCACCGCCTACGTCGCCGGCCGTCACGACGGCGTCGTGGCCGAGGACGACCGCACCCACGGCGCGCCGCGCAACACCTACGAGCAGACCAAGCGGGAGGCCGAAGCCCTCGTCGCCCGGGCCACCGCCGACGGGCTGCCGACGGCTGTCGTGCGTCCGAGCATCATCGTGGGGGACTCGCGGACCGGCTGGACGCCCGCCTTCAACGTCCTGTACTGGCCACTGCAGGCGCTCTCACGGGGTCTGCTGTCCAGCGTCCCCGCCGATCAGGACGGCCTCGTCGACGTCGTCCCCGTCGATTACGTCGCCGACGCCATCGCACACCTGGCCGGCACCGAGACACCCGTCGACGGGACCTACCACCTGACGGCCGGCACCGCGGCGCCGCGGGTCGAGGGCCTGCTGGACCTCGCGTGCGCCACGCTGGCCTGCCCGCGTCCATCGGTGGCACCACCGGTCCGCCCGGGCCACGCCGACGGCGCAGGCGACCACGACGCCGGCGTCTACCTGCCGTACTTCGACGTACGCAGCCAGTTCGACGACACGCGGGCCCGAGCGGTCCTGGCCCCGGCCGCGGTCACGTGCCCCGCCCTGACCGACTACTTCGACGTGCTGATGAGGTATGCGCACGCGGCGCGCTGGGGCAAGGGCGGGGTACCGCGGACCGCGGCGTCCGCCCCGGACGCAGCCACCGCGGTGGGGCCGGGCGTTCAGCCTGCACTTACGTCAAAACGCTAGCGTCGCACCATGGCCAACATCCTGGACACCGCTGACCGCGCGTACTGGTGGCTTCGCCAACGCCCGCCGGTCGCCGCTGGCATCGGCGGCGCGCTGGCGCTGATCGTGGTGCTGCTGCTCGTGACCGGCGGCGGCTCGGACGACGGCAAAGTACCGTCCGGGGCGGTCGCCGTCGTCGGGGAGACACCGGTCAAGCGCGCTGACCTGGAGCACTGGCAGTCGGTGTACACCAAGGCCTCCCAGGGACAGCAGCAGGGCGCACAGGCCCCGACGCCCAAGCAGGCCCGCGACGCCGCCTTCGCCTTCCTGGCCGGTTCGGCGTGGATCACGGAGAAGGCCCGCCGTGAGGACATCAAGGTCACCGACGCCGAGGTCAATAAGACCGTCGACGCGGCGCTCAAGCAGGCCGGGGCGACGACCGCAGCGCAGCGCACGCAGGTCCTGCAGCAGCAGGGCATCACGCTCTCCGACATCCGCTTCCAGCAGCGGGTCTCGCTGCTGGCCAACAAGCTGCAGAAGCGCGTCCTGGACGCCGTCCCCGCGCCCGCGGAGGCCGCACTGAAGGCCGCGTACGAGAAGGATCCCGAGCGCTGGGCCAAGCCCTCGCAGCGCGACGCCGAGGTCGTCATCACCCCCGACCGCAAGTCCGCCGACGCCGCCCTGGCCGCCCTCAAGAAGGGGACGGACCTCGTGGCGGTCGTCCAGCAGTACTCATCCGACCCCTCGCTGGCCCAGACCAAGGGCAAGCTGACCGACCTCAAGCCGGGCACGAGCCCCGCCGCCGTGGAGCGGGCGATCTTCAGCGCGCCGAAGGACGAGCTCCGCGGGCCGACCAAGATCGACGGGGGCTGGATCGTCTACCAGGTCACGAAGATCACCCCGCTGCCCGACCAGTCCTTCGAAGAGGCCAAGGACGCGATCAAGCAGAACCTGGGCAACGAGGCCAAGGCCCGGGCGACGATGGCCTACCTGGCGAAGCTGCGCAAGGACTCGCAGGCCTACACGACCTGTCTGCCGAGCATCAAGAGCAAGGAGTACTGCGGCTCGTCGAGCTGACGCCCGGGCCTGGCGAGCGCGCGCGCGTGCTCCGGCATCGGGACCGCGTTTGGCGCGGCGTTCAGCGGGGCAGTTGACCGGCCATGCTGCGCCAGGGCCCACTCTCGATGACGGTGCACTCGCTGGCCGAGCCGTTCCTCGCTCTCGTCCTGATCGGGGCGCCGTTCGCGCTCGGCTTTGACAGCGTCGGCGCACCCACCGCCCTGTCGATCGTCGCGGGGGTGCTCGTGCTCGTCGTGGCGATGAGCACCTGCTGGCGCCTGTCGCTCGTCAAGGTGCTGCCGGTGGTCGCGCATGCGGCGATCGACCTCGTCCTCGGGGTCCTCCTGCTGGCCTCGCCGTTTCTGTTCGCCTACCGCGGCGACAGCGGCGCGGCAACCGCGTTCTTCATCGTGCTCGGGGTCGGGCTGATCCTCGGGGCCCTGGGCACGCGGTGGGACCCCGATGACCAGATCGGGCCGCCGCGGGGTCGGCGCCGCAGGCAGACGCCGGCGCCCGAGGCATGAGACCCGCGTTCAGCGCGCGAGGACCGGCGCGCCGGTCAGCAGCTCGTCGTACAACGCGCGGGTCTGCCGGGCCACGTCGGCCCAGTCAAAGGCCAGCACGTGCTCGCGGGCCTGCACGACGAGGCGGTCGCGCAGCACGTCGTCGGTGAGCAGGCGCTCGATCATGGCGCCGAGATGCTCGGCGTCCCCGCCGTTGAAGCGCAGCCCGACCCGCTCGCCGGGCGGGACGACCTCCCGCAGGCCCCCGGTGTCCGCGACGATGCACGGACAGCCGGAGGCCATCGCCTCCAGGGCCACCAGGCCGAACGGCTCGTACAGCGACGGCACCACCGTCAGGTCGGCGATCCGGTACAGCGAGTGCAGGGCGTCGTCACCGATCCAGCCGAGGAACGTGCCGTGGGCGTCCAGGCCCAGCCGGGTCGCCTGGGCGCGCAGGTCGTGGTCGGCGGTCCCCGACCCGGCGACGAGGAAACGAACCTTGCCGACGCCCTGGATGACGTCGGGCAGCGCGTCCAGCGCCACCTGGAAGCCCTTCTCGTAGACCAGGCGCCCGACGAGCAGGACGAGGCGCTCGTCGGGGGCGGCGAACTGCGTCCGCAGGGCGGCCACGTCCGCGACGGGCTGCAGGTCCTCGGGGTCGATCCCGTTCGGGATGACCGCGATCCGCGCCTCGTCGATGTCGAAGATGTCGGCCACGTGGCCGCGCATGTAGTGCGAGCAGACGATGACCTGGTCACAGACGTGGACCATCCAGCGCTCGGTCCGGTGGATGTCGGACTGCGGCGCCACGTGCACCCAGCCCTGGTGGCGGCCGAACTCGGTGGCGTGGACGGTGGTGACCAGCGGGCAGCGGATGACGTCGGCCAGGCGCTTGGCCGCCACGGCGACGAGCCAGTCGTGCCCGTGGACGACGTCGACGTCCAGCTCGGCGGCCAGGGCGCGCCCAGCGTCGAGCAGGTCGTCGTTGAGCTTGCGCACCCAGGCGACGAACTCAGTCAGGCCGGGCGGGTAGCCAGGCTCGGGGACGCGGTGCACGACGACGCCGTGGCGAACCTCGCGGGTCGGCCCGCCGCCGTCGCCGCGCGTGAGGACGTGGACCTCGACGCCGTCGCGCACGAGCTGCTCGGAGAGCTTGCGCGCGTGGCGGGCCAGGCCCCCCTCCACGATCGGCGGGTACTCCCAGGAGAGGATGAGGACGCGCGTGGGCAAGGGCGCGAAGTCTAGTGATCGCCCCCGTTCACGCCCGGCGCAGCAGGGCGCGGCCGTCGGGGCCGAGCACCGAGGCCAGGCTGGCATGGTCGGGCAGCTCGTGCTCGGCGCCCGACAGCTCGTCCCGCCAGGCGCCGGCGGCCGACGCCGGCAGCGCCCAGCCCTCGGCGCCGCTGACCGACTCCCGCACGGCGACGGCCACGAGCACGTCGTCGCCGCGCAGGAAGGCGCAGACCCCGTCGCCCGCGGCGACCGGCGTGTACGCGCCGGCGAACGCCTCCGGGCAGGCGGCGCGCAGGGCCAGCGCACGCCACACGAGATGCAGCTTGGCCCGCTCGCGGGTCGGGGCCGCGCCCGCGCGCAGCGCGGCCAGGGCCTGAGCGAGGTCGTCCCACGCGACCTGGCGCTGCTCGTCGGCACCGGTGAGCGTGAGCGACAGCGTCTCGTCGCCGGCCCGCAACTCGGGAACGCCGGGGCAGGTGAGCCTGAGCAGGGTCTGGCCGAGCGCCTGCCGGGCGCCGACCTCGGCGACGCGCGCCGCCCACCCGTCGAAGCCGTAGCGAAACGGGCCGTGCTCCATGAGCGCCAGGGCGAACGCGACCACCGCCTGCTCGTGCTGCTCGTCGGGATGCTCCGGGCTGGTGGTCTGGCCGGCCTCACGCAGGACGGCGACCAGGTGGGCCGCCAGGCGGTCGATGCCGATCGGCCAGGCCCCGACCAGCGTCTGGTACACCAGCAGCTCCTCTCGCGGGGTCGGAGCGCCGGGGCGGACGCGCAGCCCGGCGTTGTCGATCCGCCAGCGTCGCACCGCGCCGGCCCACTCATCGCCGATGCAGGACAGGAACCCCAGGCGGGCGCTGACGTCCCCCGAAGGCCAGGCGTCACGAGGGCTGTCGCACTGCAGGCCCTGCGGCCACCGGCGCGCACACGCGGCGTGGAAGGCGGGGACGGGTAACGAGAAGGGGGCGCGGTCACCACCGGCCCCGGTCGCGGACCGCCGCCCCGAACCGGCCGGCGGTGACCCCGCGACGAGCGGACTCCCGTCGTCGGGGGCCAGTTCGGCCCACAGCCGGCCCAGCGGCTCCGCCCCAGCGGGATCGACGAACAGGGCCTGGACGTCCGCGCCGGGCCCCCGGCCGACGGCCATCGCGACGGGTCCGGGGTACCGCACCGTGCCGCCTTCGGTGCGGAGGATCCTCTGGACCCGTTCCGGGTCGGCGTCGCTGTACACGAGGCCGATTCCGTGCCCACGCGCGGCCGCGGCCAGGGCCTGCAGGCCAGCATCGCCACCGAGCACCGCCCACGCAGCCGTCCGGTCGACCGCGTCGCCGCCGGTCGCCCCGACTCGCGCCTCGGCCGCCGCCGAGGACAGCGACAGGTGCGAGATCCCCAGGTCCACGAGGTAGGCCAGCCTTCCGCGGAGGGCCGCGACGTCGGTCCCGGCTCCGAGGTCCAGGCGGTAGACGGCGCGCAGCGCCGTCATCGGTGTCCCCGCCGGACCGGCGCGATATCCGTGATGGACACCATGGCCGGGGACGTGTGGGCGCGGATCGTCATGAGCTCTGCGGACCCAGCCCACGGCTCGGTCCGGCCCGGCATCCTCGCGCATGGCGGCCAGATGCACCGGCCCGGCCCCGGCCCGGTCACCCGAGCAATGGTTCGCGCGCCGCCAGCCCGGGAAGACCCGTGCATAGCCACCCCGAGCGAGAGCGGACCCCATGAACGACGACGCGCTGCGCGTGTATCTCAACGACCACCTGGCCGGCTCCACGCTGGGGTGCGACCACGCGCGACAGCTTGAGCAGATGTGCGCCGACCGGCCGTTCGGCCCCGAGATGACCCTTCTCGCGCGCGCGATCGAGGAGGACCGCGACAGCCTCCTGCAGCTCATGAAGGCCCTGGACGCCAGCCGCAATCCCGTCAAGCAGGCCGGCGCCTGGGTCGCCGAGAAGGCCGGCCGGGTGAAGTTCTCGGGCCTGTCCTCCAACGACGCCGAGCTCGGCTACTACCACACGCTGGAGACCATGTCGCTCGGCGTCGAGGGCAAACGCGGCATGTGGACCGCGCTGGAGCGCGTCGCGCCACAGTCACCGACGCTGCAGCAGGCCGACCTGCCCCGCCTCATCGCCCGTGCCACCGAGCAGCGCGAGGCCCTGGAGACCGAGCGCCTGGCGCAGTCCCAGCGCGCGTTCAGCGGCCTGGACGCTTGAACCCGCCGGACGGCTG
Source organism: Solirubrobacterales bacterium (assembly GCA_038234375.1). Taxonomy (GTDB): domain Bacteria; phylum Actinomycetota; class Thermoleophilia; order Solirubrobacterales; family Solirubrobacteraceae; genus Paraconexibacter. The sequence continues at coordinate 6,544 of JBBSUL010000094.1, read as the reverse complement.
CGAAGCCACGGCGCCGGTGTGGCATCCTGCGCGCGGTGGCCGGCCTGCACGTTAACCGGGGCGCCAAGCGGGCTCGTGAGGCTCGCGCCGAGCTCGCGCTGGACCCGGCCGCGCCGCTGGCCTGCCTGCTGGACACCGTCGAAGGGCGGCCGGGACTGGCCGTCGTCGTCGCGCCGCTGCCCGAGCCCCTCGCCGGCGCGTGTGTCCCGGTCGGGTGCGGGCGGCTGCTGTTCGTCAACGGCGGCCAGGCGCGGGTCCGCCAGCGCTTCACGCTCGCCCACGAGCTCGGTCACGCATGGTGCGGACACGACGGGCGCCTGCCGGTGGAGACGATCGCCACGGTCACCGGGCGGGCGACGAGCGCGGAGGAGATCGAAGCCAACGCGTTCGCCGGCGAGTTCCTCATCCCGCGCGCCGCTCTGGAGGCGCTGTTCACCGCGGACCCGACGCTCGACGAGCTGACGACCGTGGGCGCCGCGTTCGGGACGAGCACGATCATGACCCTGGTGCGCTTCGGCCAGCTCGGGCTGATCTCTGAGGCGGGGTACGCTGCTCGCGAGGCCGACCTGGACGCGCGCCGGCACGGCGAGGCGTGGACACGTCTCGGGCTCACCGGCCGCGACGACCGTCTGGGGGCGCTGTCGACCCTGCCCTATCTGTCGCCCGCCCTGCACGACACGCGGCTCGGGGCCGTCCTGCGGGGTGACGCGGCGGCCGAGCCCGCGCTGGCCACCGCCATCGCGCGGCTGCTCATGTAGCAGGCTCGGGTCAGGCGTCACGGCCGCCGACGAACAGGCGGTCGACGGCGTCCAGGGCCGGGGGCACCGGCTCGGCCGCCGCGCACGCGAGCACCGCGAGGTCCGCCTCGACGTGGTCGCCCGCGTTCCCCTCGGCGCGCAGCAGCGCCCCGCCGGCCGCGGCCGGCCGCAGCGTCCGGCCGAAGATGCCCGCATCGGCCAGCGTGGACGGACTGGCGCCCAGGACCTCCCCCAGGGCCTGCAGCAGGCGACGGGAGACGCGAGTGGGCTCCAGCTCGCCGCGTTCGAGCCGCTCCAGGTAGTCGGCGGTCCGCTCCTCGTCGGTGGCGTGCAGCGCCAACCGGGGCACGAGGTGCGCGGCGAGCTGGGCGACCGACAGGCGCGCGCGCGTGCGCAGCACCGGGAGCGCGTGCGGCCACAGGCCGGCCTCCGCGTCGACCGCGGCGAAGACGTGCTGCACCGCCGGCTCGGCGCGGATCGCCGCCCGGGCGTCGGCTCCGTAGTCCGGGGCCGGCGCAACCTGCAGCCACGCGTCGATGGCGTCGGCCAGGTCGTCGCGGGCGGCGTCGTCGGCGGTGCGCTTGAGGTACTCGCGCACGTTCGGCCGCCGTCCGCCGTTCCAGGCGTCGATGAACTCGCTGAGCAGGAGGTCTGCGTCGGTCATGAGCGGTCGTACTGCGCCCGGAGCTTGACAAGTTCCTTCATGCCGCGAGATCGGCGCTGGTGGGCGTTGGCCTCGCTGATGTGCAGCTCGGCGCAGATCTCGGCGACCGGCTCACCGTGGAAGGTCAGCTCCAACACCGGGCGATGGGTGTCGGACACCTGCGGCATGGCCCAGTCCAAGAAGGCGGCGGTGTCGGCGCTGCGCTCGCGGCGATCCAGGCGCGCCCAGGCCTCGTCGGCCTCCCAGCGCGCGGACGGCCGGTCCTCCACGTCGGCGTCCCAGCCGGCATCGAGCGACCGGGACCGCTGGCGCTCGGAGATCGACGCGCGCTGCACGTCGATGCAGATGTGGCGGGCCAGCGTGCACGTCGCGTTGACGAGCTCGCCCATCGACACGCCGATGAATGTGTCCATCAGCCGCGTGCCGACCCGGACCAGGGCGAGCGCGACCGCCGTCTCGTGCTCCTGGTCGTCCAGGCGGCCGCGGTGCGCGGCGGCCACGACGCCGTCGATGCGGTCGTTGAGGGAGATCACGAGCTCCTCCCACCAGCGGCGCATCTCGATGACGTCCCCGGCCTCGCGGGCCGCGACGAACCGGCGCAGATGCTCGTTGTCATGCCGGCCCACCTCAGGCCGCTCGCCGGATGCCGACACCGGGCGAGCCTCGCAGATCCGCGCGTGTCGGGGGACTGGACGGGGCCTGGGCTGAGAAGCTCATGACGGAAGGGTCGTGCGGGCTGGCCGAAGCTGACAGCGATCATGGAACGGCCCGGTGGTGGTGACGGTGGCGTGGTCGCGGCCGAGCGCCACGAGCTCCGGCCACTGCCGGGCGAGCGTCACCGCCTCCCCCGTGCATCCGGGGACGTCGGCGGCGAACACCAGCGCGGCGCACAGCACGCCGGCCTCGCGGTCGAAGCCACGGCGGACCGGGACCTGGAGAGCCCGCGGGGCGTGATGGTCGACGAGACGCAGACCGTGGCGCTCGCCCTCCAGGGTCACGCGGCATTCGACGCCGGCGGCGTCCATCGCGCTGCACAGGGCACGGAAGCTCGGGGCGGGCATGGTCGACGGTCGCAGCCCGTGCGCGGTCCTGACACCCACGCGGCGATCCGCACCCGACGGGGTGTCAGGAGCACGCGCCGACCGCTGCCTCACACTGCTGGCGCCGGTGGAGGTTCCAGGTGGGGCGTGGCCCTGACCTCGGCGAACACGTGACCGCGCGCAGCCGCATGGCCGCCACGGGCGCGGGGCTGCGTCACGAGGACGAGCTGATCCAGTTCAGCGCCGTCCCGCCCGAGTACCACGGTACAGAGAACCCGGCCCGGATCCGGCGCCCGTGGCGACGGCGCTGACTTCCGCTAGATAGATCGCTCTACTTACGCTAGGGTGAGCGCCCGATGCCGGCGCCCACTCCGACCACCGCCGCGGCCGTGCCGACCCGTGATCGCATCCTCTACGCGTGCGCGGAGCTGTTCCGCCGCCAGGGCTACGCGGGCACTGGGCTCAAGCAGGTCCTCGGCCAGGCGCAGGCGCCGTTCGGGTCGCTCTACCACTTCTTCCCGGACGGCAAGGAGCAGCTCGGGGCGGAGGTCCTGGACGCGGGCGGCGCCTTCTTCCTCGCGCTCTACGAGGCGATCGTCGACGCCGAGGACGATCTCGTCGCCGGTGTGCGGGCGTTCTTCGCCGGTGCCGCGCTGACCCTCGTGGCCACCGACTACCAGGACGCCTGCCCGATCGCCACCGTCGCCGGCGAGATCGCGAGCACCCACGACCGCCTGCGCCGGGCCGCGCAGACGGCGTTCGAGAGCTGGCTGAACGCCCTGGCCGAGGACCTGCGGGCCGCGGGCGCCCCGGCCGAGCACGCCCGCGCGACCGCGCTGGCCGTGATCGCGCTCATCGAGGGCGCGTTCCTGCTGAGCCGCACGCTGCGCAGCGTGGAGCCGATGCACGCCGCCGCCGAGGCCGCCGTGGCCCTCGTCACCCCCTTCGTCGACCCGTCCCCGAGCCTCAGGAGCACCCCATGAACTACCTGCCCTTCGTCGCCGGCCTCGCCGCCGGACCGGTGCTGCGGACCCTCGTCGTCCGCGGCGCCCTGCTCAAGCTCGGTCGCGACGTCCGCGCCCTGAACGCCGGTGACCACCGGCCGCTGCTGGCCGGGTACGCACCGGACGCGGTCCTGCGCTTCAACGAGGGTGACCACCGCTGGAGCGGCGACCACCACGGCCGCGACGCCATCGAGCGCTTCCTGCGCGAGTTCGTCGAGGCCGGCGTGCAGGGCGAGATCAAGGACCTGTGGATCGGCGGCCCGCCGTGGGCGCTGCGGATGGTCGCGCGCTTCGACGACTGGGCGGTCGACGAGCAAGGCGAGCGGATCTACGCCAACCGCACCTGCCTGGTCGTGCGCACCCGCTGGGGGCGCATCGTCGAGCACGAGGACTTCTACGAGGACACCAACCGCATCCTCACCTTCGAACAGGCCCTCCGCGACCGCGGGCGCACCCCCGTCAGCACGAGCTGACGGCACAGAGACAGGCCCACCTCGGCCGGCGCGCCTGCGGCAGCAGCTCCAGGGCCAGCCGCTGGGTCTCGGCGGTCGCCCGCGCCTCGAGGTCGTCGCCGCCGGTCGGCGTGGCCTGGGTGTGCTCGAGCGCCACCATCCGACGTTGCCGGCGGCGCCGCGCGACGGTCAACCGGTGCCGGCTGCCGTCTCGCCTACAGTCGAACGCGGGATTGTGCCCGGTCCGGGGTGGGTAGGCCCCGCGGTCGAGGACGGGGCGCTCAGAGCGCTCCACGTTCCGCGAGCCAGACGCTCTCGAAGCGCAGGTCGGTTCTCGCGGCCACGATGTCGAAGTCGCCGTCGTAGTGCAGGATCCCGACGCGGTGGTGGTCGGCGAGCGCGGCGATGATGAGGTCCACGGGCGGGATCCGATGATGACCCGCTCGGGCGAGCTGGCCCTGGGCCTCCACGGCGCGCTTCTCGACAGCGGCGTCGATGCGCAGATGCGGCAGCGCCAGCAGCTCGTCCATGAGCTCTCCGTGGTCCTGGGCGCCGCGCGCCGAGTAGCCGGCCTCCAGCAGGAACGGCAGGCACGCCGCGACCCGCTGCTGCTCCAGCGCGTCCGCGATCTCGTCGGCCCGGTCCTGCGCGAGCCTCGGCGAGACCAGCCGTGCCCACGCCGAGTTGTCCAGCAGAAGGTCGGCGCCGACGGTCACGGGCGCGCCCAGCCGGTGCGGCGCACCTCGTCGGCCGCATCGGCGTCGACCGGCAGTCGGCGTGATCGCACGCGGTCGGCCAGGCGCCGGCGCCGGGCCGCGTCGCCGGCGCGACCGGCGCGGATGACCGCGAGCTTGGCGTTGGCCCCGAGCACGACGAGCTCACCGAGCTCGACGCGGTCGGTCCCGAGCTCGCCGCGCAGCTCGTCAAGCGCGGCCTGCACCGGCGGGGTCTCCGTGATGGCGTGGCGGCGGCGCTTCGTCGGCATGACCCAAGTGTAGTACCGGTGTGACACGGACGGCCCAGATCCGTCAACGCGTACGTGATCGCCCTCACACCCACGCGAACGCATGCTCGCCAAACTCATGTTCGAGGGAGCCGACCAACCGAAAGGCAGCCATGCAGACCCTGACTTCGATCTTCACCTCCGCCCCGGCGACCACGCCGGACACCACCGGCGCCGCGCCGTTGACCATCTCCGGCCGGGGGGGCGAGGGCATCACCCTGCACACGTTCGACGCCGACGGCGCCGTGCGGATGGGCACGTACCGCAGCGCCGCCGACGCATGGCGCGCGGTCGACGAGCTCGACCTCGCCGCCGCCTGAGCGGCGTTAGCTGCAGATCGCCGGGGAGGGGCCGCTGGCTCACCCCGGCGACGCCGGGCCGTTGTAGGCGAACCGCTCGTCCCAGCGCTCGTCCAGGCGGCGCATGGCCTCAGCGACGGGCACGGCGGTCAGCCGGCCGCCCCCGGCGTCCTGCACGAGGTCCAACCGGCGCAGCTTGGACAGGCCGTCGTTGGCCTCGAAGTCCAGGTGCGCGTCCCAGCGCTCGTCCAGCCAGCCCTCGACGGCCGCGTCGAGTTCCTGCTCACTCAGCGGCCCGCCGGCGGCCCGCAGGAAGTACCAGCTCAGCAGCGCCTCCTTGACCTCCTCCTCCTCGGCGGCGTCCAGCAGCCGGTGGAACACGCCGGCGTCGTTGTCGAGGTTGCGGAAATACAGATTGCGCGTCAGCGTGCTCATGAACTCGAGCTTGCGGTTCTTGAACTTCGTGACCTGACGGGACAGGTAGCCGCCGACCGCCCCCAGCCCGACGGCCAACGTCACGAGCGTGTCCTGGTCCAGGCTGACCGAGTCGTCGCGCAACCCGAGCCAGACGGTCACGAGCACGAAGATCAGTCCGACGGTGGCCAGCAGCTTCGTGGCCACGACGATGATGCCGCTGACCGCAGCGGGCACGCCGATGAACAGCTTGTCGGTCGGGCGCATGCGCACCTGCACGCCGGGGAAGAGCAGCTCGATGTCCGCGCGCGGGACGTCCTGGAAGAGCTTGATGATCGTCGAGCCGGGCGCGTGGGGCAGCTCATCGGGGTCCTGGCCCTTGGCGACGAAGTGCTCGGCGTCCTTGAAGGTCACGAGCACGAGGACCTTCTCGTAGTTGGTGAAGGTGACGTTGCGGGTGCGCAAGCCGAACCACGTCTTGACCTCGTCCTCGCGGAGCGTCTGGCCGCGGCGGAAGAACAGCAGGCGGTCGAAGTCGTCCAGATCCAGATGCACGCGCAGCCGGATCAGTGACTCCTCCTCGAAGGCCCCCTCGAGCTCGCTGCGCTCGACGGCCCGGTAGTTGGCGTCGTCGAGCAGCTCGCGCAGGTCGGCCACCATCGCGTCCAGGCACGCGGCGCGCTCGCTCGCGCTCCACGTGCGGATCGTGCGCGTGTCGGGGTCGTGCGCGAAGGGGGCGTAGGCGTCCTTCAGCGCCTCCAGGCGCGCGTGGAACTCGACGTGGAAGGTCGCGCTGAGCAGCTCGGCCAGCGGACGGAAGCCGTCGCGGTCGGTGGCGTCGAGGCCGTCCTGTTCGACGAGCATGTCGACGAGATCGGACCGGCGGAACGGGATGAACCGCGGCGCTCGT
>JBBSUL010000093.1:0-14315 GCA_038234375.1 Solirubrobacterales bacterium | reverse complement strand
CAGCCCGGGGGCCGTAGTCCTGCGGACCGAGGTCTTCGCGCTGATCGAGTACGCGCCGACGACGCCGACCGTCTACGAGGTCCCGACGCTCATCGTCCCGCCGTCGATCAACAAGTACTACGTCCTGGACCTCGCGCCCGACCGGTCGATCGTCGAGCACCTCGTCGCCCAGGGCCATCGTGTGTTCATGATCTCTTGGCGCAACCCCGACGAGGACGAGGGCCACTTCGACTTCGACACCTACGCGGGCGCGATCCTCCAGGCGCGGGCGGCCGTCTCGGACATCGCCCGGCAGCCGGCCGTCAACCTCATGGCCGCGTGCTCGGGCGGGATCTTGACCGCGGGCGTGCTCGCGCACCTGGCCCGGAGCGGGGGCCTCGGCGAGGCCGTGAGCAGCCTCACGCTGCTCGTGTGCGCGCTGGACAACGAGCGGGCCGGGACGACCTCGGCCCTGGCTCGCCGCGAGCTCGCCGCCGCCGCGGTCGCCGAGTCGGCGCGGCGCGGCTACGTCGACGGCAAGGCCCTGGCGAACGTCTTCGCGTGGCTGCGACCCAACGACCTCGTGTGGGGCTACGTGGTCAACAACTACCTCATGGGCAAGAAGCCGCCCGCCTTCGACATCCTCTACTGGAACCAGGACGCGGTCCGGCTCGCGGCCGGCCTGCACCGCGACTTCGTCCGGATGGCGCTCGACAACGCGATGGTCGAGCCCGGGGCGATGACGGTGCTCGACTCCCCGGTGGACCTCGGCGCGGTCGACGTCGACGTCTACGCGGTCGCCGGCCTGAACGACCACATCGTCCCGTGGGAGAATGCCTACCGTGGCGTGCGGCAGTTCGGCAGCGCGCCCCGGTTCGTGCTCTCGACCAGCGGTCACATCCAGGCGCTCATCAACCCGCCCGGTCCGGAGTCGCGCTCGAGTTACCGGGTGGCGGACACGCTGCCGGAGTCCACCGCCGAGTACCTCCGCGACGTCCCGACGACCTCCGGCAGCTGGTGGACGGACCACACCCGCTGGCTCGGTGAGCGCGCCGGCGCGCGCAAGCCGGCGCGCAAGACGCTCGGCAACGCCCGGCACAAGCCGCAGGCCCAGGCGCCCGGCAGCTACGTCCACGCCGCATGAGTGGGCCTGCGCGCGGCGCCGGCCACGCCGACGAGGACGCCCCACGCCCGCTGACCCCGGTCCGCGGCGGGTGGCCCGGGCGGCCGCTGGCCGAGACCCGCTGGCTGCTGGAGGCCGGCCGGCTGCTCGTCGACCCGGTCGCCTACGGCCGCGGCGCCCCGCGGGGCGACGGGCGGGCCGTCGTCGTCCTCCCGGGCTTCCTGGCCGGGGACGACAGCCTGCTCCTGCTGCGCCGCTGGCTGCGCCTCATCGGCTATCGCCCCCAGACCGTGGGCTTCCAGTTCAACGTCGACTGCTCGGACCGGGCCCTGGACCGGATCGAGGGCGTCGTGGCCGCGCTGCACGCCACCGGCCATCGGCGCGTCGCCGTCGTCGGTCACAGCCGCGGGGGCCACTTCGCCCGGGCGATCGCCGCCCGTCGCCCCGACCTCGTCTCGCACGCGATCTCGATGGGCGCCGACCTGCAGGGCCTGTTCGGGATCAGCGCGCCGACGAGGGCCGCGGTCGGGATCGCCCGGCGCGGCGTGCAGCTGACCCGGCGCAGCCGCTCGCCGCAGTGCTTCCGCTCCCGGTGTGACTGCCGCTTCGTCCGCGACTACCGCGCGCCGTTCCCGACCGACGTGCGCCTGACGTCGATCTACTCCAAGGGCGACGGCGTGGTGCGCTGGGAGCGGGCGATCGTGCCCGAGGCGGACTGCGTGGAGGTCACCGGCAGCCACATCGGCCTGATGGCCAACCGCAAGGTCTACCGCGTGCTCGCCGACGCCCTCGCCCAGCCCGAGCTCACCGCTCTGACGACGGCCGGGCCGCCGCGTGCGCACGTCGAGTAGACCGGCCCTGCACCTGACCGACCGGGGCACCGGCGAGCCGGTGCTGCTCATCACCGGCTGGACGATCTCGTCGGCCGTCTTCGACCCGGTGGCTCACCTGTACACGCCGCACCTGCGGGTCGTGGCCTACGACCATCGCGGGACGGGACGCTCGGCGCCCTGGCTCGGCCCGGTGTCGATCGCGTCGCTCGCCGCCGACGCAGCACGCGTCCTCGACGACCGGGGGATCGCGGCGGCGCACGTCATCGGGCTGTCGATGGGCGCGCTGGTGGCCCTGGAGCTTGCGGTGCGCATGCCCGCGCGCGTGTCGTCGCTGGTCCTCGTCGGGGGCGGGGTGGGGGGGCCGGCCACCGTGCTGCCCGGTCCCCGCCGCGCGATCGCCGCGGGGGCGGCCGTCGCCCGGGACTCCGTGCGCCACCGCCGGCTGTGGCCGGCCGCCGCCCTGTTCTCGGACACCTTCCGCGCCAGCCAGCCCGACGCGGTCCACGAGCTCACCGCTCCGTTCGGTGCCCACCGGCCGCCGCCGTGGGCGGTCGGGTGGCAGACGCTGGCGGTGTCGTGCTTCGGGCGGGCGGGCGCCCTGCCCCGGGTGACCGCTCCGACGCTGGTCCTCCACGGCGGCGCGGACGTCATGAGCCCGGTGGGCAACGCCCGCCGGCTGGCGGCCGCGATCCCCGGAGCGCAGCTGCACGTCGTGCCCGGCGCCGGGCACGCCGTCCCGCTGGAGCACCCGCAGGCCAGCGCCGAGCTCATCGTCGACTGGGTCGGGCGGCACGCCGGCCGCAGGCTCGCCTCGCCGTCATGGGCGGCCGTCGCGGGCGAGCGCCTCAGCCGGCCCCTGGCGCTGCACCTCGGCGCGGCGCGCAACACCTGGGACACCGCGCGAGCGGCGGCCCGGGGGCGGTGAACATGGCCCCGGAGCATTGTCTGTGCGGGACAAGCGTGGTGTGAGGTTCGTGCGGTCCCACGCTGCGGTCGTCCACCAACCGCGTGAGGCCAACCTCCCACTCCGGACGGTGCGCCAGAAGGCGACCCGATCGATCCTTCAGCGCTGCGACTCCTCCAGGTCGACCTCGAGGTGTCGATCGCGCTGAGCTCCAACCGCCTGATCATCTCCCAGGCCCTGTCCGGCGGCCGCTGGCAGATCAACACCATCCCCGTCGGCTGCCCGGCGGCGTCGGCCTCGGGCTCACCGTGGCCGCGGCGCCCGGGGCTGCTTAGGTGGTAGGCATGACCACCAACGCCTACGGGGCCACGTCGGCCGCCGATCCGCTGTCCGCGATGACCATCGACCGCCGCGAGGTCGGCCCTCAGGACGTGCGCATCGACATCCACTTCTGCGGCGTCTGCCACTCCGACATCCACCACTGCCGGGGCGAGTGGGGCAAGGTCGCCTACCCGGTGGTTCCCGGCCACGAGATCGCCGGCGTCGTGGCCGAGGTCGGCGCGGAGGTCAGCGGCTATTCCGCGGGCGACCGGGTCGGCGTGGGCTGCATGGTCAACTCGTGCCGCGAGTGCGACCCCTGCCAGGCCGGGGAGGAGCAGTACTGCGTCCCGGGCAACACGCTGACCTACGGCTCCAAGGACCGCGACGGGACGCTGACCCACGGCGGCTACTCCACCCAGGTCGTGGTGGACAAGGACTTCGTCGTGCGCATCCCGGACGGCCTGGAGCTCGACGTCGCCGCGCCGCTGCTGTGCGCCGGCATCACCACGTACTCGCCGCTGCGCCACTGGGGCGCCGGACCGGGCAAGCAGGTCGCCGTCGTCGGGCTCGGCGGCCTCGGCCACATGGCCGTCCAGATCGCCCACGCCATGGGCGCCGAGGTCACCGTCCTGTCGCAGTCGCTGAGCAAGCAGGACGACGGGCTGCGCCTCGGCGCCGACCACTACCACGCCACCAGCGACCGGAACACCTTCAAGCAGCTGGCCGGCCGCTTCGATCTGATCGTCAACACGGTCAGCGCCAAGATCGACCTGAACCGGTTCCTCGGGTTGCTGGCGCTCAACGGCACGATGGTCAACGTGGGCGCGCCGGCCGAGCCGCTGGCGGTCAACGCGTTCTCGCTGATCGGCGGGCGGCGCTCGTTCGCCGGCTCGCTGATCGGCGGAATCCCTGAGACCCAGGAGATGCTCGACTTCTGCGCCGAGCACGGCATCGGCGCCGAGATCGAGGTCATCCCGGCCGACCGCATCAACGAGGCGTGGGAGCGCGTCGTCGACTCCGACGTGCGCTACCGCTTCGTCATCGACACCTCGACGCTGAGCTGATCGCCGGCCGGTTGCCGGGCTCCGCCGAGCCGGCCCGAACCCCGGGCTGGTGTTCTCTCCCGCGGGCCGCGATGATCGGTGCATGACCACCCTCGCCGATCCCCTGGACATCGCCGCCAAGGCCTTCTGGGCCCAGGCCCCCGAGGTGCGCGACGAGGCCTTCACGCGCATCCGGGCCGACAAGCCCGTCTTCCGGAGCGGTCCGGCGGAGTCTGACCTGCTGCCCCCGGAGGAGAACGTGCGCGGCTTCTGGTCGCTGACGCGGTACGACGACATCCAGTTCGCCAGCCGCAACCCGCAGATCTTCTCGTCGGCCGAGGGCATCACGATGGAGGACTTCTCGCCCGAGATGACCGAGATCGCCCAGTCGTTCATCGCCATGGACGCGCCGCGTCACGGGCAGCTGCGCAACATCACCATGGACGCCTTCAAGCCGGGCCAGATGCGCACGCTGGAGAGCTGGATCCAGGGCCACGCGAAGGACCTCGTCGACGAGATGGCCCCGCTGGGCGAGGGGGACTTCGTCAAGCTGGTGTCCGAGCCGATGCCCGGTCGGATCTTCGGCAGCTTCTTCGGCATCAGGGAGGACAGCCACGCCGAGACCATCCGTGCCGCCCAGGACCTGTTGTCCTGGACTGACCCCGACGTGTGCGGCGACCTGGAGCCACTGGAGCTGTTCGCCAACTGCGTCACGACCCTGCGCCTGACCGCCGCCGAACTGGCGGAGGAGCGCCGGGCGGACCCGGGCGAGGACCTCATGAGCTGGCTCGTGCAGGCCGAGTGGGAGGGCGAGCGGATGACCGACGACGAGATCGGCGCCTTCTTCGTGCTGCTCGCGGTCGCCGCCAACGACACCAGCCGCCACGCCTCGGCCGGCATGATCCACCTGCTGTCCTCGCGCTTCACCGACCAGCGCGACCTGCTGATGGAGGACCTGCCCGGTCGCGTCGACGGCGCCGTGGAAGAGGTCATCCGCTGGGTCTCGCCGCTCATCCACATGCGGCGCACCGCCATCCAGGACTGCGAGATCCGCGGGCAGCACATCAAGGCCGGCGACAAGGTCGTGCTGTGGTACTGCTCGGGCAACCGTGACGAGGACTACTGGGGCAACCCGTTCGAGTTCGACATCCTGCGCACGCCCAACCGCCACCAGGGCTTCGGCGGCGGCGGCCCGCACTACTGCCTGGGCGCGGCGCTGGCCCGGCGCACGCTCAGGTCGCTGCTGGTCGAGGTGTTCACCCGGATCCCGGACATCTCGGCGCCCGAGCCGGACTTCCTGGTCGCGAACTTCATCAACGGAATCAAGGCGCTGCCGGCGACCTGGACGCCGGAGCGGGGCTGAAACCGCGGCGCCGGCGCCACGTTCGGCCACCGGGTGGCACGGCACCGGCCGCGCGGATAGGGTCGCCATGAGCGTCCGCTTAGGTGCGCTCGGTCCGCCGGAGCCGATGGTCGGCAGCGACACACCAGGAGAGGTAGACGACGTCCCCACTTGCCCGGCCCGTACGCATGCACAGCCCCCGCGCGACCGCCGCAGTGAGCAGCCCGACGACCCACCCGGCGGGTCGACCTTCCGAACAGGGCGACCGTGCCGAGATCCTCCGGGTGCGCGGGCTGCGCGCGACCTACGGTGACGCGGGCGACGCCCTGGCCGGGGTGGACCTCACGGTCCCCGACGGTGCCGTGGTCGCCGTGCTCGGCAACAACGGGGCCGGCAAGTCCACGCTGCTGCGCGCGATCTCCGGGACGCTGCCGCTGGAGGGCGGCCGGATCACCGGCGGTGCGATCCACTTCCGTGACCGTGACCTCGCGGGCGCCGACCCGACGGCGATCGTGCGCGCGGGCCTCGTCCAGGTCCCCGAGGGCCGCCGGATCTTCGCCGACCTCACCGTCGACGAGAACCTCCGCGCCGGTGCCCTGGCCGTCCGCGACAAGGCCGCCAAGGCCCAGGCGCGCGCGCGGGTCTTCGAGCTCTTCCCGCAGCTGAAGGACCGCACCGGCCAGAAGGGCGGCCTGCTCTCCGGCGGCGAGCAGCAGATGCTCGCCATCGGCCGGGCCCTCATGAGCCGGCCGACGCTGCTGCTGCTCGACGAGCCGTCGCTCGGGCTGGCCCCGAGGATCGTCGAGCAGATCGGGGAGATCATCGGCGAGATCAACCGAGAGGGCACGGCGATCGTCCTCGTCGAGCAGAACGCGGCGATGGCGCTGCGCATCGCCGACGAGGCCTACGTCCTGGAGACCGGCGCGGTCACCCTCAGCGGCCGCGCTGCGGACCTCGCCGGCAGCGAGGAGGTCCGCGACCGCTACCTGGGTATCGGTGGGGAGACGGAGTCGGCCACCGCCACCGGCACGGGCGACGCGACGGACCCCGCGGCCGTCCCGGCGGCTCCGCGCCGGTCCGGTGCGCTCGCGTCCGGTGCGCCCGCCACCCGGCGCGCCACGCCGCTCGCGCTCGTCGCCGAGGGCATCACCGTTCGCTTCGGCGGCATCGTCGCCCTCTCCGACGTCTCGCTGCAGATCGACCCGGGCTCCACCCACGCGATCATCGGCCCCAACGGCGCGGGCAAGTCCACGGCCCTGAACGTGCTCACGGGCGTGTACACGCCCACCGCGGGCAGCGTCCGGTACGGGGACACCACGCTCGGCGGTCTGCGGCCGCACCGGATCGCCGCGGTCGGGATCTCCCGCACCTTTCAAAACCTCGCGCTGTCGGCCGAGGCGACGGTCGAGCGCAACCTCCTCGTCGGGCGCCACCGGCTGACCTCGTCGGGCTACCTGACGACCGCGTTCGGCCTGCGCAGGGCGCGGCGTGAGCTCGCTGCCCAGCGCGAGGCGGTCCGGGAGGTCGCCGCCCTCGTCGGGCTCGAGGACGATCTGCACGTCCTCGTCCACACGCTGCCCTACGGCGCCCGCAAGCGCGTCGAGCTCGCGCGTGCCCTGTGCGCCGAGCCCGACGTCCTGCTCCTCGACGAGCCCGTCGCCGGCATGAACGCCCGCGAGTCGGCCGCCATGTCCCAGACCATCGCCGAGGTCCGGGCGACCCTGGGTCTGACCGTCGTCCTCGTCGAGCACGACATGGCCTTCGTCATGGCCCTGGCCGACCGCATCAGCGTCCTGAACTTCGGCGAACGCATCGCCGACGGCCCCCCCACCGAGGTGCAGCGCGACCCGGCGGTGCTCGAGGCCTACCTCGGCGCCGCGCAGCCCGATACCCCCGACGACGCACCCCAGGCCGGCGCATGAACGAGTTCCTCGAACTGACCCTGAGCGGCCTGTCCCTCGGCACGATCTACGCGCTGATCGCGATGGGTTTCGTGCTCGTCTTCAAGGCCACCGGGGTCGTCAACTTCGCCCACGGCTCGATCCTGCTCATCGGGGCCTACGCGGCCGCGCGCCTGCAGGGCGACCTCGGCTTCTGGCCGGCCGTCGCGATCGGCGCCGCGATCGCGGCGCTGGCCGCGACGCTCCTCGACGTGCTCATTATGCGCCGGGTGCGCACGAGCGAGCCGACCACGCTGGCGATCCTCACGCTCGGCATCGACATCGTCCTGGCCACCGAGCTCATCCGGCGCATCGGGTCGAGCATCCTGACCTCCGGTGCCCCCTGGGGATCGGAGGTGGTGCGGATCGGCAACGTCGTGATCCCCGAGGCCCGGATCGCCGCCGGCATCGTCGCCGTGATCATCATCGCCGCCTTCGGGGTGGCCTTCCGCTTCACGGACTGGGGCGTGGCGATGCGCGCGGCAGCCGCGGACGGGCGCACCGCCGCGCTCATGGGCATCCGCCTGAACCGCGTCGCCGCCGGCGCCTGGGCCCTGGCCGGGGCGCTGGCCACGATCGCCGGGGTCTTCTTCACGAGCTTCCCGTCGCCGGGGGTCGACAATGCGACCGGACTGAGCGCACTGGCGGCGATCCCCGCCGCGGTCATCGGCGGCCTGGACTCGCTGGCCGGCGCCCTCGTCGGCGGGATCATCATCGGGCTCGTCGCGACCTACACCGCCGGCTACCAGGGCGACCTCGCCTTCCTCGGCCGCGGGCTCAGCGACGTGGCGCCGTACACGGTGATGCTGATCGTGCTCCTGTTCCGGCCCAGCGGCCTGTTCGGGGAGCAGAAGGTGACCCGTGTCTGAGCGCATCCGCCAGATCCCCGTCGCGGGGGCCCTCGCCGCCGCTGCTCTGGCCGCGGTGCTGCTCGTCGCCCCGCTCGGTCTCAGCGGGTTCTGGCTGCAGACCGGGCTGTTCGCCATGGCCGGCGGGATCGCCGCGATCGGGCTGACGATCCTGGTCGGCCGGGCCGGGCAGCTCTCGCTCGGGCACGCCTTCTTCCTGGCCGTCGGGGCGTACGGCTACTGCTACCTGGCCGGCGGCGAGCAGATCCCCGGCGTCGAGGCTCCGGCCGGACTGCAGCTGCCTCCAGCCGTCGCGCTGATCGGCGCCACCCTCCTGGCCGGCCTGGCGGGCGCCATCTTCAGCCCCATCGCCGGCCGCCTGCAGGGCATCTACCTCGGCATCGCCTCGATCGGCCTCGTCTTCCTGGGCCAGCACATCATGTTCAACGCCACCGGGGTCACGGGCGGCTTCAACGGCCGCGACGCCGTCGACTTCAGCCTCTTCGGGCTGCGCTTCGACGACAGCAGTGGCACGGGTTCCGGGGAGCTGACGAAGCTTTGGTACCTCGGACTCTTCCTCCTGGCGGTGAGCGCGTGGGTCGCGCACAACCTCGTTGCCGGGCGTCCCGGCCGGGCGCTGGAGATGCTCCGCGACAGCGAGGTCGCCGCCGCGACCATGGGCGTCGACGTCGGACGCACGCGGGCGACCGCGTTCCTGGTGTCCTCGATGTTCGCGGGGCTCGGCGGCGCGTTCCTGGCCATCGTCTACGGCCGGATCGTCCCGGAGACCTTCGGCTTCGTGCTCTCGATCGAGTTCCTGGTCATCGTCGTCCTCGGCGGCCTGGGCTCGGTGAACGGCGCCATCCTGGGCGCCATCGTCGTCTTCGGCATGCCCCAGGTCCTCTCCAACTACGCCGACTCGCTGCCGCTCGTGGCCTCGCCCGGCCAGGGCGGCGTCGGGCCCACGCAGCTGTCCCGCTACCTCTTCGGGGCGGCGATCATCGGCGTCCTGCTCACCGCCCGCGGCGGCCTCGCGGGCATCGGCCACCATCTTCGCGCACGCGTCAACCGGCGCCGCGCGGACCCTGTCCCCACACCAGCACCATAGGGAGCGTGTCACCACCCATGTCCAAATCCTTCTCCAGAGCCGCTGCGGTCCTCGCGGCCGCGGCGCTCGCCACGACCGCCGTCGCGTGCGGCGACGACAAGACCAGCACCAGCAGCGGCGGGTCGACGTCGGCCGCCTCACCGACTGAGGTCAAGACCGGCCCCGGGGTCACCGCCAAGCAGATCTCGCTCGGCGTCCTCACCGACACCAGCGGCGTGTTCGCCGGCCTGGGCATTCCGCTAAACGAGGGCAACGCCGCGTTCTGGAAGAAGCAGAACGCCAAGGGCGGCGTGTGTCAGCGCACCGTCTCGCTCGACGTCAAGGACCACGGCTACGATCCGCAGAAGGCCGTCAGCCTCTACCGAGAGATCGCCCCCAAGTCGCTGGCCCTCAACCAGTTGCTCGGCTCGGTCATGACCGCGGCGCTGATCCCGTCGCTGCAGAAGGACAAGATGATATCGGTCCTGGCGGGCTGGCCTTCCCAGCTGCTGGCCAACCCGAACATCGTCGTCGTCGGCGCCACCTACGACCTGGAGATGATCAACCTCGTCGACTACCTCGTCGAGCAGGGCAAGCTCAAGCAGGGCGACAAGGTCGGCCACATCTACTTCGAGGGTGAGTACGGCGAGAACGCGCTGACCGGCTCCAAGTACGCGGCCAAGCAGCAGGGCCTGACGCTCGTCGAGCAGAAGGTCAAGGCGACCGATCGCGACATGGCCGCCCAGGTCGGCACGCTCAAGCGCCAGGGCGTCAAGGCGATCCTCGTCAGCACGGCCCCGGCCCAGATGGCGTCGATCGCCGGTGTGGCGGCGGCGACCGGGCTGAAGGTCCCGATCGGTGGCAGCGGTCCGACGTTCGACCCGGCGCTCCTGAAGACGCCGGCCGCGCCGGCCCTGGAGGCCAACGCCGTGTTCAGCGCGGGCACCGCCCCGTACTCGCTGAAGTCGCCGGGCGTGGACGCGATGCGCGCGGCGTACTCCAAGGCGTTCCCGAAGGGTGAGCCGAAGTACTCGATCACCGCCGGCTACGCCGAGTCCAAGGTCATGTTCGAGATCCTCAAGCAGGCCTGCGCCGACGGCGACCTGACCCGTGAGGGGGTGCAGAAGGCGGTCCGCAAGCTCGACAACGTCGATCTCGGCGGCCTCGTCGCCGGCACGCTGGACTACTCCAAGCTGGGGCAGCCGCCGTCGCGGGCGACGTACATCTCGACGGTCGACAAGGCCGCCGACGGGGGCCTGAAGGTCGAGGGGGGCGAGGCGCAGACCTCGAAGAACGCCGAGGCCTACCAGGTGGGCGGCAGCTGAAGCCCGCACCCGATCAGCGGCGGGCCGGACGGCCCGCCGCTGGCAGTGAGCGACGGCGCTCGCGGGGATCCGCGGGCGCCGTCGCTGCGTCAGAAGCCGTTCGC
Source organism: Solirubrobacterales bacterium (assembly GCA_038234375.1). Classification (GTDB taxonomy): domain Bacteria; phylum Actinomycetota; class Thermoleophilia; order Solirubrobacterales; family Solirubrobacteraceae; genus Paraconexibacter. The sequence continues at coordinate 3,466 of JBBSUL010000093.1, read as the reverse complement.
CGTCAGCCACCGGTCCATCTGGGACCGGAAGGCGTCACGGGTGCGGCCGAGGGTTAGCGCGTGGCCGGACCCGGGCAGCGGGACGAACGTCGTCTTGTCGGCGTTCGCCGGGTTGTAGGTCGCCTCGACCGCCAGCTGGTCGCCGTCGAAGAAGGCGTCCTCCTGCCCGCTCAGGTACAGCGTGGGGACGTCGAGGGTGCGGGCGTACTGCTGGTTGGCGACCAGGGAGAACGTGAACGAGTTGACCTGCCCGCACGGCTCGCGGGTCCGCAGCTTCAGCGTGGCGGTCGCGACGCGCGGGTCGACATCGAAGAAGTGGCCCCGGACGAAGTCCGCGTCGGTGGCCCCGAAGTCCGCGTAGTCGGTCCGCCCCCCTGGTCCGGAGTCGGGTGCGGCCACGCACTGCAGGGTGGATTGGCCGAGCTGCGAGACGGCCAGTGGGGACGGGACCACCGTGTTGTAGCCCAGCAGCGCCAGCGCGTCGGCGCTGTGGAAGACACCCTGGGTGCCGAGCGCCATGATCGACCCGGCCGAGTGGCCGACGAGCGCGACGCGCCCCGCGCTCGGGCCGGGCCCCTCGCCGGTGGTGTAGTCGCCGCGGCGCATCTTCTGGATGACCTGGTCGGCGACGTCGGACTCCGCGGCGGCGCAGTCCTGGTTGCCGCTGGCCGGGCCGTCGCTCTCACCCATGCCCAGTCGGTCCAGGAACAGGCTGGCGTGGCCGTCGCGGGCCTGCTCGGTCACGTAGTCGTAGCCGGGCACCGCCGTGAAGTGCCAGAAGAACTGCGCGTAGCCGACGCCGTGGTAGTAGAAGGCCATGTCCGGCCCGCGGCCCGACGAGCCGCTGCCGGTGAGGCTCGTCCGCGGGGCGATGAGGCGGCCGCGCACGGTGTAGGTGCCGCCGTCCGGCCCGGTCGCGCAGGCGATCGGCGTGCGGTTCTCGTTCTTCACGGTAAAGCTGACCGGCGTGTCGACGATCTCGCCGGCGCCGACGCGGACCCAGACCGACGCGCCCTTGTTGCCACCCGTGCGGCTGACCATGTGCACGCGGTAGTCGCCCGTGGCCTCGCGGCTGGTGGTGATGTTCTTGTTGCGCCGCTTTCGCGTGCCGCCGACGACGCTGGAGGAGACCTTCGTGTAGGCGCCGTCCTGGCACTTCTCGATCGACAGCCGGGTGCCCCTGCGTGACCGGCGGCCCGGGCTCGACTTCGCGGGTGCCACCGTCGCCCGGAGCCCCTCGCCGTTCGGGACGCGGACGTACGCGCGGGTGGGCCCGCAGAACGCGCCCGAGCCCTGCTCCCCGCCGACGAGCTGCACCGGGCGCTTGGCCGCGGCGGCGGGGTCGGCGGCCGTCAGCAGCGGCAGGCCGACGGCGACGAGGAAGAAGACGAGCAGGTTCGGACGGCGCACGCGGGGGACTGCCTCTCAGCGGGGGAGCGCTGAACGTACACACGTCCCGCTCGCGCGCCCCCGAAGATCACCCGAACGGTGCGGTCGTCAGCCCCCAGCGGGGGAGACGGCACTCAGAAGGCGCACCCCGACCACATCCCCGAGAGGTCTCAACCTGCCCGAGGTGTTTCCGGGATGGCTGAGCGTCGATCGTCGCCTCGCGCCGAGCGCGAACACGATTCTCGTCCGGGGCCCCGACGGGGCGGTGCTCGTGGACTGCGGGTCGGGGACCCGGGCCTCCGACGCCCGTCTGGACGCGTTCCTCGCCGAGCACGGCCTCGCCGCGCGCGAGCTCGCGCTGCTCGTCACGCCGGGTCTTCGTGACCTACATGATGCTGGCGGTCACGCCGGTCACCGAGCTGCACGGGCGCATGGAGTCGGTCGGGCCGGTTCGGGACATCGCCGCGCTGACGGGGATGACCGACGCCGGGGTCGTTGACCGCCTGCTCGCCGACCTCACCGGCTCGGGCGCGCTTGCGGTCCGCGACGGCGTCGTGGTCCCGACGATGCCCTTTGAGTCCCTCTGATTCCCGCCGAGGGGCCTACGGCAGGTCCGCGACGAACCGGCTGATCGCGTCGACCGTCGTCTCGGGGTGCTCATGGTGGGGGCTGTGCCCGCCGGGAACGACGCGCCGGCTGACCGGCCCCGGCGCGCCGTCCTCGATCCGGTCCAGCTGCTCCAGGGAACCGTAGGGGTCGGCGGCGCCCTGCACGAGCAGGGTCGGCGTGCGCAGCGCGGCGATCTCGGCGTTGAGCGTCCAGTCGCCGAAGGCGGGGCTCAGCCACAGGTCACACCAAGGCCAGAACACGGTGTCGGGCTCGTCGTGGTGGCGGGCCATGCGGGTGCGCAGGTCCCCGACGGTGTACCGCGCACGCGTCACGGAGATCTCGGGCAGGACGGCAGTCTCGACGAACACATGGGGCGCCATCAGCACGACACCGGCCACCGGATGCCGGCCGGCGTGGACGAGCGCGATCGAGGCGCCGTCGCTGTGGCCGACGAGGATCGGCTCCGGGGCGTCAAGCTGCGTCAGCACCTCCGGCAGCACGGCATCGGCCTCGGTGTCGAAGAACGCCCGGGTGCGCGGCCCCGGCGGCGGGTCCGAGCGCCCGTGCCCGAGGCGCGAGTAGGCGACCACCCGCCGGCCCGTGGCCGCGGCCAGCCGGGCCGGCGTGTCCCGCCACAGCCCGACCGACCCCAGGCCCTCGTGGAGGAGGACCATCGTGCGGCGCGAGCGGTCCCCGGGCCACTCGACGGCCTCCACACGCCGTCCGGCGACGTCGACGTGGACGGGCCCGGCCCTCCTGCCCACTCAAAAGCTGGCCTCGGCCAGCTCCATGACGTCGGTGTCGATCTGAGCGATGCTCTCCTTGACCGCGGTCAGCATCGGCAGCTGCGTGCGGGCGAAGAAGCCGGCGACGGCGACCTTGCCCTCGTAGAAGGCCCCGTCGCTGTCGGACGCGCCGGCGTCCAGGGCGCGCTGGGCGATCTCGGCGTGGTCCAGGAGCAGCCAGCCGATCAGCAGGTCGCCGACGGACATGAGGAAGTCCACCGAGCCTAGGCCCACCTTGTAGAGCTGGGTCGAGTCCTCCTGGGAGGCCATGAGGTAACTGGTGAGCGTGCCGACCATCGCCTGCACGTCGGCCAGCGCGGTGGCCACGTGCGTCCAGTGCGCGGCCAGCGACGGGTGGCCCTCGGCGTTGATCGACGCCTGGATCTGGGTGAGCAGCTGCGTCAGGGCGACGCCCTGGTCGCGGGCGATCTTGCGGAAGAAGAAGTCCTGCGCCTGGATCGCGGTGGTCCCCTCGTAGAGGCTGTCGATCTTCGCGTCGCGGATGTACTGCTCGACCGGGTAGTCCTGCAGGTAGCCCGACCCGCCGTACGTCTGCAGCGACTCGCTGAGCATGCCGTAGGCGCGTTCAGAGCCCACGCCCTTGACGATCGGCAGCAGCAGGTCGTTGACGCGGTGCGCCAGGGCGCGCTCGATGCCGAAGATCGTCTCGGCGGTCACGACGT
>JBBSUL010000092.1:0-14405 GCA_038234375.1 Solirubrobacterales bacterium | reverse complement strand
GGTGTCGGCGGCGACGCGTCCTTCCTGTGCCAGGCCCGCCCCGCTCCCGCCACGCGAATCGTCGCCCCCCGACACCACGAGGGTGAGGACGACGACGACCGCGGCGACGGTGACGAGGCCCGCCACCAGCACGGTTCGCGCGCGTGCGCTCACGCGTCCCCCAGGCCGGCGACGACGGTCTCGCGGAGCACGCGGCGCGCCACGAGCACGGCGGCGACGAGGCCGAGGCCGCCGAACGCGGCGACGACCCCGGCGGACTGCAGCGCGCTCGCTGTGGGCTGCAGGTCGGTGTACCCCGCCGCGCCGCCGCCGACCAGCGGGGCGAACACGTAGCGCTGCAGGACGACGGCCAGCAGCGCGGCGGGAACGGCCAGGACGAGTGCGGCCCCGACGAGCACCCGCTGGATGACCCCGGACGAGGCCCCGGCCGACCGCAGCAGCGCGAGCGTCGGCCGGCGCTCGCGGGCGGTCAGCCCGAGCGCCTGGGCCAGGGCGTACAGGCACACCAGGGCGTCGATGATGCCGACCGCGCGCAGCAGCGTGGCCAGGGAGCCCAGGAACGCGGTGCTGCGCGTCGTCGCCGCGCCGACCGTGCTGGGCTCGGCGCCCAGGTCGCGCAGCGCCTGCCCGACCGCCGCGCGGTCGGCGCCGTCGTCCAGGCGGATGGCCATCGTCGCCGGCACGGACGGGTCGGCACCGAGCACGCGCTGCGGACGCACGTAGGCCACGCGGCCGTCGTCCTCGATCGCCCGGACGGTCCCGACGACCTTGAAGCGCGCCTCTCCTCCACTGGGCAGCTGGACGGCCAGCCGTGCGCCCAGGCGCACGCCGAGAGCCTCGGCCAGGCCGGTGCCGACCTCGGCCTCATCGTCGGCCCGCACGCGCCGCCCGTCGGCCAGGGCGGGGGCCTCGAAGCGGGTGTGGTCCCCGGGGAAGGCGATGAGCTTGACCGGCTCGCCGAGGGCGAAGGAGTCCACGCCGCGCACGAGGTAGCGCGGAGCCGCGTCGCGCACCCCGGGGATCGCCCGCACGTCCCCGGTCGACTCGGCTCCGAGCTTGGCCGTCAGCTGGTACTTCTTACCGATCGACCCCGGGTCGTCGCGCAGGGCCAGCACGAGCGAGGAGAGCCCGAGCATGAGCGCCAGCACCCCGCCGCAGACCGACAGCACGGCGACGGCGGCCACCGCCCGGCCCGGGCGCGCGAGCGCCAGGCGCATGCCCAGGACGACGAACCCGCCCCCGGCCGGCGAGCGCCGCGAAGCGCGTCGGTCGCTGCGACCGGCGAGGTCGGCCCCTCCGCGCAGGAGCGTCACCGGGGCTCGGCCCGCCGCCCGCCAGGCCGGCCAGCCGGCGGCCAGGGTGGCGACGGCGACGACGCCGACCCAGGTCGCCGCCAGCGGCAGGATCGCCGCCGAGCCCGGGGGCTGCTCGTTCAGGGCCTCCAGCACCCCGGTCGCCGGGGAGGCGACGGCAAGCACCCCGGCCAGCACGCCGACGCCGCCGGCCAAAGCGCCGAGCAGCGCGGCGGCCCCAGCGTGCTCGGCGGCCACGGTCAGGCGCGGGACCCCGATCGCGCGGCGCACCCCGATCGCCGGCAGCGAGCGCTGCACGTCGGCCGCCGACTGGGAGACGAGCAGGACGGCGGCGGCCAGCAGCGCCACCAGCGAGAAGGTCACGAGCAGGGCGATGACGATCCCGGCGGCCTGGTCGACGAGCACCCGCACCCCCGCGCGGGTGATGAAGCGCAGGTTGTCGATGCCGAAGGCGGTGGCCCGCGCCTGCTGCAGGGTGATGTCCGTCCGCGACGGGTCCTGCGTCCACACCAGCGCCTGGTTGGTGGTGATCGGCGCGCCCTCGAAGACCTTCTCCACGAAGGCCTGCGAGAGCTGGACGCGGGGGGCGGAGGCCAGCGGGAAGGCGACGTTGTCCGGCGCGACCGAGACGCCGACGACCGGCACCGGACCGAGGCGGCCGATGCTCACGGTGTCCCCCGGCCGCAGGTCCCACCGGTTGGCCAGGCCGCGCTCGATGACCGCCTCGGCGCGGTCGCCGCGCACGTCTCGCCCGTCGGTGATCGCGTATCCGCGGCGGGCGGGCGGCACGACCTGGACGGCGCCCTCCTTGGCGACGTTGGTCCCGGCGCGCAGGCGGACGCGGTTGATCTCCAGCCGCAGCGTGAACGCCTGCACGTTGGGCAGGGAGCGGATGAGCTGCGCCATCTTCGCCTCGGGCTGCTCGTCGAAGCGCGCGACCACGTCGGGCAGGTCGGCCTGCTGGGCCGAGCGCTGGAAGCCGGTGTCCAGCGCGTAGGCGACGTACACGGCGGCGCCGGCCATCGCCGCCGCCGCCGCGATGCCCGCAGCCGCGAGCAGCGCACGCCCGCGCAGAGCCCGGACGCGGGCCGCCGCAGCTCGCACGATCCCCGTCACCGCTCGTGGAGCAGGCCGTCGGCGAGGATCAGCGTGCGGTCGGCCGCCGCGGTGACGGCGTCCTCGTGCGTGACGGCCAGGACGGCACGGCCCTCGGCGGCCGCCGCGCGCAGGAGGTCCAGGACGATGACCGCGGAGGCGTCGTCGAGGTTGCCGGTCGGCTCGTCGGCCAGCAGCACCGGCGGATCCATGACCAGGGCGCGGGCCACGGCCAGGCGCTGCTGCTCGCCGCCGCTGAGCTGGTGCGGGCGCCGGCGCGCGGCATCGCGGAGGCCGAGGCGCTCGATGAGCTCCCGCCCCCGGTCCGCGGCGGCGCGCCCGCCGCCGGGCAGGCGCGTGGGCAGCAGGACGTTCTCCTCCCCGGTCAGCTCGGGGATGAGGTGGAAGAACTGGAAGACGAAACCGACCTGGCGGCGGCGCAGCGACGTGAGGTCCCGCTCGGACCGGCCGTCGACGCGCTCGCCGCCGACGCTGATCTGGCCCGCGTCGGCCGGCTCCAGCGCCCCGAGGAGGTGCAGCAGCGTGGACTTGCCCGTTCCCGACCGCCCGACCACGGCGACGAGCTCACCCGCCTGCGCGTGCACGCAGGCGCCGTCCAGGACGCGGCGCGCGGCCGGCCCGGAGCCATGCACCTTCACGAGGCCGTCGGCGCGGATCACCGCCGGTGACGGTAGACCCCGTGTATGAACGCGCCCTTTATCTCAGGAGGCGGTGCGCCAGCACGACGAGGGACGGATACCCGTGCCGGAGCTGGGACGCGTGCTGCGCCTCGAGGCCGGCGGCGGCCAGATCCGCGCGGGGGTCGCAGGTGCGCAGGCCGCCCAGGCACGCGGGGGCCAGCGTCGCGGCGGTGTCCAGCAGCGCGGCGCCGAGACGACCGGCCCTTTGGCGGGGGACGTGCGGGGTGATCGTCACCACCCGCCCACCCGGGACGAGCACGCGGTGGACTTCCTGCAGTACGCCCCGTCGCGTCCTGTGGTCGAGCAGGTGCAGCAGGTGGGAGACCGTGACGACGTCGATCGTGGCGTCGTCCACCGGCAGTGCGGTGGCGTCGGCCTCACGGGCCGTCCAGCCCTCTGGCAGGCTCGCCAGCTGCGCGAGCATGCCAGGTGAGCGATCGACCGCCAGGACCTGTCGCGGCGGGTGCGGACGCACGCGCAGCACGTCGAGCACCAGTCCGGTGCCGGTCGCCACGTCGAGGACGCGATCGCCCGGGCCGGCGTCGGCCAGCGCGGCCGCGCGCCACACCGCGCGCAGCTCATACTGGGTCTGGCGGGCGTAGCGGCCGGCGTTGGCGTCCCACGTGGTGGCGGCGCTGGCGGTGGGAGACGGAATGCGGATCCGCCGAGGGTAGTGCGAGCCGGTAGCGTCCGACTCGTGCCCGTGCGCCTCCCCACGTCGCCGTGAGCGCCGGCACCCTGCTGACGGCGGCCGGCTCGGGCCTGGCCGTATCGGTGGAGCTGCTGGAGGCCTTGGCCATCGTCCTGGCCGTCGGCGTGTCCCGGCGGTGGCGCGACGCGGTCATCGGCGCGGCGGGCGGGGTGGTCGTGTGCGCGGGCACCGCGGTGCTCGTCGGACCGGTCGTGCTCGAGCAGATCCCGATCGACGCGCTGCGCCTGACCATCGGGACGCTGCTGCTGGCGTTCGGGCTGGAGTGGCTGCGCAAGGCGATCCTGCGCCTGGCCGGGCTGAAGGCGCGCTCGTCGGCGCTGGCCGAGTACGCCGAAGCGCGTGACGCGCTCCAGGACGCCGACCTGCCGCCGATGGGTGAGGCGGACTGGGCGGGCCGGGCGGTCGCGTTCAAGGGTGTCCTGTTGGAAGGTGTGGAGATCGTCCTCATCGTCACCACGCTCGCCGCGCGGCCCACCGGGTCGGGGCCGGCCATCGCCGGCGCCGTGGGGGCCGTCGCGTTCGTCGCCATCCTCGGCGTCTGGCTGCGTGGCCCGCTCATGCGCCTGCCGGAGACCGAGATGAAGTGGGCCGTCGGGGTCCTGTTGACGGCGTTCGGGATGTTCTTCTGCGGCGAGGGCCTGCACGTGGACTGGCCTGGCGGCGACCTCGCCGTGCTCTGGTTGGCGGCGCTGACGGCCGCGGTGAGCGCCGTCCTGGTCCGCGGCGCGCAACGGCGGGGCCGATGAGCGTCCTGCGCACGCTGCGCAAGCTCGTCCTCGGTGAGACGTGGGTCCTGCCGCTCGGGGTCCTCGCGGTCCTGCTGGCGGGTGGGCTCCTGGACTCGGTGGCGCCGTCGGCGTGGGAGGCGATCGGTGCGGTGTTCCTGCCGCTCGCCGTGCTCCTCGCGCTCGCCGCGGGTGTTCGAGGGGCGCGCCCGCGACGGTGATCGCCGGCCCGTCCTGCCGCACTGGCCTCGGGGCGTGCGCTCGTCCTAGGTGAGCGCTGCATGAGAGAAGCCTTGGACTTCGTGGTTCCCTTACCGCGCCCACAGGTCCGCGGTGGAGCCTGGCGCCATGTCCTTCACCCCAGGCATCCGTCCCACCGTCGTTCCGCTGGCCCGTCGCGCCACCGGCCCCGCGGGCGTCAGCCCCGGCCACGACGACCTGCGTCCCCACGGACGCGTCGCCCGTGACATCGGTCGCCGCCTGGAGGATCTCGTCGCCGTCGAGGCGCGCCGCGCCTCGCAGGCCCGCCGCCGGGCCCGCTGAGCGTTCAGGGCGTCCGCCATGATTGCCCCACGGTCACCCCGGGTAGTTGCCCGGCCATGAGCGATGAAGAGACCGCCGGTGGCATCCCGGGCAAGCTCGTCGGCAAGGCCAAGCAGGCTGCGGGCCGGGTGCTCGGCGACGATGACCTGCAGCGCGAGGGCAACCTCCAGGAGGCGCAGGCACACCAGGCGCGCGACGCGGCCCGACGCGAGGATGCGGCCCAGCTTGACCAGGCCCAGGCCGATCGGGACGCCGAGCGCGCGGAGGCCGAACGCGAGCGCGGCGAGCTACAGGCCGAGCTCACCGAGCACGACCGTGCACAGCAGGCCGAACGCGAGCGCCTCCAGGCGCAGGAGGCCGCCGAGGACGAGGCCCGACGCCGGCAGCAGGAGGCCGAGGACGAGCGGGCGCGGGTCGCCGGAGCCGCCGCCGATCGTGAGGCCGACGCTGAGCAGGTGCGCGCCGTCGACGCGAGCGAGGTCAACGCCCTGGAGCGCGAGGCGCAGCGCGCGGAGCGCGTGGCCGACAGCATCGATCCCGAGGAGAACCGATCATGAACCCGATGTCGATCGCCCGAGCCGCTGTGGACACCACACTCCGGGTGGGCAGACTTCCCCTGGACGTGGCCAACCGGCTGCTCGGACGACGCGGCCTCGAGGTCGACGCGGCCGCCGCTGCGGTTCGCGAGCAGGCCGGGCGCACGCTCGGGGACGAGCAGCTGAGGACCGATGGCGCGCGCCGGCGCGTCGCCACCGACAAGCGCCGCGAGGCCGAGAACCTGCGTGTCCGCGCCGACGCCGCGTCCGCGCAGGCCGACCAGCGCGCGGCCGAGAAGAAGCAGCAGGCGGCCGCCTCACGCCGGAAGGCCGACCAGACGGCCAAACGGCGCAAGCGTGACGCCGAGGAGCAGGCCCAGCAGAGCAAGCAGAAGGCCGCAGAGCGCGCCCGCGAGCGCAAGGGCGTGGCCGAGAAGGCCGCCGCCGAGGAGCGCGAGGCCGCCGACGTGGCGGCCAAGCGCAACCGGCTCGCGGCGCTGGAGGAGTCCGCCGACGCCCTGCAGGAGCGCGAGGACGCCGCCGTCGCCAAGGAGGAAGCGGCCCGGCTCAAGGTCGCCGCCGAAGAGGCGAAGGCGGAGCGTAAGTCCTGACGGCGGCCCCGCCCGCAGTTCGCCCGACCTGAGCGCCGCGTGGTCGTTACCGACGGCGGATCTTGCGCTTCGCTTGCCGGAGTCTTGCGGGCACTTACGGGTTGCTCACCAAAGCGTTTCCCGGTTCTTACGAACCGGCCAAAGCGCTGCCTCCCGACCTGTCCGACGGTCGCACCAACTCGCTGTACAGCGCCGCGATCAGCGGCGACGGCAGCCGCGTCGTGTTCAGCACGATCGGCCGACTTGCCGCCGGCGACACCGGCAGCCGCACCGACGTCTACGTGCGTGACCTGCCGGCCGGCTCCACGACGCTGGTCAGCGTGACCGCGGGTGGTCAGAGCAGCGACGGCACCGACGAGCTGCCGACCATCAGCGCCGACGGCACCCGCGTGGCGTGGTGGTCGACGGCCACGAACCTCGCGTCCGGCGACACGACCCGGCGGGCCGACGTCCTCGTGCGCGACCGGAGCACCGGGACGACCACCCAGGCGAGCCTCAGGAGCACCGGGCAGCCGGCAGGCCCGGTCAACCCGGTCGCCGCGCCGGCGACGCCGACGGCAGCACGGTGGCCTTCGCCTCCGGCGCCCGGAACCTCGTGCCCGGCGACACCAACGGCCTGCAGGACGTGTTCCTCCGGGATCTGGCGGCCGGAGCACCACCCGGGTCAGCGTCACCTCCTCCGGCCAGCAGGCCACCGGCCAGGTCCTCGACAGCAGCGCGCCGGCGATCTCCGGCGACGGCCGCGTGACCGCGTTCTCGTCGACCGCGGACCTCGTGCCCGGGACGCGGGCGCCAGGTAGCCAGTTCCGGTACATCTTCGGTCACGAGAACTGACCGACAGACCCACGCCGCCCCGGCGCGCCGACGCGCTCCGGGGCGGTTGCGGCCGACGACATCCGAGCGAGTCAGACGCGCCGGACGTCGAGGTCCGGGTGGGCCGCCGCGATGACGTCGAAGTCCGCGTCCTGCGTGTAGACCGGCAGGCCGTGCTGCACCGCGGTGGCCGCGATGACCGCGTCCAGGACGGTGACGCGGCGTCCGGCGGCGCGGCAGTCGTGCACCAACCGGGCAAAGCACGACATGGTGGCCTCGGTCACCGGCACCGGGTCGGCGGCGCGGGCCAGCGCGAGCGTCGCGGCACGCCGGGCACGTGCATCGTCGTCGCCGGCGGCGAGCACCCCGAGCTCGAGCTCCCCGACAGTCACCACCGAGATCGCCCCGTCCGCGGGCAGCGTTCCCAGCGGTCGCCCGCCCTCGGTCGCGATGAAGACCGAGGTGTCCAGCAGGCCGCGGCTCATTCCAGCTCGTCCAGCGTGCCGCCGGCCAGCTCGCGCAGGTCGTCACGCAGCCCCGCGTCGGCCGCGCGGTCGGCGAGCTGCTCGCGGAGCCAGCCGCCCGGCAGCCATTTCGTCCGCCGGTGGTGGGGAACGATGTCGGCGACCGGCTCGCCGCGCACCGTCAGCGTGACGGTCTCGCCCGCCCCGACCGCGTCGACCACGCGACCGGTGTCGTTGCGCAGCTCGCGGACACTCACCTCCATAGATGCGACAGCGTAGCACCTACGGGAGCCGGTGATCCGTCAGCATGTGCCGGCCATGACCGACGTCGACGCGACAACCCAGCTCATCGACGAGCGCCTGCACGAGCTGCACGAGCGCCACCGCGCCGTGGATGCCGACACCCCCACGCGCTACTACACGCCGGGTCACGGCTTCAGCACGTCGCCGTCGAACGCCCAGGCGACCCGCTTCGCCATCTCGTTCGGCAGTCCTGATGGTGGCCGCCACTCTGCCGGCGACCACGAGCGGCCGTTCGCGCTGCAGTCGCTGTCGAAGGTCTTCACCTACAGCCTGGCCCTGCAGGACCTCGGCCGCGAGCGCGTGCTCGAGCGGGTCGGCGTGGCGCCCAGCGGAGAGGCGTTCAACGCGATCGAGTTCGACGAGCGCCACCACCGGCCGTTCAACCCGATGGTCAACGCGGGCGCGCTCGTCGCCGCCGAGCTCGTGCACGGAGGCGACCGCGAAACACGCTTCGCGCGGATCCTCGAGACCATGCGTCGCTTCGCGGGCAACCCGGACCTGCAGGTGGACGAGCCGACCCTCGAGGCCGAGCTGGCCGGCGCTGACCACAACCGCGCCATCGCCTACCTCATGCACAGCCGTGGGATGCTCCACGGCGAGGTGGAGGACGCACTCTGGACCTACCTGGCCGCCTGTTCGGTCGCGGTCACCAGCGCCGACCTGGGAGCCATGGCCGCCACGCTGGCCGTCGGCGGCGTCAACGCGCACGGCGAACGCGTCCTGGACTCAGACCGGGTCCGCGACGTGCTGAGCGTCATGTACACCTGCGGCATGTACGACTTCGCCGGCGAATGGGCCTTCGAGGTCGGCGTCCCGGCCAAGAGCGGCGTCAGCGGCGGGGTCCTCGCCGTCATCCCGGGGAAGATCGGCATCGCCGTGTTCTCGCCCGGTCTGGACGAGTACGGCAACAGCATCCGGGGGACGGGCGTGTGCCGGGACGTCTCCGAGCGCCTCGGCCTGCACGTGTTCGCCGGCGAGGAGGACGACATCCTCCTGCGGCCCGCGACCCGCCGGTAGCCGCCGGTGCGCGCTCGTTCGCGGCGCCGCGTCTCGCTGCGCCTCACGCGCCGGCTGCTGACCGACCTGCGCATCGTCATCCGCGAGCTGCCCGGCGACGGACGCGCGCGCGAGGACCCGCGGGTGCGCCTGGCCTCGCGCTCGATCACCGAGCTGTACGTCGTGATGGCCGTGGCGATGACCGGCTGGATCGTCTACCTGGCCCTCGCGCTGCCCCAGCGCAACCTCAACCAGCACTACGACATCACCTGGGTGGGCTTTGACTGCTTCCTCCTGCTGACCATCGCCGCCACCGCCTGGCACGCGTCCCGCCTGGACCCGCGGGTCACGCTCGCGGCCAACGCGACGGCGACGCTGCTGTTCGTCGACGCGTGGATGGACATCACGACCTCGTCGTCGACCGGCGCGCTGCTGACCGCCATCGCCTTCGCGGTGCTCCTGGAGATCCCGGTCGCGGTGATCTCCCTGCGGATCGCCCGAACCGTGACGCGCTCGCTGGCCGGACGCGCCGCCCAGGGCGCCAGCCAGTCCCACGCGGCGCCCGACGCCGACGCCGACGCCACCGCGGGGACGGGCGCCGGCCGGTGACCGCGCCGGCCCGGTGTGGCGGCGGCGTGCTCAGCCGGCCGCCGGCAGTGCCGCCGGCAGCCCATAGCCCTGGAGGACCGCCGGCATGGCGATCGATCCATCCTGCTGCTGACCGTTCTCGAGCAGGGCGACGATCGTGCGGCCGACGGCGACCGCGGTCCCGTTGAGCGTGTGCAGCGTCACCGGCTTGCGCCCGTCGGCCGGGCGGTAGCGGATGTCCAGCCGGCGCGCCTGGAAGTCGGTGGTGTTCGAGGTGGAGGTCAGCTCGCGGTACTGGTTCTGCCCGGGCAGCCACGCCTCGCAGTCGTACTTCTTCACGGCGCTGGCGCCGAGGTCGTCGACGGCGATGTTCACCACGCGGTAGGGCAGCTGCAGCTCGGTGAGGATCTCCTCCTCGATGGCCAGCAGGCGCTCGTGCCAGGCGCTTGACTCCTCCGGCGGGACGTAGACGAACATCTCGACCTTGTCGAACTGGTGCACGCGGAAGATGCCGCGGGTGTCGCGGCCGGCCGCGCCGGCCTCGCGACGGAAGCACGGCGAGATCCCCGCGTACTGCAGCGGCAGCTGCTCGGCGCCGAGGATCTCACCGGCGTGCAGCGAGGCCAGCGCCACCTCCGAGGTCCCCAGCAGGTACAGGTCGTCGGCGGGCAGGTGGTAGATCTGCTGCTCGGTGTCGGGCAGGAACCCGGTGCCGAACAGCGCCTCCTCGCGCGCGAGCACCGGCGGGATGACGGGCGTGAAGCCGTGGCCGTGCAGCTTGTCCAGGCACCAGCGCACCAGCGCGAGCTCGAGGAACACCAGGTCACCGGTCAGGTAGGCGAAGCGCGACCCGGCGAGCTTCGCCCCCCGCTCCAGGTCGATACGCGGGCCGGCCAGGTCCTGGTGATCGCGGGCCGCAAAGCTGAGGCTCGGGATGGTCCCCTCCTCGCGCAGGACGGTGTCGGCGTTCGCCGCGGTGGGGTCGGGGAGGTTCGGAAGCGCGGCCAGCGCGGCCTGCAGCTCGACCTCGACGACGGCCAGCTCCTCCCCCAGCGCCCTGCCGCGCGCTTTGACCTCGGCCATCGCCCCGAGCGCGACCGACGCGTCCTCGCCGGCCTTCTTGGCGGCGGCGATGGCGGCGCCGGCCTTGTTCTGCTCGGCCTTGAGGGCCTCGGTCTGCGGGATCAGCGCGCGGCGGCGCTCGTCGAGGGCCAGCACGGCGTCGACGCCCTCCGCCGCGGCGGGGCCGCGGCGGGCCAGCGCAGCGCGCACGGCGTCGGTCTCGGTCCGCAGCAGCTTGAGGTCGAGCATCGCGGGCGACCCTAGCGGGACCGGGCGCTGCGGACGGGTGGAGCCTGGGTGACACAGAGCAGCACCCAGCCTCCGCAGCCTGCGGGCGGCGACGGGGCGGACCGTCGAAACGGCGCATCCTTGTCCGCTGGCCGGAGTTGCAGAGAATATGAAGCCATTCGCATCCGCACGAACAACCGCAACCCTCGTGGCGGTAGGCCTCGTCGCCGCACCCGCCGCGCTCGCCGTGCCCATCGACATCGGCCAGCGCAACCCCGCCGGGGGCGCGTCCGCCACGCAGGAGACCCAGATCATCGCCAACAGCCCCCGCGGAACCTACGGCACCCGCCAGTCCAACAAGGGCAAAGGCGGCGGCGCGATCTACGGCTGCCGCAGCTCGTTGACCATCGCGTCACTCGGCAACCCCGACGTCTCGACGCCCTGTCTGCGCGTCAACAACCTTGAGGGGGGCAAGGCCTTCGACTTCGTGTTCGACACAGGCACGGTCGGCGGGATCATCCAGTCCGGCGGCAGCATCAACAACGCCAACCCGAACGCGGCGCCCTTCATCACCAACGCCACCGGCCTGGCCAAGGGGCTGAACGCCGACCGCGTCGACGGACAGAGCGCCAGCCAAATCGTCGCCATCGCGCGGATCAAGGCCGGCCTGGACGCCGACACCGTCGACGGCCAGAGCGCCGGCCAGCTCGTCGCCACCGCCCGGGCCAGCAAGGGCCTGGACGCCGAGACCGTCGGCGGCCAGACCCCCGCCCAGCTGATCGCCGCCGCCAAGGCCGGCGGCAACTGCCCGTCGGGCCTGGTCGCCATCGCCGACAGCTGCCTGGAGCCGAGCCCGCGGGCGGCCGCTTCGTTTGCCGCCGCCTCCGCCGCCTGCGGCGCCGCCGGTCGGCACCTGCCGACCGCCAGCCTCCTGACCTACGCGCGCACGTCGGCGTCGATCAACCTCGGCGGCGGTGAGATGTCCTCGGACATCACCAACGGCCAGACAGCGCCGGTGACCCCCGCGACCGCGCCCCCCGGCACCGTTACGACGCAGACGACGTACACCACGGTCGACCAGAACGGCACGCTGAACGCGCAGTCCCCCTTCACCGCGATCGCGTACCGCTGCGCGCTGGGCTGATCGCCGTCTCGCGCCATGACCGCTGATGCAGGCCAGACCTGCGTCAGCGGTCAACGGCAGCGGCTCCCGGACGGTCCGTCCGGTGCCGGGTGTGCCCGCTGCGTCCCGGAGACCGCGACTGAGCGGGCACACCCCGGCCGGTCTACCCCGCCGTGAACTCCAGCGCGAAGGCGTTGAGCGAGTAGGGCAGCGCCCGGTCGTCGTGCAGTGAGCCTGCGCCCGCGGTCGACACGACGTCGGGCCAGCGGCGCAGGACCTGCGCCAGCACCGCGGTCCCGACGAGGAGCGCGAGGTTGCGCCCCGGGCAGCCCTGCGGCCCGGAGCTGAAGTGGTTGAACGCGCGCTGGACGGCCGCGTCCCCCTCCGTCCACGCCTCGGGCGCGAAGCGGTCGGCGTAGTCGAAGGCCTTGCGGTCGCGGTGGTGGAAGCCGTTGACGATCAGCACCTGGGTGCCGGCCGGGACGGTCGCCCCGTGCCAGGCGACGTCGACGAGCAGCTCCCGCGAGAGCAGGGGCGTCGTCGGGTACAGGCGCATCGCCTCCTGCAGGCAGGCGGCCAGGTAGGGCATCCGCTCGCCGCCGAGCTCGCCGGCGGCCAGCGCCTTCTGCCGTGGGTGGGTGCACAGCAGGGCCAACGCCCGGAGGCAGTTCAGCGCCAGCGTGTCCTGCATCGCGAACAGCCAGTGGGTGACCTGGCCCTCCACGCGGGTGTCGGGGTCCGCGGGCGCCGCGCCGAACAGGCTCACCAGCGCCCCCGCTTCGACGCCCGCCACGTACCCCGCCAAGCGATCCATGTACGGCGCGTAGGCCTCGGACTCGTCCTCAGGCAGGCTGTTGGCCTCGCCCATCAGCGTCGCGAGCAGGCTGCTGAGCTCCTCGTCGCCGGCCGCCGCGTCGCCGAGGACGACCCGCCGTACGATCCGCCGGAACGCCGCGTGCCAGGCGTCGAAGTCCAGGGGCCCGGCCTCACCGACACCGTCGAGCAGGGCGTCGACCTCCTCGGCCACGACCGACCGGAAGCGGGGGGCCAGCGTGTGGACCTGCGCCGGCGACTCCAGGACCGCCTCGGCGAACGCCCTCCGGTTGGACCACAGGTCTCCGCGCGACAGCGTCAGCGCGTCCGGCTGGAAGTGCGACATGCCCTTGCGCTTGGCCGCCGGGTCGGGGGCGAACGGGTGCGGCGAGCCGTCCAGGGTCCGGGCGACGTCCTCGGCGTCCAGGCACAGCAGTGCCTTGTCGGCCATGACCCGCACCCACACGGGGCCCGGCCCATGCTTCTTGCGCAGCTTGGCCACGAAGCGGATCGCCCGCCCGTCGAGGTTGAGCTTGGTGGCCGCGGCCACCGGGCCCGTGCGCCGCCGGAACAGGCCCTGCACCGCGTTGGGGACGATGACCAGCTCGTTGAACTGGGCGCTGTCGGCCAGCGAGGCGGACTGCAGCTCGCGCGCGGGCACGATCAGGCCAGCGTCTTCCACGGCGCGAACGCGTTCTCGACACCCTCCAGGGCGGGTGCGAGCTCCGGGTGATGGCGCAGCAGGACGCTGCTCATCGTGTTCGACGCCACCCAGTCGATGCCCTCGGGCGTATACACGTCGGGCGTGTAGTCGTTGGTGAAGAAACGGTCGCTCTTCAGCCGGCGCGAGGCCATGAGGATGAAGATGCGAAACGCGGTGTCGCTGAACCCGAAGCCCTTGGGCGGCGTCTCGGCCATCAGCCCGACCTGCAGGTCGACCGCGTCCAGGTCCCCGTCGTAGATGTCGCGGATCTCCCCGGCCCACTCGCGGTTCTCGCTGATGTCCTCGAAGGACTTCAGCGGCGGGCGCCCGAGCTTCTGGCGGAAAGCGTTGTAGCGCAGCACGCCGCGCTCGCGGTCGCGGAGGATGTCGATCGTCCCGATGTCCACCCGGTCCCCGTTCACGCGCGTGAGGTTCATCAGCGCGCGCGGGTGGTTGTGCAGGGTGATCGCGCCGGGGTGCGAGACGCCGAACGTGTACATGAGGTCCGACCAGCCGAGCTCGTCGATGACCGAGCGCGTGACCTTGCCCTGCAGGTTGGTGAACTCCTCCTCCTTGATCACCGCGCCGGTCCGGTGCGAGCGGAAGGTCCAGTCGTCGGCGATCAGCGGGTGCAGGCGGTAGACGGAGGCGAACTCCTCGGTGATCGCGTACGGCGCGGCGTGGTGCTCCTGCTCGCCGCCGACGATCCCGAAGATGCCCTCCAGCGGGTCGATGCGCGGCAGGCGCGTCTTGGCCCACTCCGGCAGCGCCCCGAACCAGTTGGCGTTCATGCCCCGCTTGAGGACCGGCGTGGCCAGGATGCCCGGCGTCCACTCCACGGTGTGGATCTTGGCCATCAGCGCGCTGTTGACCAGGCGTGCGATGAGGAACAGGCGCTCGTCGTCCCAGGTCGGGTAGTGCCCGGCCAGGTAGTCGCAGATCGCGTTGTGCTCCTTGGCGAAGAGCGTGTGCAGCAGCGACAGCCCGACCCAGTAGTTGTCGCTGAATCCGGTCATGTCGACGCCGTCGAGGCCCTCCTTGGTCTCGTTCGGCAGGCGGCCGTCCTCCATGGAGAG
>JBBSUL010000091.1:0-14456 GCA_038234375.1 Solirubrobacterales bacterium | reverse complement strand
GGTCCTGCTCGGGGACATCCGCGGGGCCGAGCTGCTCATCGACGCCGTTCGGACGCAGCGCCAGACCGACGACGCCCTGGCCCTGCTGGCCGACGCCTCGCAGGCCACTGCCGCCGAGCTGCCCGACACGGTGCAGGTGTGCAACTGCAACGGCGTCTGCAAGGGCGAGATCGTCTCCGCGATCCGCGACGGCGGCCTGGGCTCCACCCAGGAGGTCGTGTCGGTCACCCGGGCCGGCGCGGGCTGCGGCACGTGCAAGCCGATCGTCAGCGAGCTGCTGTCCATAGAGCGCGCCGGTGCCGCCGAGGAGCCCGCCTACCTGTGCCCGTGCCGCCGGCAGACCCGCGAGGAGCTGGCCGCCGTCGTCCGTGACCAGGACATCGCCTCCGTCGGTGAGCTGTCGGCCGCGTGCGGCGCCGGCCGCGACTGCGGCGCCTGCAAGCCCGGCCTGGCCTACCTCGTCTCCGAGCGCCAAGCGGGCAGGTTCCGCGAGGAGCGCCACGCGCGCTTCATCAACGACCGCGTCCACGCGAACATCCAGAACGACGGGACGTTCAGCGTCGTGCCGCGCATCCGCGGCGGGGTGGTCACCCCCGACGAGCTGCGGCGCATCGCCGACGTGGCCGACCGCTTCCAGCTGCCGATGGTGAAGATCACCGGCGGCCAGCGGATCGACCTGCTCGGCGTGAAGAAGGAGCAGCTGCCCGCGGTCTGGGACGACCTGGGCATGCCCTCCGGCTACGCCTACGCCAAGGCCGTGCGCACCGTGAAGACGTGCGTGGGCACCCAGCACTGCCGCTTCGGGCTGGGCGACGCGATCACCACCGGCATCGAGCTGGAGACCCAGATGGAGGGCCTGCACACCCCGCACAAGGTCAAGGCGGCGGTCACCGGCTGCCCGCGCAACTGCGCCGAGGCCTACGTCAAGGACATCGGCCTCGTGGCCGTGGAGGGTGGCTGGGAAATCTACGTCGGCGGCGCCTCCGGCGCGACGATCCGCAAGGGCGACCTGCTGACCACCGTCCCCGACGAGGTGGCCGCCCGGCGCGTCGCGCTGGCCTTCCTGCAGCACTACCGCGAGCAGGGTGAGCACCTGGAGCGCACGTACGGCTACCTGGAACGCGTGGGCCTCCAGACCGTGCAGGAGGCGGTCCTGGAGCCCGACCGCCAGCGTGACCTGCTGGAGCGCTTCGCCATCGCCAAGGCCGCCTGCGACCCGGACCCGTGGCGCGAGCGCTCCGCGCCGGTGCACCCGCGCCAGTTCGCCGAGCTGGACACCGAGGCCGTGTCGCTCGATCTCGTGGCGATGGCGGAGGCCGGGCGATGAGCCCCGTGGCCTCGCCGACGACTTGGACCCGCGTCGGGTCCGTCGACGACATCCCCGCGCTGGAGGGGCGCAGCGTCACCGTCGAGGGCCGGCGCATCGCCGTCTTCCGCCTGCCCGACGGCTGGGCCGCGGTCGACGCCGCCTGTCCGCACCTCGGCGGCCCGCTGGCCGACGGCCTCGTCGCCGACCAGTGCGTGACCTGCCCGCTGCACGGCCGGCGCTTTGATCTGCGCACCGGCGTGCGCCAGGGTTCCGGGGCCGACCCGGACGAGGCGGTCGCCGTCCACGCGGTCGACGTGCGCGACGACGGGCTGTGGGTCCGCCTGGCGCCGGATTCATGACGGACCTGCCTTCCGTCGTCCGCACCCGCGAGGTCCGGACCGGCTGCCCGTACTGCGGCACCGGCTGCGGACTGGTGGCGCAGGTCGCCGGGGGCCGCGTCACCGGCGTCAAGGGCGACCCGCTGCACCCGGTCAACCGCGGGGCGACGTGCCGCAAGCCCCTGCGCCTGCCCGAGGCGCTGACCGCTTCGGACCGGGCCACGCAGCCGCTGTGGCGCGACAGCCGCGACGAGCGCTGGCGCGCGCGGACGTGGCGCCAGACCACGGGCGAGCTGGCCCGCCGCCTGACCGCGGTCCGCGACGAGTACGGCCCGGACGCGATCGCCATGTACCTGTCCGGCCAGCTGCTGACCGAGGACTACTACGTCGCGGGCAAGCTGGCCAAGGGATTTCTGGGCACGAACAACGTCGACTCCAACTCACGCCTGTGCATGTCCAGCGCGGTGGCCGGCTACACGGGTGCCCTGGGGTCCGACGGGCCGCCGGCGAGCTACGCCGACATCGAGCAGAGCGACCACCTGCTGCTGCTGGGCTCCAACACGTCGGCGTGCCACCCGATCCTGTGGTCGCGCATCCGTCGCCGCCAGGCCGAGGGCGCGACGGTCTGCGTCGTCGATCCGCGGCGCACGCCGACGGCGGCGATGGCTGACATCCACCTGCAGGTGCGGCCCGGCGCCGACCTGCCGCTGCTGTCGGCGATGCTCGCGATCATCGACGCCGAGGGCCTCGTCGACCGCACGTTCCTGGAGCGTCACGTCTCCGGCTCGGCGGAGGCGCTGGAGGCCGCGGCGCAGTGGACGCCGGCGCGCGCGGCGCAGGTCACCGGGGTGGACGCCGAGGACATCGTCCGCGCCGCGCGCGCGTTCGGCAGCGCCCGCCGGGCGATGGCCCTGTGGTCGATGGGGGCCAACCAGTCCACGGTCGGCACGCTGAAGAACCGCGCGCTCATCAACCTGTGCCTGGCCACCGGCAACATCGGTCGCGCCGGCTGCGGGCCGCTGTCGCTGACCGGCCAGCCCAACGCGATGGGCGGACGCGAGTCCGGCGGCCTGGCCCACCTGCTGCCCGGCTACCGGTCGGTCACCGACCCCGACCACCGCGCGCACATGCGCCGTCTGTGGGACGTGCCGCCGGACGCGCCCGGCATCAGTCCCGCCCCCGGCCTGCCAGCCACCGAGCTCGTCGAGGCCCTGGAGGACGGGCGGGTCAAGGTCGTGTGGATCGTGGCGACCAACCCCGTCGTCTCCCAGCCCGACAGCGCCCGCTTCGCCGCCGCGCTCAAGCGCGCGGAGCTGGTCATCGTCCAGGACGCCTACCACCCCACCGAGACCGGGGCCCTGGCCCACGTCGTCCTGCCCGCGGCGCAGTGGGCGGAGAAGGACGGCACGCAGACCAACTCCGAGCGCCGCGTCTCGCTCACGCGCCGGGTCGTGGACCCGCCGGGGGACGCGCTGCCGGACTGGGAGATCTTCGCCCGCGTCGGCCGGGCCCTCGGGCACGTGAAGCCCTTCACGTATGCCAGCGCCGCCGACGTGCACGCCGAGTACGTGCGCGCCACGGACGGACGGCTGTGCGACCAGACCGGCCTGACCCACGAGCGCCTCATGCGTGAGGGCAGCGTGCAGTGGCCGGTCCCTGCGCGGGGCCCCGAGGGCGACGACCACCCCGGGACCGAGCGCCTGTACGTCTCCCGTCGCTACGGAACCGTCGACGGGCGCGCGGCGATGACGCCCACCCCGCACGCCGAGCCCGCCGACGCGGTCGACGCCGACCACCCGCTCGTGCTCACCACCGGCCGCGTGGCCCACCAGTGGCACACGATGACGCGCACGGGCAAGGCGAAGGACCTGCTGGACGCCGAGCCCGAGCCCTTCCTGCAGCTGCACGCCGCCGACGCGCAGCGGGCCGGGGTGGCCGACGGGGACCGCGTGCTCGTGCGCTCGCGCCGGGGCCGGGCGACGCTCAAGGTGCGCCTCAGCGACGAGGTCGCCGAGGGCGTGTGCTTCGCCCCCTTCCACTGGGGTGCGCTGCACCTGGATCCGGGGGCCGGGGCGCTGAACGCCGTCGTCGGCCGAGCCGTCGACCCGACGAGCAAGCAGGCCGAGCTGAAGGCGACCGCGGTGCGGGTCGAGCCCATCCCCATCGAGGACGTACGCGTCGGGGCCGGCAGCGACGGACAGCCGCGGCGCCGGCTCGTCGTCGTCGGGGCCGGCATGGCCGCGGCGGCGACCGTGGAGGCGGCGCTGCGCCACGCGCCCGACCGCTTCGAGGTGACGATCGTCGGCGCCGAGTCCCACGCGCCCTACAACCGCGTCCTGCTGTCGGGCGTCCTGGCCGGGGCGATCGGCGAGCAGGAGCTCGCGCTGCGCCACCCGCGCTGGTGGGCCGACCGCCAGGTCGACCTGCGCCTCGGCGTCGCGGCGCGCGGGCTGGACACCACCGCGCAGTCGGTCGAGCTGGCCGACGGCGAGCGGATCGAGTACGACGACCTCGTTCTGGCCACCGGGTCGGCGCCGTTCGTGCCGCCGGTGCCCGGCACCGGGCTGGACGGCGTGCACGTCTTCCGAACGCGGGCGGACGCCCAGGCGATCCTCGTCGGGGCCCGGACGGCGCGCCGGGCGGTGGTGATCGGCGGCGGGCTGCTGGGCCTGGAGGCCGCGCGAGGCCTGCGCGAGCGCGGCGTGCGGGTGACGGTCGTGCACCTGGCCGACCGGCTGATGGAGCAGCAGCTCGACGCGCCCGCCGCCACCCTGCTGCAGCGGGCGCTGCGCGACCTGGGCATCCGTGTGCGGACCGGGGCGCGCACCGAGACGCTGACCGGCACCGGCCGTGTGGACGGCGTCGCCCTGGCCGACGGCGAGCACCTGCCGGCCGACATGGTCGTCATCGCTGCGGGCATCCGGCCGGAGGTCGACCTCGCCCGGACCGCGGGCCTGGAGGTCGGCCGCGGGGTGCTGGTCGACGACGAGCTGCGCACCAGTGCCGCGGGCGTCCGCGCCGTCGGCGAGTGCGCGGAGCACCGCGGCACCGTGTACGGCCTGTGGGCGCCCCTGCTGGAGCAGTCCCGCTCCTTGGGGGCCTCGCTGGCCGGGCAGCCCGCCGCCTTCCACGGGGCCGCGCTGGCCACGACGCTGAAGGTCGCCGGGATCGATCTGTTCTGCTGCGGCCGCGTGACCGCGGCCGAGCGCGACGAGGAGGTCCTCGCGCTGGACACGCGGCGCGGGCGCTACCGGCGGCTGCTCGTCGACGACACCGGCCGCCTGGCCGGGGGCATCCTGCTGGGCGACCTGCGCGACGCGCGGGCGCTGCGGGCGCTGCTCGATGACGGGGACGAGGTCCCGGCCGAGCTGCTGGACGGCTTCGCGGACGGGCCGGCCGGCGGCTACGGCGACCCGTCGGAGGCCGCCGCGGACCCGACGGTGAACATCTGCTCCTGCCAGGGCGTCACCCGCGGCGAGATCGTCTCCACCGTCCGCGACCGCCGCCTGACCACGGTCGAGCAGGTCGCCGAGCACACGCGCGCGTCGACCGGCTGCGGCGGGTGCCGGGTGGACGTGGAGGCACTGCTGCGCGCGGCGGTCGCCGCCGACCGCGAGGCGGACGCCGCCGCGGTCTGATCGTTTGTCGCCGATGTCGCGCCGTTAACCGGCGTCATGATCGGCGCGCGGGTGGAAGAAGGGGCTGGCATCGCCCGCGTATTGCTTGCGCTCGTGCTCGCGTTGCTGAGCTTCGGCGCCGTCGGGTGCGGGACGGACACGACCGTGGGCGTCTTCGTGGTGAACATCGCTGACGGGACGCAGACTCGGGTCGCCGGCGAGTTGGACTTCACAGGCCTGTACAGCGGCGTGGCGTGGTCGCCCGACGGAAGGCGACTGGCGACCGTGACGGGTGCGCAGCCATGATCACGCCGGGTCGCGTTCGATGACACCTCATGCGCCGCATGCCTACCTCAGGTGTCACTCACCGCGACGCCCGTCGCCCACGACCCGCCGACCCCTCATCCTGGCCACCCCCGGCCGGGCACGATCAGCGCTCGACCCGACACACCCAATCAGGTCGACAACCGGCATGATCGCCGTCAACGATCACGGGCAGGCGGCGGTCGGGTCCGCGCGCAGGCCCGGCCCCGGAGCGGGCCGGACGTTGTGCGCGTGCACGGCCTCGCCGCAGCGGTCGCAGACCAAGCGGGGGCTCATGGTCTGCCCGCACGGCTCGTGGACGAGCTCGACAGGCGCGCCGTCGGGCGCAGCGTGGCGGTCGCCCCACTGCATGAGGGTGACGACGATGGGGTAAAGGTCGTGGCCCTTGGCGGTCAGGCGGTACTCGAAGCGCTCGGGGCGCTCGGAGTAGCGGCGCTTCTCCAGGACGCCCTGGTCCACGAGCTTGCCCAGTCGGTCGCTGAGGATGTTGCGCGCGATGCCCAGGTCCCGCTGGATGTGGTCGAAGCGCTTCACGCCCAGGAACGCCTCGCGCAGGATGAGGAACGTCCAGCGCTCGCCGACGACCTCGACGGTCCGCGCGACGGAGCAGCGGTACGTGCTGGAGGCGATGTCGTCCATGGCTCGCCTTCGAGGGTAGCGATCGGCTACCCGCTCGGTGTGGGCCTACCGGGGGCGCAGCGGGGCGGTGAGCAGGCGCACGAGGTCGGCCGGGTCCCGGCGGATGCGGGCGGCCTCACCGCTGCGGTCGTGCTTGGCCAGCGTCAGGGTGGCGGCGTCGGTCAGGCGGTGCAGGCGGCCCTCGGCGATCAGACGCTCGTCGACGGCCCCGAGCCGCCCCTCGAACGTGGTGAACACCGGGGTGCCCAGCGCGACGGCCTCGCGGTTCATCGTGCCGCCGGCGCTGACGACGAGGTCGGCCAGGCCGATGAGCGACGGCGCGTCGATCGCCTGCTCGGGGACGATGAAGTCCTGAAGCTCGGCGCGCTGGCTGTCCACTCGGGGCAGGACGACGGTCTGGCTGCCGCGCAGGCGGTCCAGGACGGTGGCGAACAGGTCGTTCTCGAAGCGGTGGTAGAGCGAGACGACGGGCGGGGTGCGGACGACGGCGATCGGCCGCGACGGGTCCAGGGACAGCTCGTCCAGGACGGCGGTGTCCGGCGCGAAGCCGGCGAGGTAGTACTCCTCTTTCAGCCCCGGGTAGCGCTGCAGCTTCCTTGCCGCGCCGTAGCGCCGCAACCGCTCCGGAGGGATGGCGTCCGGGACGACCACGGCGCCGGCCAGGCGGCAGTTGATCGTGTGCTGGACCCTCGCCCACTCGTAGTCGAACATCGTCGCGCACGGAATCCGCAGCAGCGCGGCGGCGACGGTGACGTCGTTGGAGCCGTGGCCGAGCGCGAGGTCGAAGCGCTGGCGTTTGCGCGCCCAGCGCACGAGCGCGGCGGAGCGGTCGGCCAGCCCGACGGCCTTGGCGGCCAGCTTCTCCCCGCGGTGATGGCCGATGACCGTGTGCTCCACGCCGAGGCGCTGCGCCAGGCCGACGGTCTGGGCGAAGTCGCGCGCGGTGACCTCGACGGAGGCGCCCTGGGCGCGCAGGACCTCGATCACCGGCTTGAGCACGAGCACGTGCGGGGAGTTGGTCAGGTCGATCCAGACGCGCATGGCTCGGGGTCGGACGCGGGCGGGCGGGCCGGGTCAGGGCCGCGCGTCGCGGATCGCGGCGCAGACCTCGTCGACCTGCGCGCGGGTGATTGCCGCGCTGATCGGGATGGCCAGATGCTCGGCCGCGGCGACGTCGGTGCCCGGCAGCGGGACGGTGACGGAATACGGGCGCATCCCCTCTTGCGCGTGGATGGGGCGGCGATAGTAGCCGCGGCACTCGATGCCCTGGGCCTGCAGCGCCCTGGCGAGGCCGTCCGGGTCAGCGTCCCGGACCGCGAACAGGTGCCACGCGGGTCGGGCGCCCGGGGTGGGCCGGGGCAGGCCGACGACGCCGTCCAGCTGGTCGGCGTACCAGCCGCCGACCGTGCGACGGTGGTCGGCCCAGGCGTCCAGGTGGGGCAGCTGGACGCGGAGGATCGCCGCCTGCAGCTCGTCCAGGCGCGAGTTGTAGCCAATGTCCTCGTAGGTGACCTTGTCGCGCGAGCCGTGGAAGCGCAGCGAGCGCACCCGCTCGTCCAGCGCCGCGTCGCTGGTGGTGATCGCGCCGCCGTCCCCGAAGGCGCCGAGGTTCTTGGACGGGTAGAAGCTGAAGGTGGCGATCGTCCCGAGCGACCCCGGGCGCCCGTCGGGACCGAGCGAGCCGGCGGCCTGGGCTGAGTCCTCGAGGACCGGCAGCCCCGTCTCCGCCTCGATCTGGAAGACCGGCGCGACGTTGCCGAACAGGTGCACGGCGACGATCGCCTTGGTCTTCGGCGTGACGGCGGCGAGCACGGTCTCGGGGGTGACGCAGAACGTGGCGGGGTCCACGTCGCAGAACACGGGGGTGGCACCGAGCGGCGGGATGGCCTCGGCGCTGGCCCAGAACGAGAACGAGGGGACGACGACCTCATCCCCCGGGCCGACGCCCAGCGCGCGCAGGGCGACGGTGATCGCCTCGGTCCCGTTGGCCACGCCGGCGGCGTGGCCGGCGCCGACGTACCGCGCGAACTCGCGCTCGAAGGCGTCGACCTCCGGTCCCAGGACGTAGCGCTCGGAGTCCAGGACACGGGCGACGGCGGCCCGGATGTCGTCGTGCAGCGGTCGCAGCGGGGACGCCGGATCGAAGAGTGGGACCGTCATGGGGCGGACACGCTACCGGCCCGCCGCCGGTACCCTCGGCCGTCGTGCTCCTGACGCTCAAGCTCTCCTCCGTCCTCGTGGTCGCCAGCATCACCGAGTCGCTGGCCGACTTCGCCACGCGCGTGGTCGGCGACCTGGGCCTGTGGGGCATCTTCGTCCTCATGACCCCCGAGTCCTCGGGCATCCCGATCCCCTCGGAGGCCACCATGCTCTTCGCGGGCTTCAACGTGTCCGAAGGCGAATACACGGTCCTGGCCGCCGTGCTGGTGGCCAGCTTCGCCAATCTGGTCGGGTCCTGGGTCGCCTACGCCATCGGCTACTACGGCCGGGACGAGCTGCTGGAGAAGCACCTGCGCTTCTTCCACCTCAGCCAGTCGCACCTGGCCTGGGGCGACCGCTGGTTCGAGAAGTACGGCACCCCCGCCGTCTTCTTCTCGCGCATGATGCCGGTGATCCGCACCTTCATCTCCTTCCCCGCCGGCGCGGCGAAGATGCCGCTGGGACGCTTCAGCGTGCTGACCTTCGTCGGCGCGCTGCCGTGGAACCTCGGGCTCGTCCTCGCCGGCAAGGCGGCAAAGGACAACTGGACGGACATCAAGGACAAGCTGCACTACGTCGACTACGCGGTCGTGGCGCTGATCATCCTCGGTGCGGCCTACCTGCTCGTGCGCTGGTACCGGGGCCGGGACGGGGGCGGACCCGCCGTCGAGTCCGCGGCCTGATGCCGGTGCGGGGCACGGACCCCGTGGCCGCCCTGCCGTGGTTGCACGCGGCAGCACTCGGGCTCCTGCACGGCCCGGCCGAGCTGCTGCCGATCTCCTCCTCCGGGCACATCACGCTGGTGCCGTGGCTGCTGGGCTGGCCTTACGGGGACCTGGACGCCGAGCTGCGCAAGGCCTTCGAGGTCGCGCTCCACGCCGGGACCGCGGCCGCGCTGCTCGTCGCCCTGCGCGGCGAGGTCGACGAGGCCGCTCGTGACCTGGACCGGCGGCGCGTCACGCTCGTGGCACTGTCGTTCGCGGTCCCGGCCGTGACCGGGCTGACGCTGGAGCGGCCGATCGAGCAGCGGCTGGGCACGCCCGCCTCGATCGCCGCGGGTCTGCTGGCCGGCAGCGCGGCCATGGCCTGGGCGGACCGGACGGGGGCGGCGTCGCGGCAGCGGGAGTCCGCGGGCGCCGTCGACGCCCTCTGGCTCGGTGTCGCCCAGGCGTGCGCGTTGATCCCGGGCGCCTCACGCAACGGGATGACGCTGGCGGTGGCGCGGTGGCGCGGCTTCGGCCGCAAGGACGCCAACGTGCTCTCTCGCCACGTCGCACTGCCGGTCATCGTCGGCGCCACCGCGCTCAAGGGGACGCGCCTGGCGCGCCGAGGCCTGCCCCCAGGGCTGGCCGGGCGCTTCGCCGCGGGCGTGCTTGCGTCCTTCGCCTCCACGCTGGCCTCGACGTGGCTGATCCGCCAGGTCGAGCGCGACCGCTCCCTCATGCCCTACGCCGTCTACCGCGCCCTGCTGGCCGCCGCCGTCCTCACCCGTAGCCGCCGCGCAAGGTGAACCGTCACTCCGCTCGGATAGTCCGAGTCAACTGACGACTCAGACGCCGGCGCCGCCCCCACGTAAGGTGAACCGTCACTCCGCTCGGATAGTCCGAGTCAACTGACGACTCAGACGCCGGCGCCGCCCCCACGTAAGGTGAACCGTCACTCCGCTCGGATAGAGCGAGTCGACTGACGGCTCAGGTCGCATCGGCGGGCCGCGCTTCGGCCACACCGCGACGCTCCGCCGACGGGCGACGCGTCTCAGGCTCGGCGCGCGAACTCGAACGTCGGCTGCGGGACGGCTTCCGTCCAGTGGCCCTGCGTCTGCCTCCAGGCCGCCTCGTAGCGCACGAGGTCGGCGAGCACGCCGGGGCGCTTGTAGTTCACCGCCCACCAACCGTACCGGACCGGCGTGATGCGCACGCTCCGGTACAGCCGGTCCCGCGCGGAGTCCGCCTGTTGCTGCTCGGGGTCCTCATGGCCGTCGCGCCCGTCGGTCTCGAAGGCGAGCGCGCGCTCCGGGATGTACAGGTCGGGCTTGAGCTTCACCCCGCCGATCCACGTGCTCCAGTTCGCCTGCCCCTCGGGCATGCCCGCCTCCGACGCGAGGTCGCGCAACTGGGCCTCCAGCCGGTTCGCCGCGTCCCCGATCGCGTGCCGGCGTCGGTCGTACAGGGCCTCGAGGGGCACCGTCCCGCGATCCCCGACGTGGTCGGTCAGTACACGTCGGACCGCCTCACCGTCGAGCAGCTTGCGATAGATCGCCTCGTGCCAGAGCGCCTCGACGGCCCGTGCCGGCTGGTGCGCGGCAACGTCCAGGAGGGCTCGCGCCATCGTCACGCACGGAATACCGGCGCAGAACGTCCGCTCGTGCTCGGGCACATCGCCCTCGCGGGCCTGAAGGCCGGGACGCCGCACCCGCCGCCCGTTCGGAACCACGATCTGGACCGTGGCCGGCTCGGTCACGCGTGCCCCGAGCTGCCGTGCGGCCGACAGGTCGGCCAGCCGTGCCCCAGCTCCGGACGCGAGAACCGCGGCCATGCGCCGAGCCGCGACGTCCGTTTGTCGCCTTCCCACGACGTACAGGCCCCGCTGGGCGCAGATCAGGTGCTGCGAGGCCAGGCGGTCGGTGATCTGGGCCGGTGTGACGCCGAGGGCACGCAGCTGCGCGGCGGCGGCGACCCCGTGCTGACGGTCGGCCAGCGCCGTCAGCACGGCGTCCGGGTGCACGCCGGCCCGCACTTGATGAGCCTCAGCGTCGAAGCCCGGGGGAAACCACGTTGTCATCCGTTCAGCCTCTGGTCTGCCCCTGTCCGTGGGCAACTCCGAGTCTGTGCGGAATCTGTGTCGACATCGCCGCGCGCGGCGGGGTCAGCGCTCCCGGGACGACCCGACGGCGGTGAGCCGTCACTTGACTCGCTCTATCCGAGCGGAATGACGGTTCACCTTACGCGGGGCCGGACACCCGACGTCAGCCGTCACTTGACTCGGACTATCCGAGCGGAATGACGGTTCACCTTACGCGGGGGCACCGACCGCACGGCCACCGGTCCGCCCCGTCTGGGAGCATCGCGGCCGATGTCTGACGCCTACTCCGCCGCCGGAGTCGACACCACGCAGGCCGACGAGGGCGTCGGCGCCCTGGTCCGCGTGCTGTCGACGATCCGGCTTGACCGCACCAGCGCCTCGATGCTCCCCTCGGGCCACTACGCCTCCGTGCTGCGCGTGGCCCCGAACCTCGGGGTGGCGCTGTCGACCGACGGCGTGGGCTCCAAGCTCGTACTCGCCGAGCAGGCCGACCGCCTGGAGACCGTGGGCATCGACTGCATCGCCATGAACGTCAACGACATCGTCTGCGTCGGGGCCGAGCCCATCGCGATGGTCGACTACCTCGCGGTGCAGCAGGCTGACCCGACCGCGCTGGGACGCATCGCCGAGGGCCTGAAGGCCGGCGCCGAGCAGGCGAACATCGAGATCCCCGGCGGCGAGCTCGCCGTCCTGCCCGATCTCATCCAGGGCCACCCCTCCCCGCACGGCTTCGACCTGTGCGGCACCGCGTTCGGCACCGTCGCCCTGGACGCGATCATCACCGGCGCAGACGCCCAGCCGGGGGACGCGCTCGTCGGCCTGCCCGCCTCCGGCCCGCACTCCAACGGCTACACGCTGGCCCGCCACGCACTGCTGGAGGACGGCCCGACCCACGCCGCGCTCGCCCTCGACGCGACGCCCCCCGAGCTGGGCGGTGCGTCGATCCTCGACGCGCTGCTGCAACCCACCGTCATCTACGTGCGTGCGGTCCTGGACCTCATCGGCTCCGACGTGCCCGCCCTCGGCCTCGCCCACCTGACCGGCGGCGGGCTGCTGAACCTCCTGCGCCTGGGCAACGGGCGGCTCGGCTGGCGGATCGACACCCCGCTGCCCGTCACCCCGATCTTCGACCTCATCGCCCGCCACGGCGACGTGAGCGCGGCCGAGATGTGGGAAGTCTTCAACATGGGCTGCGGCTTCGTGTGCGTCGTCCCCGCCGACCGCGCCGACGACGCCGTCGTCCTGCTCGGCAAGCACCACCCCGGCACCGCCGTCATCGGCAGCGTCACCGACGCCGGCGGCACCGTGAGCGTTCCGCCCCTGGGGCTGGTCGGGGACGCCTCCGGGCTGCGCTGACGTCCTACG
Organism: Solirubrobacterales bacterium; assembly: GCA_038234375.1. Lineage (GTDB taxonomy): Bacteria > Actinomycetota > Thermoleophilia > Solirubrobacterales > Solirubrobacteraceae > Paraconexibacter. The sequence continues at coordinate 1,863 of JBBSUL010000091.1, read as the reverse complement.
TTTCGTGGTACGCTCCTGAGCGTGTCGCGGACCGTGCAGGCTCGTCTGGACGATCGCTCCGAAGACGACCTCGCCGTCGTGCGCGAGAGCTCCGGCGTGAACGACTCGGACGCGATCCGGCTCGCGCTCGCCGAGAGCGCAAAGCGGCGGCGTCGCCGCCACGCGTTGCGCCAGGAGGCCGAGTCGCTCGCGCAGGACGCCGACGACGTCGAGGAAGCGCGTGCGGTCCGCGAGGAGATGGACGCGCTCGCAACGCCGTGGCCTCAGGACGGATAGTGCTCCGCGGCGAGATCTTCGAAGTGACCGCGCCACGGTCGGCTCGCGGTCACGAGCAGCGCGGCCGCCGGTTCGGAGTGGTCCTCCAAGCCGACGAGTTGATGGCGTTGAGCACCGTGCTCGTCGCGCCGAGCTCCCGGTCGGCCGCCGCCCGGACCTTCCGCCCGGAGATCGAGATCGACGGGGCGCAGACCCGCCTGCTGATCGAGCAGACGACGGCCGTGGCCCCTGAGCGTCTGGGCCGCTCGCTCGGTGTGCTGAGCGCTCGTGAGCAGCGCGCGGTCGACCGGGCGGTCGAGACCGTCTTCGGCCTCTGACCGCGCGGTCACGCGCGGCGACGCGCCCGCCGTCGATTGAACACTCCTGTACGTTCCCGCGCCATGCCCTCCACCCAGGTCGACGGACGCGTCGCGGTCATCACCGGAGCGGGCTCCGGCATCGGCCGCGCTCTCGCCCACAACCTCGCCGTCCGCGGCTGCCCGCTGGTCCTGACCGACGTCAACGAGGCCGGCCTGGCCGAGACCGCCGAGACGATCGCCACCCCCGTCCTGACGAGGACGATGGACGTCGCCGACCGCTGGGCCCACCAGCAGCTCGCCGCCGAGGTCCGTGAGTGGGCGACCGCCCCGATCGGCATCGTCGTCAACAACGCAGGCGTCGCGTTGTCGCAGACCGCCGCCGACGCGTCGGTCGAGGACGTCGAGTGGGTGATGAACATCAACTTCTGGGGCGTCGTGCACGGCACGCAGGCCTACCTGCCGATCCTCCAGGAGCAGGGCTCCGGCGCGATCGTGAACATCTCCAGCCTCTTCGGTCTCGTCGCCTTCCCCACCCAGAGCGCGTACAACGCGTCGAAGTTCGCCGTCCGCGGCTACACCGAGTCGCTGCGCCACGAGCTGCACGGCACCGGCGTGCGCGCGGTCTGCGTGCACCCGGGCGGGATCCGGACGAACATCGTCAACAGCGGCCGCCACCACGTCGACGACCGTGGCCGCACCGACGGCGGCGAGGCGCTGAAGAAGGACTTCGACAAGATCGCGCGCACGAGCCCCGACCAGGCCGCCAAGACCATTCTCAAGGGCGTGGACGGCGGCAACGACCGCGTCCTCATCGGCGCTGACGCCAAGGCCATGGACGTCGTCCAGCGCATGATGCCCAAGCGGTACTTCAGCGTCATCCGCACGCTGCAGCCGCTCGTCCGCCGCTGACCCCGCGGTTGCCGCGTGCCCACGCCGGGCGTAGGCTGGACCGATGAGCCCGATCCCCGGAGAGCCGCTGGACCCGAAGGACCCCGAGGTCAAGACACCGGACGGACGGCGCGTGACCTTCAAGGTCCCCGGCCTGGAGCCGCGGCCCAAGCGCCTGCGGACCGAGGAGCGCGGCGCCGCCGAGCCGCCGCGCGAGGACCCACGCCCGCCGTTGAACCCCAATCACGCCGGGTAGGAACCGTAGGAGCCGCCGTCCGAGGCGCGATTACGCCCGGTCGGCGCGGCGGATGGGTCAACCGCAGAGCGACCGGACATACCAGGGTGCGGACATACCATCGCCGGCCGCGCACGCGGCCGGACCCCGACCGCGAGGACGAGC
>JBBSUL010000090.1:0-14533 GCA_038234375.1 Solirubrobacterales bacterium | reverse complement strand
GTGCAGGAGGCGCTCGACGCGTTCCAGAGCGGCGAGCAGGCCGACGACACCGCCGTCCTCGCGATCCAGCGGCTGCCGGCCTGAGGCCCCGCCGGGACGCCCGGCGTAAGGTGAACCGTCATTCCGCTCGGGTAGACCGAGTCAAGTGACGGCTCACCGCATCGGCGGGCTTCGTCAGGGACGGTTGCGTCCGTAGATGTCGTGGCTCGTACGAGCATCTGACGGGCTCCGTCAGGGACGGTTGCGTCCGTAGATGTCGTGCGCAGAGACCCACTCCTCGGCCACGATCGCCGAGCCCAGCGACAGCTCGCCGCACAGCACGGTCGCCGCGATGATTTCGGTGAGCTTGCGGACCTTGCCCGTGCCGTAGCAGTCCATGAGCTCCAGGCACTCGCGCTGCGTGGCCAGGCCCGTCCCGCCACCGTAGGACGCGACGATCAGCGACGGGATCGTGATGGAGAAGTAGTAGTCCCCGTTGTCGCGCAGCTCGGCGTAGACGAAGGCGGCGGAGGACTCGGCGACGTTCGCGGCGTCCTGGCCGGTGGCGATGAACATGGCGGTGATGCCGTTGGCCGAGTGCGCGCCGTTGTTGTTGACGCCGGACATGAAGCCGCCGAGGTTGGACACCTGCCGCGCGCGGTACATGAGCGAGCTGTCCGAGCGCATGACCCGCCGGAACAGCTCGTCGGGGATCGTCGCCTCGGCAATGACCCGCTTGCCCCGCGTGCGCAGCATGTTGATCTGCGAGCTCTTCTTGTCCGTCGCGAAGTTGGACTCCAAGAAGTGCCGGTCGATCGTGTCGTTGTGGGCCCGGATCCAGCGGCACGCCTCCTGCGTGGCCTTTCCGGTGAGGTTCTGCCCCGCCGCGTCCCCGGTGGTGTAGTTGAAGCGGGTGTAGAGCATGCGCCCGGCCGAGTACTGCTCGATCTCCTGCAGGCGGCCGGTGGACGTCGTCGTCTCCGCCGCCGCCTTGATCTCGTCGAAGCGCTCGACAAGCCACTCTCCGAACGCGCGCGCCTCGCGGGCGCTGGGAAACAGGAACGCGGGGGCGCGCTGCATGTGGTCGGCCATGATCGTCGTCGTCACGCCGCCGGCCTCGTGCAGCAGCCGCATGCCCCGGTTGTAGCTGGCCACGAGCGTGCCCTCGGCGGTGGCCAGCGGCACGTAGAACTCGCCCTGGGCGTGCTCCCCGTTGACCAGCAGCGGCCCGGCCAGGCCGATGGGGACCTGCGCGACGCCGATGAAGTGCTCGACGTTGCCGGTCAACGCCGCCGGGTCCTGGGAGTAGTGGCCCACATGCTTCAGCGACGCGCCGGTGCGCTCGGTGGCGAAGGCGCGCCGGGCGTCGGCGGCCTCGCGGGTGTAGTCGCCGTCCGCCGCACGGGGGACGGGGACACGGTCGGGCCGGGTGGGTTGGTCCATGATCGGCCAACGCTATCCGCGCTCCGCGCGACATGTGCCAGCACCTACGCTGCGGGACGTGTCCGACCGGGAGCAGGAGCAGTTCGTGTTCGGCTACGGATCCCTCGTCGCGGTCACCGCGCCCGAGGACCGGGCCGTCCCCGCCGTCCTGCGCGGGCATCGCCGCGGGTGGACGACGGCGATGGACAACGCCGACGCGATTCCCGGCTACAAGCGGTACGTCGATCCGCGGACGGGCCTGGCGCCCGACGTGTGCGTCGCCTTCCTGGACGTGCGCCCGCACCCGGGCGGCACGGTCAACGGCGTCTGCCGCCCCGTCGACACTGCGGCCCTTGCCGCCCTGGACCACCGCGAGCGCAACTACGACCGCGTCGACGTCAGCGCGCTGATCGACGGCGTGGCCGGCCGCGTGTGGACCTACCGGGGCAGCGCGGCCGGTCGCGCGCGCCGCGACGGAGCGCTGCCCGACGGCCGGCTCGTGGTGGCCCGCGCGTACGTCGAGCTCGTCGAGGCCGCGTTCACGGCCGCCGGGCCGGACGCCCTCCGCGCCTACCGCGCGACCACCGATCCGCCGGGCTGTCCGGCGCGAGAGCTGATCTTCTGACGGGCGGAGGCTTCCCCACCCGCGAGAACGCGGCCTGAGAGCCGCCAGGCGAGTGGTGCTGCGTTCTCGCAATGGGGATGCTCGCCCGTCCCGCCAGCACCCCGTCCTTGGGCGGCCACGTGGCCTCCAGGTCGCCGGCGCGAAGCGTCGTCATGCTCGGAGTCTGCCTGATAGGTTGGCCGCGTGGAGCAGGCTGCTCGCCGGGGTGCGTGGGTGTCCGCGGCGTGCGTGGTGATCGCCGTGGTGCTGGGATGCGTCCTGCCGGTCGGGGCGGCCGGCCGGTCCGCATCGTGCTTCGGTGCTGCCGCCCGGGACACGGACGAGCCCTGCGACAGCCGGGCGCAGCGGTTCCGGGTCACGCCGTCCACCCGGGACGCCCAGTTGCAGCCGAACTCCCGCTGCGCGCTCGTCAAGGCGAAGGGCCCGCCCAACCGGGTGTGCTCGTTCGGCCTGTCCGCGGACCGCGCCGTCAAGACGGTGGCGCTCCTCGGCGACAGCCACGCCCCGAGCTGGCGGGCGGCGCTCAGCGTGCTGGTACGCAGGCAGCACTGGCGTGGCCTGACCGTGCGCCGCTCCAGCTGCCCGTTCACCACGGCGCGACGGTCCATCGGGACCGCGTCCAGCGACGCGTGCTCTGCCTGGATGCGGTCGGTGCTGCGGTGGTTCGGCGACCACCCGGAGATCGACACCGTGTTCCTGGTCAACTCCGCGGATTACGCCTACCTGCCGGGGCCGGAGGACGACCCGCACGCCGCGGCGGTCGACGGGTACCGGCAGGCGCTCGATGCCCTCCCGTCCACGGTCCGGCGGATCGTCGTCATTCGTGACAACCCGATCGCGAGGGAGACCACCCTGGACTGCGTCCACCGCGCTCATGCCCGCCACCGCCGGGCCGATGTGCGGTGCGCCATCGGGCGCTCGCAGGCGCTCCTGCCCGACGCGGCGACCGACGCCGCCGAGGACCTCGACGGCGACCGGGGCCGGACCCTGGACCTGACGCGCTACTTCTGCAGCCCGTCGCGCTGCTTCACCGTGATCGCCGGGGCGCTCGTCTACAAGGACCGCAGCCACATCACCGCCACGTTCAGCCACACGCTCGGCCCGTACCTGCTGCGGGCCTATCGGTCACTGGTGCGGGCGGACACGAGGGCCAAGGCCCCGGCCCCGGCCCAGGTCCAGGCCGGTGCGGCAGCGGTCAGCGCCGTTCCGTCGACCGCGTCTTCCCGGTTTTCGCGCGCTTGGGCACCTTGACCGTGGCCGAGCCGCGCTTGCAGCCCCCGAGCTGCGGGCTGGCGAGCTCCGGCGGGATGTCGATCGGACGCTGCCCGAGGTATTCGCGCACCAGGTTCAGCGCCGGGCGCTCGCGGCCCTGCGTGTCGACGAGGGCGGCGTCGAAGCTGCCCATGCCGTCGCCGAGGCCCCAGTTGAACAGGTAGATCCGCTTGATCCGGGGGGAGACGCCCGCCAGCCGGTTCAGCAGGAAGCGCGTGGCCTCGGTCTGGTGGTCGATGCCGCAGCCGGCGAACCGGTACACCGGACGCGCGCGATCGGCGACGCCGCCGGTCTCGGTGATCCACACGTCGCCTTTGACCGCCCGCAGGAAGGCCCGCGTGGCCTTGGTGGAAAACGTGTTGGCGTCGTTGTAGGCGTGCAGGCCCCAGACCTTCGGGCTGCGCTTGGCGGCCTTCACGAAGCGAGCGGTCCAGCTCAGGACCTTGGGCTCGTCCAGCAGGTCGGCGCCGAGGATCGTGCACGACGAGCACACGCTCCGCAGCGCCCGCCACCAGCGGGCGACGAGCTCGGGCTTCTTGCCCAGGTTGGCCTCGTTCCACGTGGAGACGGTGTTCATCTGCCCGGGCCAGCGCGCGCGCCACCTGCGGTACTCGCGAGCGAGCTGGGCCGGCGTCGGGTTCTTGCCCTTGTGCTCGGCCCGGCGCGAGCCCGAGATCGTGATCAGCGGCTTCATGCCCGACCCTCTGGCGAGCGTGAACCAGGCGTCGGTGGAGGCGAGGGCGGGGCGGTCTTTGAGCACGTCCCACGGCATGTACAGGCGCGCGTGTTTGAGGTGCAGGTCCCCGAGGCGCGGGTCCAGGAAGGTCTCGGGCTTCTGGTCGGCGATCCCCAGCGCCGGCTTGGCCTGGGCGGACGCAACCAGCGTGAGCGCGAGCAGCAGGGTCAGGGCGGCGGCGGGGCGGCGCATTGGGGTGGTATCGGCATCGCGGGCGGAGGATCGCAGGCGTCGCCGGGCGACGACGCCGCCCTCATCGGCGCGTCGAATTGCCCGTCTTGGGCTTCGCTGCGGCGTTGCTGGTCTTCGTCGGCTTGCCCGGGTTGCAGGGTTCCCGGGCGAGCGCCGTGGTTTTCGGGTTCTGGGACGGCGGGAGCCCCAGGTAGGCGCGCACGACGTTCAGCGCCGGGCGCTCCTTGTCGGGTCCGTCCACGAGCGCGGCGTCGAAGCTCCCGTTGCCGTCGCCCACGTCCCAGTTGTAGAGGTAGATGCGCTTGATCCGGGGTGAGACCCTGGCGATCCGCGTGAGCAGGAAGGCGGTGGCCTTCGTCTGGTGCTCGATACCGCAGCCCGCGAACGGGAAGACCGGACGCGCGCGGTCGGCCACGCCGCCGGTCTCGGTCAGCCACAGGTCGCCCTTGACGGTCTTCAGGAACGTCCGGGTGGCCCGGGTGGAGAAGGTGTTGGCGTCGATGTAGGCGTGCAGGCCCCAAGCCTCGGGGCGGCGGCGCGCGGCCTTCACGAAGCGCTTGGTCCACTGCGTGACCCGCGGCTCGTCCAGCAGGTCGGCGCCGAGGACCGTGCAGCCCCGGCAGGACGCTCGCAGCGCCAGCCACAGGCGGGCGATGACCTCGGGCTTCTTGCCCAGGTTGGCCTCGTTCCAGGTGGACACCGTGTTGATCTGCCCCGGCCAGCGGTCGCGCCAGCGCTTGAACTCGGCCACCAGCCGCTTCGGCCCCGGGGTGAAGCCGCGCCGGTCGGCGAGCCGCGAGCCGGCGATGGTGATCAAGGGCTCCATCCCGACCGCCTGGGCGTTCGCGAGCCAGTCGTCGGTGGCCGCCAGGGCGCGCGGGTCGTCGAGGACGTCCCACGGCACGTACAGCCGCGCGTGCCCGAGTTGCAGGTCGGTCAGCCTGCTGTCCAGAAAGGTCTCGGGCTTCTGGTCGGCGATGCCGAGAAGCGGTTTGGCTTGTGCTCCTGCCGTCGACGCGAGCGTCAGCAGCAGCGTGAGGGTCAGGAGGCGGCGCATGGGTGGAGTATGGGCACGACGGAGGCCGATCGCAGCCCGCGGCACGGCGAGAGTAGCTACTCGGTGATGGCGATGCGGCGATTGTCCCCGACGCGCAGCGTCCGCTCGCCGCGCAGGAGGGCCAGCAGCTCCGCGCCGACCACGGTGCGTCGCCAGCCCTGCAGCGTCCGCACGTCCGGCTCGTCGTGGCCGTCGCGGACGGCGACGACGATCTTCTGCAGGTCCGCGCGCGCGGCCAGGAGCTCGTAGGCCAGCTCGGCCTCCAGCGCGCGAGCCCGGACGAGGGCCTCGCCGAGGGCGATGAGCGGCGCGTCGCCCACGTCGGGTGCCGCTCCGCGGGTGGCGTCGGACGGGATGCCCGGCTGCTCGCGGCCGCGGGCGACGGCCTCCAGGATGGCCGGGCCGCGCCGGCGCAGGATGCCCTCGTGAAGCCCGCGGATCTGGGACAGGCGCTCCATGGAGCGGGGCTTGCGCTTGGCGATCTCCACGAGCGCGGCGTCGTGCAGGACGCCGGAGACGGGGCGGTCGCCGTCGCGGGCGGTCGCCTCCCGCCAGGCCACGAGCTCCCGCGCGACGGCCCGCACGCCGGGGTCCAGGCCACCCGAGCGCGGCAGCCGCTCCAGGAGCGCGTCGACGTCACGGTCGTCGGTGATCGACTCCAGGAAGCGGCACTCCTCGATCGCCCAGTCCAGCCGGTCCAGCGCCTGCAGGCGCCGCTGCAGCTCGTCGGCGATCTGCAGGATGTGCAGCACGTCCTCGCGCGCGTAGGCGGCCTGCTCGTCCGACAGCGGGCGCGCGTCCCACTTGGTGAAGCTCGCGGACTTCTGCAGGCGCACGCCGAGGGTCTCGCTCAGCAGCGGCTCGTACCCGAGCTGGGCGCGCAGGCCGGCGAACCCGGCGGCGACCTGCGTGTCGAAGACGTTGGTCACGCTCGTCTCCCAGCAGCGGCGCAGGATCGCGACATCCTGGCGGCCGGCGTGGAAGACGATCTGCACGTCCGGGTCGGCGAGGACCTGCGCCAGGGGCGCCGGGTCAAAGCCGTTGTCCTCGTCGAGCGGGTCGAGGATCGTGACCTGCGACTCACCGCCCTCGTCGAGGGTGACGACCTGGACGAGACAGAGCAGCGGGCGGTAGCGGCCCTCGCCCATGAACTCGGTGTCGATGCCCAGCCGCCCGGTCTGGCGGGCGCGGTCGGCGATGGCGGCGGTGTCAGCGCTCATGCAGGACCTGACCCTATCGGCGGGCACGCGCGCCCGGGCGGCGGACAGCGCTTACCACCACACCTCACCGCGCGCCGGGGTCCGCCGGCTCACGGGGCCGGTCCCACGGCTCGGCGAGGATCGACGCCCGCGCCGCCTCAAGGGCCCCGAAGTCCTCGCTCGAGGGGATACGGGTGTACCCCTCCACGATCGCGGCGTCGACGTCCTCACCGCCGCGTGCGGCCAGGTAGCCCTCGACGGCCTCCCGGATGACCTCCGCGCGCGACCGGTTCCCCGTCCGTGCGCGGAGGGCGTCGAGCTCCGCCAGGAGCTCGTCGTTGAGCTGCACGATCGTCTGCGTGCGCGCCATGGGCCCGATGGTCGTCACATGGTGAGTCTGGGTTCACGTGCTCGCCGCCGTCGGCGGCTGGGTGGAGGCTGAGTGCTGTCATGCAGCAATGAGGCTCCACGGACCGCGGTCGGTGCCGGCGGTGTCGGCTGGGTGGAGGCTGAGTGATGACATGCGACATCGAGGCTCCACCCGTAAGCGTGGGGCCGACGTCAGCTGAGCCCGAGCGCGGCGAAGGGCATGGGCTTCCGCGGAAGCGCGTCCAGGTCCCAGCCGTCCAGTAGGTCCGCGGCGGCTTCCGGCACGGGTGCCTTGGCCGCGCGGCCCAGGGTGGCGGCCAGCGCGTGCAGCACGTCCGCGGCACTCTCGCCGGCGTCGAGCCGATCGTGCAGCGTCACCGCTCCGTGGCGCTTGGCCAGGCGCGTGCCGTCGGGACCGAGCACGAGCGGGACGTGGACGTAGGCGGCAGGCCCGGCGAGGCCCAGTTCGCCGGCCAGCCAGGCCTGTCGTGGCGTGGTGTCCAGCAGGTCGTCGCCGCGGACGACCTCCTCGATGCCTTGGTCGGCGTCGTCGACGACCACCGCGAGGTTGTAGGCGTGCGTCCCGTCCCCGCGGCGCACGACGAAGTCGTCCACGACGGCGGTGACCGGGCCGGCCAGGCGGTCCTCGATCGTGGCGCTGGCCCCGTCCGCCCGCACCCGCAGCGCCGGCCGCCGCCCCGCCGCGACGTGGTCCGCACGGGCGGCCGCCGTCAGCCGCCGACACGTCCCCGGATAGTGGCCCTCCGCGCCCGGGCCGTGGGGAGCCGTCGCGGCCTGCCGGATCTCCGCGCGCGTGCAGAAGCACTCGTACAGCCGGCCGTCGTCGCGCAGGGCGTCGATCACCTCCTCGTACCGGTCGGCCCGTGCGCCCTGGCGCACGGTCTCACCGTCCCAGTCCAACCCGAGCGCCCGCAGGTCCTCGAGCTGGGTGTGGATGAAGCGCTCCCGCGAGCGCCCGGCGTCCAGGTCCTCCACGCGGACCACGAAGCGCGAGCCCGCCGCCCGGGCCTGCAGCCAGGCGATGAGCGCGGTCCGCAGGTTGCCGAGGTGCAGGTCCCCGCTGGGGCTGGGCGCGTAGCGTCCGACCATCGGCCGCTACGGAGCCGCCGCCGCGCTCGCCCGGTCCAGCGCCGCGGCCCGGCGGGCCGAGCCCCGCGAGGCGACACGACGGCTCCAGTCCTGGGCGGGGCGCTCGATCCACCGCCAGCTCGCGGAGGCCACCAGCAGCGTCAGCGGGAGGACGACGAGCACCGCGCCCGGCGTGTTCAGCGGCAGCAGGCCGTTGGCGCGCAGGACGAGGAGCAGCGGGACGTGCCACAGGTAGACGCCGTAGGACAGCTCGCCGACCCAGACCATGAACCGGGTCAGCAGCAGCCGTGGCGGGTGCACGGCCGCGCCGACGCCGAGCAGCACGAGCGCGAAGCCCGCGGCCGCCGGCACGTCCCGCCAGATCCGCAGCGACCGCGCGCCCGAGCCCCGTGTCGCGTTGTCGGCCGCCCACAAGGCGTCGCCGATCACCAGCACGCAGCCGGCGGCGACGAGCGTCCACATCGCCCCGCGCGTGAACGTCCGGCCGTGCGCGGCGACGGCGGCGAGCATCCCGAGGGCGAAGTACGGCGCGTACGCCGGCAGGACCTTGGACAGCGGCGGCGCCACGCCGGTCCGGCCGGACAGCACGTAGTTGTAGGCGAAGCCCAGCGCCAGGAACAGGACCGGGGCGGCGATGACCCCCGCCCGGCGCCCGAACACCGCCAGCGCCCCGAGCAGCGGCAGCACGAGGTAGAACGTCGCCTCGACGGCCAGCGTCCACGTCGGCGCGTTGAGCTTGAGCAGCGTGTCGGTCCAGTAGTTCTGCGCGAAGACGCCGAAGCGCCACAGGTCCTCGGCCGGCGGCAGGCGCACCCCAGGGTTGCCGTCGTTGGGCCACAGCAGCACGAACGACCCGACGATCGCCACCCAGTAGGCCGGGAGGATCCGCGCCGCCCGCCGGATCGCGTAGCCGCGCGTCGACGGCCGCCTGCCGCCGGTCAGCGCGGTGCGCACCCACGGTCCGTACAGCAGGTAGCCGCTGAGGACGAAGAACAACACGAGGCCCAGGCGCAGCTCGTGCATCACGTAGTCGCCCGTCGTCTCCCGCGCGCTGGAGGTCACGGTCGGCAGCGTGTACAGCCACGCGTGGTAGACGACGACGCTCAGCGCCGCGACGGCGCGCAGGCCGTCCAGGGCGTGCAGGCGCGACGGGACGGTGGGGGCGGGGGAGGGTGACGGCACGGGACCAGGCGTTAGCGGGGTCCGTTGCCCGCCTGGCGAGGGTAGAGCGTCGCGGGGGGAAGACCGCGAGCCGTCCAATCGTCTGATGCTAGCATCTGATTCATGGTTACCCGCCGCACCACGGTCGCCGCCGACCACGACGATCTCGCCCTTCTCGAGCAGGAGGCCCGCCGTCGCGGTATTCCGCTGAGCCACGTCCTGCGCGAGGCGGTCGAGCACGAGGCTCAGCGGCTGCGCGCCGGGCGCGCCCCGCGGTTCGGCATCGTACGCGGGGACGGCGGGGCCACGCAGGCCATCGCCGACGACGAGCACGCCCCGGCGCGTCGCGGCGGACGCCCGGGCTAGTGGCGCTCGTCCTGGACACCGGGCCGATCGTCGCGCTGCTGGACGCCGCGGACCCAGCCCATCGACGTTGCGTGGCGATGGTCGATGACGTCGGCGAGGACCTCGTGGTCCCCGCCGCCGTGCTCGTCGAGGTCGACTACTGGCTGCTCAAGCTCTACGGGCCGGCCCCGTGGCAGGCGTTCGTGGAGGACATCGCCGCCGGCGGGTACCGCCTGCATCCGATCAGCGAGTCAGTGGTCCGCCGGGCGGCCGAGCTGGAGCAGCAGTACCCCGCGCTCGACCTGGGCTTCGTCGACGCCAGCGTCATCGCCACGTGCGAGGAGCTCGACGAGCCCAAGGTCGCCACGCTGGACCGCCGTGACTTTGCGGTCGTCCGTCCGCGGCACCGCGAGCACCTGACGCTGCTGCCGGACTGATGCGAAGGCGGATGAGCAGTGCTTCACGTCGCGTGGTCAGTCACGGTCGATCCGCACGCTCGGGAAGCCCAGCACGGACGCGAGGGTGTCGTAGTGGCTGTCGAGGTGCAGGACCCCAAACCCGCGCTCGGCCGCCGCGGCGGCGATGAGGTAGTCCGCAGCCGGCAGCCGGCGGCTGCCGCGCAGATCGCGCGCCGCGCCAAGCGCGGCGTCGCAGACCGACGCGGTAACGGGGGCCTGGGGGAGGCCGCCGAGGACGCGCTGCAGGGTGACGAAGGCGTCCTCGTCGCGCGCGCCGGCGAGCATCTCCAGCGCGGCGACGGGACAGACCGCGATCAGGCCGGCTCGTAGTGTCGCCTTCCACCGCTCGGTGACCACCGCATCGCGCTGGCGGACCCAGGCCGAGGTGTCGACCACCAGCGGTACGCCCGGCCCGTACGGTCTCACGGCAGGCGGTCGCCGCGGCGTGACGCGACCTCGGCCGCCGCCTCAAGGTCGTAGTCACGGACGCCGTCGGCGATCTCAAGCAGGACGGTGAGCGCCTCGTCCGACCGAGCACGCTCCTGCTGCACCGCTTCCGCACCGCGGAGCGCCAGGTCACGGACCAGGCGGGACCGGCTGGCCGGGGAAGCGTCGACGCGGGCCAGCGCTCGCGCGAGCTCGTCGTCGACGGTCACCTGGATGCGGGGGTTCGCCGTTGCCACCGGTCGAGTGTACCGCGTTGGTGGTACACACGTCGAGTTGACCAAGATTGCTCCCGTCCACTGGAGCGGTATGTCCGCCGTCGAGCCCGGCTGGTCTGCGGTCCTATCGGGAGGTGGCCCGGTCGCCGAGACCGAGCCCGTCAGCCCGTCGGGTTGAGGTCCCGAAAGGTCCCGGGGTTGACCGCCGACGCCCCGTAAACCTTCAGCCTTTTGATCGCGGCGACGTCGGCCACGATCGCCGACCCGTACGGCGTCCGTTGCGGTTGCGCCTGGTCGAGGATGGCGCCGGTCACCGCGCCCAGGCCCACAACCTGGACGAGACGATCGACGATCGCGAGGACCCCGCCGAGCAGCTTGACCGTCGCGTTCAACGTGCAGTTGACGAGGTCGAGTGGACCACGACACGGGATGAGCGTGTCGACGAGTGCGTTGGTGTTGATGGTGATCGGCGGCGGGTAGACGCCGACCTTCGCGCTGCGGCCGTCGGCGTTCACCCCGCCCTTGACGTGGGCCCCATTCTCGATGCGGACCACCTCGCGACCGGGAGCGGCGGCGTCGCCGAGACCGAGGCCGCCCTCACCGGTCGGCAGGCGCTGGCGGTTCAGCGCGTAGACGACACCCGTGAACGTGTTCACCTGCGGCGCGTCGAGCGTGGTGAACCCGGGGGTGCCGGTCTTGGTGTTGTTGCCGCGCAGGATGACGCGGCCGCTGCCGATGACCAGCGCCTTCCACTTGACCCCGGAGCTGACGTCGACGACGCAGTACTGGTCGCCGGTGCCGACCTTCTCGATGAACACGACAGTGTCCGGTCCGCGCGTCCCGCTGTTCGTCGTGAACGTGCACGCCGGCGCGGAGGCGGGGGTCGAGCCCCCGGACGACGAGGTGTAGTACGTGCTGGTGTTGACGGCCTGTGAGCGCAGCTGGTCGATGTTGGCCTGGCTCGTGGTCGACGTCGTCGGGAACTGCTCCACGGTCCCGTTCGTCAGCAGGCTATTGATGACGGGGAGGGCGCCGGCGGCGCCGATCGTTCCGGCCAGGCAGGTGGAGGCCGGGATGAGGCTGATGTCAGCTGCCCCGCACCTGAGGCCGGTGACCCCGGAGGACGGCGGCGTGGTCGTGGCACTCGGGTCGGGCGCGACGGTCGGCGTGGTCCCGAGCAACGGACCGAGCACCCCGCCAAGGGCGTTCGCGCTCAGCGAGTTGATCGAGCTGCCCAGGTCGTCAGTCATCCCGCCGGTCACGAGGCCGTACTTGCTGTTGAAGACGCTCTCGGTCCGCACCTTGACCAGGCCGGCGACCGCGCGTGTGCGGCCGTTCACCTTGGACTGCGCCCGCACCCACATGAGCTGGTTGTCGTTTTTGTCCCAGTTCACCGTGCCGTTGGTGAGCGTGGCGTTGTTCCACACCGGGCTGCCGCCCGTGTCGTCGCACAGGTTCACCTGCCACGTCGCGCCCGCGTAGGCGGTGCCGCTGTAGGTCGCCTCAAGGTTGGGCTGAAGCCGGGCGGCTGCGCTCCCGGTGGGCGGCGCGGTCCCGAGCGTCGCGGCGATCGCAGACACCGGGTTCGAGCAGGCCATCTCGACCGGGGCCGTCATCGTGCCCGACCCGGAGGTGGCCTTGGCCGCGGGCCAGTTGCGGCCGAGGACGAACGCCTCGCTGGTCAGGACGGATTCGGAGAAGTTGAACCCGCGGTCCCGGGTCCGCTCGGTGGCCGACTGGCTGGCCTGCGTGTCCACGATGGCCAAGAGCGCCAAGCCGAGCGCGAGCATGACCAGCGTGCTCAGCAGCGCCGTCATCAGCGCCGATCCGGTGTCGCCGGTGGGCAGAGGACGCCTCATGTGCAGGTCACCGTCGTCTGAATCGTGTTGGTCACGCCGGCGGCGTCCGTGACCTTGGCGATGACGTTGGTGATGCCCTTGGGGATCCGGACCGGCGGTGAAGCCGTGTCGGTCACCGTGCCGCTGCCCAGGGTGATCCCGCCGGTCGTCGCGTAGGTCACGTTGAGCGTTCCGGGGGTGCCGTCGGGGTTGGTGATGCTCTTGGCGACGCCGAGGTTGAGGGACAGCAGTGCGCCCTGCGAGTCGCAGGTCGCACGGATGTCGGCACCATCGATGGCGAGTTGCCCGGCGACCCGGCGGAGGGTCGCGCTGGCGCGCAGCGTGCTGCTGGCGGTGCGACCGCCGACGCTGGCGTCGACGTTGAAGGTCAGGCCGACCGTGCTGATCTGGGCGGTCGTGGCCGCGGAGGCCGGTGCATAGGCGAAGGCGGTCGTGGTGGTTGCCGGCAGGGCGGCCACCCGCCCGGAAGTCCAGCCGGAGTCGGCGACGCCACAGACCGCGGTCGACGCGGTGTACGTGGCCGCGGTGACCGTCGCCCGATTGAGGGTCGAAGGTGGCCCCGGTGCGACGCACAGCCGCTCCGTGCGGATCGTGCCGCCGGCCTGGGCCACGGAGTAGACGAGGTCGGTCCCCGTGGCGCGGCGGATTATCGCGGCGCCGCGCAAGTCGTCGACGATCCGGTCCATCGTCGAGCGCGCCTTGTCGTTGGCGTCGGTGGCGCGCGTCTGCTGAGACGCGCTGGAGTTGAAGGCGTCCAGCGTCTGCAGCGTGGCGAAGAGCACGATGAGGGACAGGGTCATCGCTGTCACGAGCTCGATGAGGGTGAAGCCGTCGTCCTGGCCCATGTCATGGTGGCTCATGAGGTGGGGGTGGGGCAGCCGGCGGGGAGGGTGTCCGGCGCCACGGGGGTCGTGATCGGGCAGTCGTTGGATAGCGGGTTGGTCAGCAGCGTGCTCTGGGTCAGGCTCTCGGCGCGGCCACGCTCCGTCCAGGCCAGGTCGACGCGCACCCGGCGCAGGTCGTCCGGCTGGTTGTCGAAGGCGACGGTGCCCGAGGGAGCGCTCGGACAAGCGCTCAGCGGGGTGATCGTGCTCACCGCCGAGGAAAGCGTGCTGAGCAGCGCCGGGTTGCCGACCGCGCTGCAGACCGTGTTGAGCAGACTGCCGCCCGCGGAGACGGCGATGCCGAGGACGTTGACCGCGGCCGCGGGGGGCGGCGGGGTGGAAGGGTCGCCGGGGGTGCCGCTGGGCGGGAGGCAGAAGGTCGCGTTGCCGACCCCGGCGCCGTCGCTGGGGTCGTCGATCGAGCACGCGGTCACCGTCACGGCGTAGTTCACGTTCCGCCGGCGCACGGTGAAGCTCGAGCCGCTCAGCGCGCCGGCGTCGGGGAGCGCGGCGCGCAGGGCCTCGGGGGCGAGGCCGAGAATGGTCTTGTCATACGAGACCTGCCGGCTGCGTTCGAGCAGGTCGCGGGCGAGGTTCGTGCCCTGCTCGCGCGCCGTCGTGCGCTGCGTGCTGGCCAGGCCGGTCGTGATGAACTGCGTCATGGCCAGGACGCCGACGAGCAGGATGATCATCGCGACCATGACCTCGATGATCGTGAACCCCTCGTCTGCGGGGCGGTGTGCTGATGGGACGGCCTCCACACCGGTCCTATCGGCTGTTTCGCCGCGTTCCCCGATAGTGGGTAGACCTGAGCCCGCCGGACGTCCAGGCCGCTAGGGTCCGCCAAACGTGACCGATCAGACCGCAGCCGCCGAACCCAAGCCGTGCCCGCCCTGTCGTGGTAGCGGCCGGCTCGTGTCCAAGCTGGGCGGCGAGCCGCACAGTGTCACGTGCGCGTGGTGTGACGGGACCGGCGAGCTCATCGCTGGTCACGACGCCCAGGCGGCCCGCCGCGAGGCGGCTGGCGAGGAGAAGTAGGCGCGTTTGCGGCTGGGGTGGCTCCCCTAGTACAAACGTCCACTGGGCCCAGGATCAGGTGGGTCGGTCTCAAGGTCGGCGGTGGGTTCACCGATGGGGGGTGTGAGCCAGTCCCCAAGGTGCAGAGGCAAACCATCCGTGAGGGTGGGACGCAAAGCCACGGAC